>JAIXTB010000105.1 GCA_027484385.1 Neisseriaceae bacterium | reverse complement strand
GCCATCAAACAGCGCGTACTGGAAGACAACCTGGCCCGCATCGGCAAGGTACGCCCGCAGGTCGTGATGACCCCTATCGCCGGCCCGGCCTGGGGCTACCGCCACCGCGCCCGCCTGTCCGCCCGCCTGGTAGAGAAAAAAGGCGGTGTGCTGGTCGGCTTCCATGAAAAGCGCTCCAGCTTCATCGCTGACATGAACGAGTGCCACATTCTGCCCAAGCACATCTCGGCACTGATTACCCCGCTGCGCCAGATGATCATCAAGCTGTCCATCAACAACCGCATGCCACAAGTAGAAGTGGCCGTGGGCTCGGACGTGGATATCCTGGTGTTCCGCAATATGGACGCCATTACCGACGCCGACTTCGCCATCCTGAAAGGCTTCTCCGACCAATACAGTCAACCCGGCCGCCCGCTGCAAATGTGGCTGCAGCCCAAAGGCCCGGAAACCTGCTACCCCATCTACCCGCTGGACGCACCACGCCTGACCTACCGCCTGGCAGACTTCAACGTGGAAATGCCGTACTACCCCACCGAGTTCACCCAGGTAAACCCGGACATCAACAACGTGATGGTCGCCCGCGCCCTGCGTCTGCTGGACCCGCAAGCCGGCGAGCGCATTGCCGACATGTTCTGCGGCATCGGCAACTTCACCCTGCCCATCGCCCGTAGCGGCGCCACCGTACACGGCATGGAAGGTAGCCAGGCGCTGGTAAAACGCGCGGTAGAAAATGCCACCCACAACGGCCTGCAGCACAAGGTAAGCTACGAAATGGCCAACCTGTTCGACGTGACCGAAGAATCGCTGGCGTCGCTGGGCAAGTTCGACAAAATGCTGATCGACCCGCCACGCGACGGCGCCATCCAGCTGGTCAAAGCCTTTACCGAGGAAACCGCCCCGCAGCGACTGGTCTACGTATCGTGCAACCCGTCCACCCTGGCCCGCGACGCCGGCATCCTGGTACACACCAAGGGCTACACGCTGAAATCGGCCGGTATCGTGAACATGTTCCCGCACACCGGCCACGTGGAGTCCATCGCCTGGTTCGAAAAAACCAGCCCGTGCATGACCCACGCCGAAGTAGCAGAAATGGAAGCACGCGAAGAAGCCGAGCGCGATGCCGCCCGTGCCATCGCCATTGCCGCCCGCGAAGTGCGCGAAACCCAGCTGGCCGAGCTGCGTGCCATCGAAAAAGCTGAAAAGCAGGCCGCCAAAGCCGCCCGCACCGCCGAGTTCCAGGCCCGCACTGCGGCCAACGCGGAAAAGCGCGCCGCTTTCGAAGCCCGCCAGGCTGGTGGTGATTCGGGTAGCGAGCAGGCGGAGTAAGCACCAAGGCGGCAGCTACAGGCTGAAGCCAAACACTGAGGACAGCACCGGCTCACACCGGTTGCTGTCTTTCTTTGTTGGCTGCCTCAGCTCATCACTGACAGGTCTCTTGCCTGATTGGGCAAGGGTTTGAGGCAATGGGATACCCCAAAAATACCCCAATTGCCGGAAAAGCTCTCCTCACGAGGTTAGCCATGACTGTCAGATTGACGGATACCTACGTCCAGAAACTACCCTTTGCCAGCAAAGGGCAACGCTACGAAATCAGGGACAGCCAGCAAGCAGGTCTGCTACTGCGGATCGGCTCGCTACGCAAAGTCTTCTACTGGGACACCACCCAGAACAACAAGCACATCAAAGTGCAACTCGGTCTGTTCAACCACACAACCGTCGAGGACGCCCGCACCGAGGTGTTCCGGCTGATCCACGAGAAGCGTCTGGGGGTGCTGCCCCGCTCGCTGCGGGAGGAGCGCCAGGCCCGCAAGCCATCGCTGACACTGCGGGTGGTGTTCGAGGAATACACCAACAAGCGCAAGCTGCGGGACACCACCAAGGAGAGCTACAGCAAGATCATGCGGCTCTACCTGCCCCACCTGGCAGACAAGCCGGTAACCGACATCAGCGCTGACGACTGCTTTCAGCTCTACCAGACCCTGCGGGACAGCAAATCCCCCGCCAAGGCCAACGGCACGCTGCAGTTGCTGGACTCCCTGCTCCGCTTTGCCGCTGCCGTGCACGATCTGCAAGTCTGCCAGGCCAAATCCAAGGTAAAGGCCGCCGGCATGCTGATGGCCACGCCGTCCAAGGACGACATGATCAAGCCCAGCGAACTGGGCGTCTGGTTCCAAGGCTTGCTGCCACGGCCAGTGCACTACCGCGTGCTGCTGCTCACTGCCGTGCTCACCGGCTTTCGCAAGGCCGAGCTGGAGAAGCTGCAATGGTCGGACTTCAACCCGACAGAAGGCACCCTGCTCGCGCGTGACACCAAGAACCACCGCGATCACTTGCTGCCACTCGGGCCGACGCTGCTGCGCGTGCTGCAAGCCTACCGGCAACACACTGGCGGGCAGGGCCAGATCTTTGTCGATCGGGTAGACCGCTGGGCACAGATCGCCTCCAACAAGGGCGCAGTGCGCTTTTCCATGCACGCCCTGCGGCGCACCTTTACTTCGGTGGCGGCCAAGCAGCTGGGTAACCCGCTGCTGGTGAAAGCGCTGGTCAACCACATCGCCACAGGTGACGTCACCGTGCGCAACTACGTGCGCTTTGAAACCGATGACCTGCGCCAAGCCATGCAACAGATAGAAACCTTCATCCTCGGCCACGCCGATCTTGCTGCCCTGACCACCCCGCTGGAGATACCCGCATGAGCTACTTCGCAACATCTCCTCTTCCGATTTGCAACGAAACCTCTAATGCCAAGCTATCAGACTGGCTTCCTTTCAGCGTGCAGCTGGTGCTTGGCTACGACATCTGCAACCATCTGGTCGACGTGCAATACTGCCTGGTAATGCCAGCCGCGACGCTGTGTGAAGCGGCTAGCTACATACGTGCGGAAGGGGATCACAGCTACACGCTAGCGCCTGACACACTGCTGATCAGCGACGGCGGGCCCACCCGCCTGAGCAGCATGCCAGAAGGCTCACTGCAGGCTGCATCGATGAAGCTCTATCGCCCAGAGGCTCAGCAGCGGTATCAACACAGCATGGTGGTCGACTCGGGTGGCGTCTGGCACCGCTTTCCGCTGATCACTACGCCTGACATCCAGGATGTGGCACTGGAGCGTGCTGCTTCCCCGTCTACAGCGTTGCCTCCGCTACCTGCCATCAGGCTGCTATGCCCGGAAGGCTTCTACCCTGTGCTTGGTAAAGAGCTGATCCTAGGCACCGAGCTGCTTGGCTAAAAGCAAAGAGCACCTGGCTACAGGTGCTCTTTTCAACATTGCGGCAGGTGTGGCCTAGGTCTCACAAGGACGGGCGATTCGCCTCGGCACGCAAGCGCAAGGCTTCATACAACTGCCCCGGCCCCAGCAAGGTATCGCGGATACCGTCGCGCACGCGGGCCGAGTTCAGTGCCTGGCTGCTCATGCTGGTATGGGCGTCCAGCGCATCCATGATGGCGTTCAGCAGCGAGTTGGCCAGGTCGGGCGAATTGGCAAACTGCTCCTTGGTATTGCTCATCGCCTGCTGCACCAGCAGTTCGTCCTCCAGCATCTTGCCCTTGATCACGCCGTTCACGTAAACCAGCTGGTCGGTATCGCTCAGCTCACCCTCGAACAAGCCGTTCAGACTATCGATGATCTCCTCCAGCCAGGCTTTCTGCTTTTCCTGCACTGCCCCACTGCCCACCGCGTCCATACCGGCCAGCTTGGGTGCCTCGCCCTGGGTCAGATACAGCGCCTGCTTGCCTTTGTTCTTCAGCGTGTGGTGGGTCAGCACCACCTTGGACAGATCGACAGTATCGCGCTCGCGGCCGAACTCCAGCAGCGGCAGTAGGCGGCGGTAGAACAGCTGGCGCTTCTCGATGTCGGTGTTGCCGTAGTCG
>JAIXTB010000087.1 GCA_027484385.1 Neisseriaceae bacterium | reverse complement strand
GGAGCGCCTGCGCCGCCAGAGCCCGGCCGCGGCGATTGATTTTCTCAAAGCCGAGCTGGCCCGCCGCCCGCAAGCCAGCGTCGAGCTGTGCATGAACTACATCCGCCTGCTGGCCGGTGAAAAGCGCTACGCCGAAGCCGAAACCTACGCGCAGACCCTGTTGCCACGCTATGGCCAGCACCCCGGCGTGCTGCACCTGGCCGGCTTGCTGGCGTTTCAGAATGGCAAGCTGGAGCAGGCACGACAATATCTGGAAGCCGCGCTGAGCGCCGGTTTCAACGACCCGAACGAGCTGCGCTACGTACTGGGTCAGCTGGCAGAAGAGCGTAAACAGCCCGCCCAGGCCCAAAGCTGGTATGCGCAGGTAAGTGCTGGCGACAACCTGCTGCCGGCCCGCGTGCGCCTGGCGCAGCTGCAATCGGAAGCCGGGCAGTGGCAGCAAGCAATCGATAGCCTGGCCCCGCTGGCAGCCGACCCGCAAAACACCGTGCGCATTAGCCTGGCGCAGGCGCGCATGGCCAAAGATGCCAAACAGCCAGAACAGGCCGTCGCGCTACTGGATGCGGCATTGAAGATACTGCCTGGCCAGGCCGACGTGCTGTACGAGCGCGCACTGCTGCTGGAGTCGCTGGGCAGGGTAGCGGATGCCGAGCAAGACCTGCGCAGCATCCTGAAAGCCCGCCCGGACGACGCGCAGGCACTGAACGCGCTGGGCTATATTCTGGCCAACCAGGGTCGCCAGCTCAAAGAGGCGCAGGGGTATATCGAGCAAGCGCTGAAAGCCGAGCCGGATAACGCCATGGTGCTCGATAGCCTGGGTTGGGTACTGTTCCGCCAAGGCCATGCCCAGCAAGCACTGAAACCGCTGCAAGATTCCTATGCCCGCCTGCCGGATGCCGAAGTGGCCGCCCACCTGGGCGAGGTGCTGTGGAGCCTGGGGCGCAAGGACGAAGCCCGTGCCATTTGGGAAAAAGCCCGCCAGAGCAGCCCTGACCACCCGATTCTTACCGACACCCTGAACAGACTGAAACCATGAAGTATCAGTATGGCTGGCTAGTCGCCGGCCTTCTTCTGCTGGCCGGTTGCGCCAGCACCCCGGAAGTCAACAGCAGCATGCAAGCCCCTGCGGCCAACCTGCGGGATGAACCTTTTGAAACCAGTGGCCGTCTGGCGGTGAACTATCAGGGTAAAGGTGAAGTAGCCAGCTTTGATTGGCAGCACGCGCCCGGCGGCGACCAGCTGGATGTAAAAACCCCCATCGGCACCACGGTTGCCAGCCTCACGCGTACGGCGCAGGGGGTAACACTGAAAGCCAATGGCCGCGAACAACACGCCGCCGACGTAGAAACGCTCACCGAAGCCACCCTGGGTTGGCCGCTGCCGCTGTCCAACCTGGCCTGGTGGGTGCGTGGCCATGCCGCCCCCGGCTGGCCCGCCCGTTATGCAGACGACGGCCGCCTGCAGCAGCAAGGCTGGCTGATTCGCAATACCCGTGACGCCGACACCCAGCTGCCCCGCAGGCTGGAGCTGGAGCGCGAAGGCATGAGCATCCGCCTGGTTTTTTCCCGCTGGCAATGGCAGCCGGCACCGCAACCCTGAGTCATCATGCAAGCCCAGACCTTTCATACCTTTCCCGCACCTGCCAAGCTCAACCTGACGCTGCTGATTACCGGCAAGCGTGAAGACGGCTACCATTTGCTGGATACCGATTTCCGTTTCATCGACCTGTGCGACACCATCGACATTGCCGTGCGCGGCGATGGCGTGATCGAGCTGCTTAACCCCATGCCCGACGTGCCGGCCGACAGCGACCTCACCGTACGGGCCGCCCGCTTGCTGCAGCAGGCCAGCGGCAGCCCGCTGGGCGCCACGCTGCGTGTCCACAAGCGCATTCCGATGGGCGGGGGGTTAGGCGGGGGCTCGTCCGACGCGGCCACGGTGCTGCTGGCGCTGAACCGCCTGTGGGGCTGCGGCCTGAGCCGCGAAGCGCTGATGCAGCTGGGTGTACAGCTGGGCGCCGATGTGCCGGTATTCATTTTTGGCAAAAACGCCCGCGCTACCGGTATTGGCGAACAGCTCACCGAGTTAGCACTACCGGATGCCTGGTATGTGGTATGCAAACCACCTGTTCACGTGGCGACCGGGCCGGTATTCCAAGAATTTTCACAAAGGTTGTTGACAGGCAAAGCTTCGTTCTCCATAATGCGAAGCCTGTCTGGCGCGACGCAAAAACAAAACGATTTGCAGCCAGTCGTAGCAGAAATATATCCAGCGGTAAAACAGGTTTTGAATCGTTTAAGTGAATACGGTTCGCCGCTGATGACAGGTTCAGGAGCATGTGTGTTTCTGGAGCTGGCAAATGAAGATCAAGCAAATAAAGTATTCCACTCTTTGTCTGGTGAAATGACTGTGTATGTTGCCAAGGGGTTAAAGGTGCATCCGGTTTCAGACGGGGAATAGCAAGGATACTGGGGAGTCGCCAAGTTGGTTAAGGCACCGGATTTTGATTCCGGCATGCGAAGGTTCGAATCCTTCCTCCTCAGCCAAGCTTCCAGAGTGAAGTGAGAAAAAGAGCGTGTAAGTATTTCTTACACGCTTTTTCTTTATCTACCGATCCTAAGGCATTCCAGTTATGGCGGCATACGACAGTTTGATGGTCTTCACCGGGACAGCGAACCCGGAACTTGCACAAAACGTGGTGAAACACCTCGATATTTCCCTCGGCCGTGCCGATGTGGGCAAGTTCAGTGATGGTGAAGTGGCAGTAGAGTTGCTGGAAAACGTGCGCGGTCGCGACGTATTCATCCTGCAGCCGACCTGTGCCCCAACCAACGATAACCTGATGGAAATCCTGACCATGGCCGACGCGCTCAAGCGCGCCTCTGCCGGCCGGATTACCGCGGCAATTCCGTACTTCGGTTACGCCCGTCAGGATCGTCGCCCGCGTTCCGCCCGTGTACCGATTACCGCCAAGCTGGTGGCCAACATGCTGACCAGCGCCGGTGTAGACCGCGTACTGACCGTCGACCTGCACGCCGACCAGATCCAGGGCTTTTTCGACATGCCGGTGGACAACGTTTACGCTACCCCGGTACTGCTGAAAGACATCCGCAGCCAGCGTTTTGATGACCTGATCGTGGTTAGCCCGGACGTGGGCGGCGTGGTACGTGCCCGTGCCGTGGCCAAGGCGCTGAATACCGATCTGGCCATCATCGACAAGCGTCGCCCGAAAGCCAACGTGGCCGAAGTGATGAACATCATCGGTGAAGTGCAAGGCCGTACCTGCCTGATCGTGGATGACATGATCGACACCGCCAATACCCTGTGCAAGGCTGCTTCCGCCCTGAAAGAGCGTGGCGCCCAGCGTGTACTGGCTTACGCTTCCCACGCCGTGTTCTCCGGGCAGGCTGTGGATCGCATCAATAACTCGGACATCGACGAAGTTGTCATCACCGATACCATTCCGCTGTCGGCCCAGGCCAAACAGTGCAGCCGTATCCGCGTGGTATCCATTGGTGGCCTGATCGCAGAAACCCTGCGTCGCATCAACAACGAAGAATCGGTGTCCTACCTCTTCAATGAGGATCTGGTTTCGTCGGGCGCCTGCCTGCCGTAAACGTTCAGCCCGCTGGTCGCGGTGGGCTGGAGACTTAAATGAAGCTGAAAAGCTAACTGGAGTATTTCACATGGCAATCGAAGTTATCGCTACCAAGCGCGTACAAGAAGGTACTGGTGCGAGCCGCCGCCTGCGTATCGCTGGTCAGACCCCGGCTGTTGTATACGGCGCTGGTAAAGACGCTGTATCCATCACCCTGGATCACAACACTATGTACTACGCGCTGAAAAACGAAGCGTTCCACAACGAAGTACTGGAACTGGTTATCGACGGTCAGAAAGAGCAAGTAAAAATCGCTGCTTTCCAGATGCACCCGTTCAAGCAACTGGTTCTGCACATCGACTTCGCTCGCGTGTAATAGATTAAGCCGTGCCGCCTGGCGGTAACGGTACTGGGCTCGTTGCGGCTAAACCTGCAGCGGGCCTTTTTCATGGAATACAGGAAATGACAGCCATCCGTCTGGTGGTCGGCCTGGGCAACCCCGGCGCCGAATACGAAAAAACCCGTCACAACGCCGGCTTCTGGCTGGTGGACGAGCTGGCCTGGCAGCACAAGGCCGCTTTGCGTGCCGAAGGCAAATACTTTGGCGAAGTGGCCCGTGCGGTACTGCCCGGCGGCGACCTGTGGCTGCTCAAACCCATGACCTACATGAACCTGTCCGGCCAGGCCGTGGGCGCACTGGCACGCTTTTACAAGATCGCGCCAGAGGAAATCCTGGTGGTGCACGACGAGCTGGACCTGCCGCCCGGCGCCGCACGTTTCAAGCAGGGCGGGGGGCATGGCGGCCACAACGGGCTGAAAGACATCATTGCCAAGATCGGCTCGCCCAACTTCTGGCGCCTGCGAATCGGCATTGGCCACCCGGGAGACCGCAACGAAGTGGCCAACTTCGTGCTGAAAAAAGCCCGCGCCGAAGAGCAGCAAGCCATCGACGACGCTATCGCCAAGGCCATGCAGGTCATGGCGCAAGCCATCGCCGGCGACATGCCTGCCGCCATGAAAACGCTACACACCGCCGCCAAGTAAAGCGCGGCCAAGGTTGGCCGCAAGCGGCCGAAAACAAAGAACACGGCACCGGGTGATACAATCACGCGGTGTATGCCTGCCCCGGTGGCAGGCCGGATATTTCGAGGAATCACCATGAGTCTGAAATGCGGTATTGTCGGCCTGCCCAACGTAGGCAAATCCACCCTGTTTAACGCGCTGACCAAAGCCGGTATCGAAGCGGCCAACTACCCGTTCTGCACCATCGAGCCGAACGTGGGCATCGTGGAAGTGCCGGATCCGCGCCTGCAGCAGCTGGCCGCCATCATCAACCCGCAGAAAATCCAGCCTGCCATCGTCGAGTTTGTCGACATCGCCGGCCTGGTAGCGGGCGCCTCTAAAGGTGAAGGCTTGGGTAACAAGTTCCTGGCCAATATCCGCGAAACCGACGCCATCGTGAACGTGGTGCGTTGCTTTGACGACGACAATATCGTGCACGTGGCCGGTAAGGTCGACCCGATTTCCGATATCGAAACCATCGGCACCGAGCTGGCACTGGCCGACCTGGCCTCGGTAGAAAAAGCCATCGCCCGTGACGGCAAAAAAGCCAAATCCGGCGATAAGGATGCGCAGAAGCTGGTAGCCGTGCTGGAAAAAGTGCTGCCGCACCTGAACGAAGGCAAACCGCTGCGCAGCTTCAAGCTGGACGACGAAGACAAGGCGCTGCTGAAGCCGCTGTGTCTGCTCACCATCAAGCCGGCCATGTACGTGGCCAACGTGGCAGAAGACGGCTTCCAGAACAACCCGCATCTGGACAAGCTCACCGCCCTGGCCGCTGCCGAAGGCGCGCCGGTCGTGGCGCTGTGTGCCGCTATCGAGAGCGAAATTGCCGACCTGGACGACGCCGATAAAGCCGAATTCCTGGCTGAAATGGGCCTGGAAGAGCCTGGCCTGGACCGCCTGATCCGTACTGGCTACAAGCTGCTGGGCTTGCAAACCTACTTTACTGCTGGCGTGAAAGAAGTCCGCGCCTGGACCATCCGTGTTGGCGATACCGCCCCGCAAGCCGCCGGCGTGATCCATACCGACTTCGAGCGTGGCTTCATCCGTGCGCAAACCATCGCCTTCAATGACTTCATCACCCTGGGTGGCGAAGCCAAGGCCAAGGAAGCCGGCAAGATGCGTGCAGAAGGCAAAGAATACGTGGTGCAAGACGGTGACGTGCTGAACTTCCTGTTCAACGTGTAAGCGCTGTCTGCCGCTTCAAGACCGGCCTGTTGGCCGGTTTTTTCATTTGCTTATCGGTAATTGTTCCAAGCGAATGCTGGAGTCAAAAAGTCGGGTTTGTTATAGTTCGTTTCATTGTATTGATTGCTAAATCAATAGCCATAAGGAATAAAATCATGAAAAAAACCCTGTTCGCTCTGACACTGATCGGCTTTGCGGCCAACGTATACGCGGCAGACCTGCTGGATACCGTACAGCAACGCGGCACGCTGAAAATCGCGCTGGAAGGCACCTACCCGCCATTCAACTTCAAGGACAAAGACCAGAAGCTGACCGGCTTTGAAGTGGAACTGGGCAATGCGCTGGCACAAAAGCTGAAGCTGAAGCCGGAGTTCACCACCGGTGAATGGAGCGGCCTGCTGGCTGGTCTGCAGGGCGGCAAGTTCGACGTGGTGCTGAACCAGGTGTCGATTACCGACAAGCGCAAGGAAGTGTTCGACTTCTCGCAGCCGTACACCATTTCCAGCGCACAGCTGATCGTACGCAAGGACGAAAAACGCAGCTTCAAGAGTCTGGCCGACCTGGCCGGCAAGAAAATGGGCGTGACCCAGGGCAGCAACTACGCCGACATGGTGAAAGCGCAGGGTGGTATCGAGTCCAAGTTCTACCCGTCCGCCGCGGAAATTTTCCAGGATCTGGCGCTGGGCCGTGTGGATGCGGCAGTGAACGACAGCCTGCTGATTCCGTTTGCGCTGAAAGAAGCCAAGCTGCCGCTGAAGGCCGGCGCGCCGGTAGGTGGCACCACGCAGATGGGCATCCCGTTTGCCAAAGGTAACCCCAAGTTCAAGGCCGCCATCGACAATGCCCTGAACGCGCTGCACAAAGACGGCTCGTTCAAGAAAATTTCGGTGAAGTGGTTCGGTATTGATGTATCGAAAGCACCAGCTGCGCGATAATCCTGCAGCTTGAATATCACGCCCCTGCCGTGTGCGGGGGCGTTTGTGTTTTGGAGAGCGAAAATGGAATGGTTGAGTCTGGCGCAAGAGGCGCTGCCCGTGCTGCTCAAAGGGGCCGGGCTAACGGTGTTCTTTGCCCTTAGCGCCATGGTGCTGGGTTTGACATTGGGCTTTGTGGTGGCCATGGTGCGCCTGGCTCGCGTGCCGTTGCTGGCGCCGCTGGTAGCGTTTTACGTGAGCGCCATGCGCGGTACGCCGCTGCTGGTGCAGATTTTTGTCATCTATTATGGCCTGCCGTCGGTAGGTATCGAATTCGAGCCGGTCACCGCTGGCGTACTGGCCTTGACGCTAAACGTGGCGGCTTACCTGTCGGAAAGCCTGCGCGGTGCCATTGCCGGCGTGGATAAGGGGCAGTGGGACGCGGCGCAGTCGCTGGGGCTGAGCTGGTGGCAGAGCATGCGGCATATCATTGCGCCACAAGGCATACGCCTGGCGGTGCCCAGCCTGGCCAACAGCCTGATTTCGCTGATCAAGGACACCTCGCTGGTGTCGGTCATTACCGTGTCCGAGCTGATGATGGCCACCAAAGACATGATCGCGCAGACCTTCCAGCCGCTGCCGCTGTACCTGATGGCCGCGGCGATCTACTGGGTGCTGAGCGCGTTGTTCGAACGCGTACAAAAGCGCGTGGAGCAGCATTACGCCAAAGCCTACCAACGTTAAGCCTGTACGCAGCCTGCGTGCGCTGCGCGTGCAGGCTGGCAGACACATACCGGCCAGGGTTGGCCGCAAGGGAAACAGACCATGAAATTTGCTACCAAGGCCATACACGCCGGGTTTGACTGCCACCAACACAACCGTGCGCTGATGCCGCCCATTTACCAGACCTCGGCCTTTGCGCACGATGCGGTAGGCGAGCAGCTGGATTTTGCCTACGCCCGTACCGGCACACCAACGCGGGCGGCGCTGGAGGCCAACCTGGCGGCGCTGGAAGAAGCACAGCACGGGCTGGCCTTCGCCAGCGGCATGGCCGCGGTGGACGCTGTGCTGCGCGCCACACTGCAGCCGGGTGACGAGGTGATTGCGGTAGCCGACCTGTACGGCGGCGCCTACCGCATTCTGGACAAGGTCATGCAGCCGCTAGGCATCAAGGTGACTTTTGCCGACCTGAGCGATGCGGCCAACCTGCAGGCGGCGATCAGCCCGCAAACCCGCCTGGTGTGGCTGGAAACCCCCACCAACCCGCTGCTGAACCTGGTAGACGTGGCGGCGCTGTCGGCCATTGCCCACACGCACGGTGCCAAGGTGGCGGTAGACAACACCTTTGCCACGCCTTACCTGCAAAACCCGCTGCAGCAAGGTGCCGATATCGTGGTGCACTCGGCCACCAAATACTTGGGCGGCCATTCCGATGTACTGTTGGGCCTGGTGGCGGTGAACGACGAGGCGCTGTTCAAGGCGATCAAGTTTATCCAGAACGCTGCCGGTGCCGTGCCCGGCCCGCAAGACTGCTTCCTGACCCTGCGCGGCATCAAGACGCTGGCTCTGCGCATGGAGCGCCATTGCGATAACGCCGAACGTGTGGCGGCCTATTTGCAGCAGCACCCGGCTATCGAAAAAGTCTTCTTCCCCGGCCTGGCCGATCACCCTGGCCACGCGCTGGCCAAGCGCCAAATGCGCCGCTTTGGCGGCATCGTTACCGTGTACCTGAAAGACAACAGCCGTGAAGCCGCCAGCCGCGTGGCCAGCCGCTTGCAGCTGTTCATGCTGGCCGAGTCACTGGGCGGGGTCGAGTCGCTGGTAAACCATAGCTACACCATGTCGCATGGTGGTATGCCGCCCGAGCAGAAGGCGGCGCTGGGTATCCGTGAAGGGCAGCTGCGCCTGTCCATCGGTATTGAGGATATTGACGACATCCTGGCCGACCTGGCGCAGGCGTTGGTGTAAGCAATAAGTAATTTGGCGTAAATGTCGCCTTGATTCAATAATGAATAAATATTGTACAGGGCGACAAGGCCATGAAGCGTGTGTGGCAGGGGTGGGTATTGGCGGCATGGTTGCCGATGCAGCTGGCGTGTGCCACCAGCTTGCCTGGCATGGTGGTGGTGACCGAAGACGCCCCGCCTTTCACGTATCGGGTGAACGGCGAGCTGGCAGGCCCGGCCTTGCCTTTTATCGACAAGCTCATGCAGGCTGCGGGCCTACCCTATACCCACCGTGTCTACCCGTGGGCGCGCAGCATGGCGCTGGCCCAGCATGCACCCAATGTGCTGATTTACGCTTTGGCACGCACGCCGGAGCGCGAGCACCGCTTTCACTGGATCGGTGAACTGGTGGACCTGCCTGTCCACCTTTATGGCATGGCGGGCCGCCAGAACCTGCAGGTGGCGTCTCTGGCGCAAGCCCGGCAGCTGCGTATCGGCGTCATCAATAAGGATGTACGGCTGGACTGGTTCAAGGCCAACGGTTTTAGCGAGCTGACGCCCAGCTCGGAGGGCGGGCTCGACCTGTCCGAGAATCACGACGTGAACATGCTCAAACTGCGCAGGGGCATGGTCGATGCGGTACCGGTCAGCCGTATTGCCCTGCAAACCTATTGCCGCCAGCAAAAGCTGGACTGTGGCCAGTTCCGGCAGCTGTATCCGTTACCGATGACGCTGTCGCTGTATCTGGCCGCCAGCAAAAAGACCCCCTACGAGCATGTGAATACCCTGCGCTATCACTACCGCAAGCTGGTGCAGAACGGTACTCACCATCAGGCATTTGCACGGCTGGTGGAAGATTAAGAGGGTTCAACCGCAACAGCGTGCGTATCACTCTGTGCCCTGCGCATCGTGCCCCAGATAGTTTTGCAGAATCTGCCCGGCTTCTCCCTGTGCATTCAGTCGGCTAAAGGCTTGCTGTAGTGCTTGTCGCTGCGCCGTGGGGTAGTCCCGGTGGCACGCCAGCCAGGAATCGGCTTCGCCCAGTGTCGCCACAGCCTTCAGCGGGAAACCCACCAGCCGGGCTTCGTAGCGTGCCACCACATCGTGGACTGCCCAGTAGTCAGCCTGGCCCAGCTGCAACAGGCGCAGGCCATCATTCACCACATTGGTGGTGCTGTAAGGTAGCCGTAGTTGCTGCAGACGGATTTCTGCCGATGAGCCTGCCAGTACGGTAATGCGTGCATCGGCGGCAGCTTGGGGGCTAGCCAGGCGGGCATTGCCCGCCCAGCCATACAGGCGTACTTGCCCGGGGAGAATCAGCCCCACCCACTGGTACTGCTTTTCTCGCGCGGGCAGGCGGCTTAGCGGGAAAACACAGGCGTTGCGCTGCTGGCTAGCCATGAGCTGGGCGCGCCGCCAGGGCAGGGTGCTGATCTCTGCTTTCATGCCGGCCAGGCTGGCGGCGCGTTGCACCATCTCGTCGGCTACGCCGGGTTTCTGCCCGGCAGCGTTGCCCATGTGCAAGGGTGGGTATAGCACGCTATAGGCTTGTAGCACGGCTTGGGCTTGGGCGGGTGGGGCGCAGAACAGCAAGAGGGTCAGCAGGCGAATCAGCATCTAGAGCAGGGCCGGGGTCAATAAAACCGGGGAAAATAAAAAAGCGCGCAGGCCTAAGCCCGCACGCCTTGATTGTACGCCTGTCGGCTTAGCCTGCCTTGACGCAATCCACGCAATAGACTTTCTGGCCGTCTACCAGGGTGGCTACCAGGCCGTGTACGTCGGTCTCAAAGCCGGGCAGCTGGCTATTGAAGGCTTGTACAAAGCGCAGGTAGTCGACGATGGTGGTGTTGAACACTTCGCCCGGAATCAGCAGCGGGATACCTGGCGGGTACGGGGTGAGCAGCACGGCGGTGACGCGGCCTTCCAGCTGGTCTACCGGCACGCGCTCGATCTCGCGGTGCGCCATCTTGGCAAACGCATCTGCGGGGCGCATGGCCGGCTCCATATCCGACAGGTAGATTTCGGTGGTGAGGCGGGCGATATCGTGCTCGCGGTACAGGCTGTGAATCTTCAGGCACAGGTCTTTCAGGCCCACGCGCTCGTACTGCGGGTACTTGGCGACAAATTCCGGCATCACGCGCCACAGCGGCTGGTTTTTGTCGAAGTCGTCCTTGAACTGCTGCAGCAGCGAGATCAGCGTGTTCCAGCGGCCTTTGGTAATGCCGATGGTAAACATGATGAAGAAGCTGTACAGGCCGGTTTTTTCCACCACCACACCGTGTTCGGTCAGGTATTTGGTGACGATGGCGGCCGGGATGCCCAGCTCTTCAAAGCTGCCGTCCAGCGACAGGCCCGGGGTCAGCAGGGTGGCCTTGATCGGGTCCAGCATATTGAAGCCGTCTTCGATGCCGGCAAAGCCGTGCCAGCTGTCTTCCGGTTTCAGCGTCCAGTCGATCGGGTCGCAGATGCCGTCATCAGACAGTGCATCCGGGCCCCAGACGCGGAACCACCAGTCGTCGCCGTATTCTTCGTCTACCTTGCGCATGGCGCGGCGGAAGTCCAGGGCTTCTACCAGTGATTCTTCTACCAGCGCCTGGCCTCCCGGCTGTTCCATCATGGCGGCTGCGACGTCGCAGCTGGCGATAATGGCGTACTGCGGGCTGGTGGAGGTGTGCATCAGGTAGGCTTCGTTGAAGCTCATGGTGTCCAGCTTGCGGTTCTCCGGGTCCTGTACCAGGATCTGCGAGGCTTGCGAAATGCCGGCCAGCAGTTTGTGGGTGGACTGGGTGGAGAAGATCATCGATTCCTTGCAGCGCGGGCGGCCTTCGCCGATGGCGTGGAAATCACCGTAGAAATCGTGGAAGCTGGCGTGCGGCAGCCAGGCTTCGTCAAAGTGCAGCGTGTCGACTTCACCATCCAGGATGCCCTTGATCTCTTCCACGTTGTACAGAATGCCGTCGTAGGTGGACTGGGTGATGGTGAGGATGCGCGGCTTGGCATTCGGGTTTTTCGCCAGCGCTTCGCGAGCGAAAGGGTTGGCCGCAATCTTGGCGCGGATACTGTCCAGCGAGAACTCGCTTTTCGGAATCGGGCCGATGATGCCGTAATGGTTGCGCGTGGGCATCAGGAACACCGGGATGGCCCCGGTCATCATGATGGCGTGCAGGTTGGATTTATGGCAGTTGCGGTCTACCAGCACGATGTCGCCGGCGGCCACGGTGCTGTGCCACACGATCTTGTTACTGGTGGAGGTGCCGTTGGTGACGAAGAACAGGTGGTCACTGCTGAAAATACGGGCAGCGTTGCGCTCGGACGCGGCCACCGGGCCGGTGTGGTCCAGCAGCTGGCCGAGTTCGTCTACCGCGTTGCACACGTCGGCGCGCAGCATGTTTTCGCCAAAGAACTGGTGGAACATCTGGCCTACCGGGCTTTTCAGGAAGGCCACGCCGCCGGAGTGGCCCGGGCAGTGCCAGCTGTAGGAGCCGTCGTAGGCGTAGTTCACCAGCGCACGGAAGAACGGTGGCGCCAGGCTGTCCAGGTAGGATTTGGCTTCGCGGATGATGTGGCGTGCCACGAACTCCGGCGTGTCTTCGTGCATGTGGATGAAGCCATGCAGCTCGCGCAGGATGTCGTTGGGAATGTGGCGTGCGGTGCGGGTTTCGCCGTACAGGTACACCGGGATATCCGGGTTGCGGCGGCGGATTTCCGCGACAAAGCCGTACAGGCCGCCCAGCGCGGTTTCGGCCGAGTCGTCGGTGTGGAATTCCTCGTCATCGATGGACAGGATAAAACCGGCAGCACGGCTTTGCTGCTGTGCGAACGAGGTGAGGTCGCCATAGCTGGTGTAGCCAATGACGCTCATGCCCTCGGCTTCGATGGCAGCGGCCAGTTCACGAATACCGGAACCACTGGTGTTCTCGGAGCGGAAGTCCTCGTCGATGATGACGATGGGAAAGTGAAAACGCATACCTGAGTCCTTGTTACTGTTAACTCGGACACATCAGGCTGCCGTGAGGCCGCTTGGGCAGAGCGTGAACCACGCCGGGTGCGGCGGCGGGGTCCTGAGCACCTGTAACGCCAATGCTGGCCTTCGCGGCGGGGCCGGAAGTGTCACTCGGTGCGCGTTGGGGCACAGTTCTGTACGTACGACGAGATGCCGCCGCCCTGGATGGCTGGCCTTGAGGCGCGATTGTTTATCCGCCATGCACTGCACGACGGAACAAAGGGGCGCTTTGCACCGCGGTCCGCACTGGGAGGCTCGCCTCCTTCACGTCTGCCGGCTTAGGGTGTTGTCGTCCGGGTGGCCTGGATGAGGTTGGCCGCAACGGAAAACACCTTCGAATAACCCAAGAAAGCGCGCATTGTAGCGGCATTGTGGGCGTTTATGTTGCACGGCAGTATTACAGGCAGAAAAAGTTTTTGTCTGCGCGTGCAAGGTAGGTGGGTGGTTGTGTGATTTGATCAAAAACCTTGCCGGAACAAGCGTTTGCTAGCCGGTGCTGTCGGTGTCCGCCGGGGGCGGGATGGCGGGGGGGCGGCGCTTTCTCCACAGCCGGGGCGCGGCGCGCAGCAGAATACTGCCGCTGGCCAGCAAGAGCAGCAGTGCCAGCGGCAGCACGACCAGATAGGGGAACCACAGTATCGCTGCGGCCAACATCATCAGCACCAGGGCAATGCTGGCAAAAGCCCTGGCTTCGCTGTCTTCCACACTGCGTGTACCGCGGATGGCGCTATCCAGCGCGTCCCCCAGCCGTGCGGCCTGGCGGGCCGCGGCCGCGGCGCTGGCGGCAGCGTGCTGGCGTAGCGGCAGGCGCGGGCCTTGCTGACGCGGTTTGGCCAGGGCTGGCCGCTTGTGCGTGCCGCTCAGCACGACCTCGGTAGCGTTGTCGATGTCCTGCAAAAAGCGCGTTTCCATCTGCGCGGCCAGGCTGTGGTCTTCTATCGCTACGTCCAGCTCGCGGTTGGCCAGCCAGCTGGAAATATTCAGGTTGGTGGAGCCAATGCGTGCCCAGCGGCCATCTGCCACGGCGGTCTTGGCGTGGATCATGGGTCCGTTCCATTCGAACACGCGTACACCGGCCTCTAGCAGCGGGCGGTACAGCGTGCGCGAGACGGTGGCGATCCAGCCGATATCGCTGCTGCGCGGTACCAGCAGGCGCACGTCCACGCCATCGTGGGCGGCGTTGCACAGTGCGCTCAGGTAGGCGCTGGTGCCCATGAAGTAGGCGTCGGTCAGCCACAGCCGCTCACGGGCGAAGCCGGCAATCAGCAGGTCCAGCCGCATCAGCTTGGCGGTAGACGGGGTGGTGGCGATCAGCCGTGCTCTTACCTGACCCGCTGGCTCAAGGTTGGCCGCCAAGCTGGGCAAGGGCTCGCCGCAGGCCGCCCAGCTATCGGCAAAGGCGGCGATGGCGTCGCCCAATAGCGGGCCGCGCAGGCGTAGCCCCGTGTCGCGCCAGTCTTGCCAGTGCGAGCTGATGCACAGGCCGCCGATAAACGCTGTATCGCCATCCACCACAATCAGCTTGCGATGATCGCGCCCCAGCAGGCTCAGGCCACTGCGCCAGCCGGGGGCTTGCCAGCACCGTACCTGCGCGCCAGCCGCGAGCAGGGGGGTGAAGAAGCCGCTGTAGTGTTCGCGCCAGCAGCCCAGCCAGTCGTACAGCACATAGACCCGCACGCCTTGCGCCAGACGCTCCAGCAGCAAGCCGCGCAGTTGCTGGCCGAATTCGTCGTCGGCAAACAAATACATCTCGATCAGGATGCTGTCCCTGGCGCTGGCAATACTGTCCCACCAGGCCTGGAAATTGGCCTCGGCATCAAACAGCACGTCGATCTGGTTACCTGCTACCAACGGTGCGCCAGCCGAGCGCGCCAGTGCCTGTTCAGCCAGCTGGCGGAACAGTGTGTCCTGTGTGGATGCGGTATGATGCGATGCCATTTGTTTATTGTCTGACAGTATTAAAAATCCATTATTTTGTAGGGGTCCGGCCATCAGCCAGGCAAGTCGTTTTTTTGAATGTTGGTGTCTCTAAATTGTAAAGTGACGTGCGGGTAATTCCGCATTCTGTAGTGGTAAAATTACAATAAGTCTTTGTTTATTAAATGATAATGCGTCGCACAAAAAGCGGTTGCAGGGTCAGCATTCTTGACCTTAGAATCGAAACATTCGCATCACATTATAAGCAGGGACAAAAGATGGACAGACAGCGCTGGCTGGAGGGCACTTTATACAGCCCGGATTTCGAACAAGACAGCTGTGGTTTCGGCCTGATCGCCCAACTGGACGACAAGCCTTCGCACTGGCTGGTCAATACCGCCATATCATCCTTGGCCAAACTCACCCACCGCGGCGCGGTCGCTGCCGATGGCAAATCGGGTGACGGCTGTGGCTTGCTGTTCCGCAAGCCGGACGGCTTTCTGCGTGAAGTCGCCGCCGAAGCCGGTTTTGCCTTGAAGGCAGTGTACGCCGCAGGCCTGGTGTTTGCCCACCCGGATGCCGCCCAGGGCGAGCGTAGCCGCAACCGGTTGAAAGAATTCCTGGAAGCCCAGGGCCTGGAGGTGGCCGGCTTCCGCGAGGTGCCTATCGATATCGGCGCCTGTGGCGAGCAGGCGATGGCATCGTTGCCTAGCTTCTACCAGGTATTTGTAAACTGCCCCTTCGGTATGGACGAGCTGTCGTTCCAACGCCGCCTGTATATGGGTCGTCGCCAGGCTGAAAAAGCCAACAAGGCAGACGACCCTTATTTTTATCTGCCGACGCTGTCGCCGCACACCCTGTCTTACAAGGGCCTGGTCACGCCGGATAACCTGCACAAGTTCTATCTGGACTTGTCCGACCCGCGTTTCGAGTCCAGCCTGGCGGTATTCCATCAGCGCTTCTCCACCAATACCTGGCCGCAGTGGAAGCTGGCGCAGCCGTTCCGCTTCCTGGCGCATAACGGCGAGATCAACACCGTGCAGGGGAACCGCAACTGGGCCCGTGCACGCGAACGCATCATGACCTCGCCGCACATCGATATGGACGCCATTCGCCCTATCGTGCAAACCGACGGCTCCGACTCCATGAGCCTGGACAATATGCTGGAAGGCCTGCTGATGGGCGGCATTCCGCTATTCCGTGCGTTGCGCCTGTTGGTGCCGCCGGCATGGCAGAACGTTGACTCCACCGATAAAGACCTGCGTGCCTTCTACGAATTCAACTCCATGCACATGGAGCCGTGGGACGGCCCGGCCGGTATCGTACTGACCGACGGCCGCTACGCCGGCTGTATGCTGGACCGTAACGGCCTGCGCCCGGCGCGCTGGGTGCTGACCAAAGACAATATCCTTACCATCGCTTCCGAAGTGGGCGTCTGGGACTACAAGCCGGAAGACGTGGTGAAAAAAGGCCGCGTGAAGCCGGGTCAGCTGTTTGCTGCCGACCTGCAAACCGGCGAGATCCTGTACCCGGAAGACATCGACGCGCAGCTGAAGTCGGCCAAACCGTACCGCCAGTGGATCAAGGACGCCGGCTCGCGCCTGGAGCTGTCCATCGAGGACGATGCCGGTCTGGAAGCGTGGCCGAAAGACCAGCTGCTGACCTACCAGAAGCTGTTCAACATCAGCTTTGAAGAGCGCGACCAGATCCTGCGCGTGCTGGCAGAAGACGGCCAGGAAGCTGTGGGCTCCATGGGCGATGACACCCCGATGGCCGTGCTCAGCCAGAAGGTACGTTCGCCGTTTGACTACCTGCGCCAGCAGTTTGCCCAGGTGACCAACCCGCCGATCGACCCGATCCGCGAAGCCATCGTGATGTCGCTGAACACCGTATTCGGCCCCGAGCGCAATATGTTCGAGGAAACCGCCGAGCACGCCAAGCGCCTGGAAGTGCGCAGCCCGGTGCTGTCGCGCGAGAAGTTCATCCGCATCACCACGCGTACCGAGCCGTACCTGAAAGCCACCACCTTCGACCTGTGTTTCGACCCGGCTGAACGCACACTGCAACAGGCCATCGAGCGCCTGGCCGCGCACGTGGTGGAAGCTGTACAGGAAGGTACCGTTATTGTGGTGCTGTCCGACCGCACCATTGCGGCCAACCGTCTGCCGATCCCGGCACTGTTTGCCGTTGGTGCGGTGCATCACGCGCTGATCGACGCTGGCCTGCGTTGCAAGTCCAATATCATTGCCGAAACCGGCACCGTGCGTGACCCGCACCAGATGGCCTGTCTGCTGGGCTACGGTGCTACCGCCGTTTACCCGTACCTGGCTTACCAGACTATCGTGGACCTGGTGGCCACCGGTGACGTGAGCCTGCGCGTGAACGAGGCGCTGCAGCACTATCGCAAAGGTATTAACAAGGGCCTGATGAAAGTGCTGTCCAAGATGGGTATTTCCACCATCGCCAGCTACCGTGGTGCCCAGCTGTTCGAAGGTATCGGCCTGCACGAAGACTTGGTCAAGCTGTGCCTGAAGGGGACGGTATCGCGTATTTCCGGGGCCAGCTTCGAAGACTTCGAAGAAGACCAGAAGCTGCTGTCGCGCCTGGCATTCAACCCGATGCGCCCGGTGACCCACGGTGGCCTGCTGAAATACGTGCACGGTGAGGAATACCACGCCTACAACCCGGACGTGGTGATGACGCTGCAAAAAGCGGTACAGAACACCGACTACGACGCTTACAAACAGTACGCCGAGCTGGTGAACACCCGCCCTGTGGCCATGTTCCGCGACCTGATGCAGCTGAATTTTGAAGGCGTGACACCGATTGCCATCGACGAAGTAGAGCCGGTGGAAAGCATCCTCAAGCGCTTTGACTCTGCCGGTATGTCGCTGGGCGCGCTGTCGCCAGAAGCGCACGAAGCCATGGCTACCGCCATGAACCGCCTGGGTGGCCGCTCGAACTCCGGCGAAGGTGGCGAAGACCCGGCGCGTTACGGCACCGAGAAGATGTCCAAGATCAAGCAGGTGGCGTCCGGCCGTTTCGGCGTAACGCCGCACTATCTGGTGAACGCCGAGGTACTGCAGATCAAGGTAGCCCAGGGCGCCAAACCAGGCGAAGGCGGCCAACTACCGGGCGACAAAGTGTCCCCGCTGATTGCCAAGCTGCGTTGCTCCAAGCCAGGCATCAGCCTGATCTCGCCGCCACCGCACCACGATATTTACTCCATCGAGGATCTGGCACAGCTGATTTTCGATTTGAAGCAAGTGAACCCTAAAGCACTGGTGTCGGTAAAACTGGTGGCCGAGCCAGGCGTGGGCACCATTGCCGCTGGTGTGGCCAAGGCCTACGCCGACCTGATTACCATCTCCGGTTACGACGGTGGTACCGGTGCCAGCCCGCTGACCAGCGTGAAATACGCGGGTAGTCCGTGGGAGCTGGGCCTGACCGAGGCACAGCAGGTACTGCGTGCCAACGGCCTGCGCGGCCGCGTACGGGTACAAACCGACGGTGGCCTGAAAACCGGCCTGGACGTGATCAAGGCGGCCATCATGGGCGCCGAGAGCTTCGGCTTTGGTACCGGCCCGATGGTCGCGCTGGGCTGCAAGTTCCTGCGTATCTGCCACCTGAACAACTGCGCCACCGGCGTGGCCACCCAGGAAGTGAAGCTGCGTTCCAAGTACTTCATCGGTCTGCCGGAAATGGTGATGAACTACTTCCTGTTCATCGCACAGGAAACCCGCGAGTGGATGGCCAAGCTGGGCGTGCGCAATATGGAAGAGCTGATCGGCCGCATGGAGATGCTCACCCTGCAGGACGGCAAGACCAGTAAGCAGCAGCGTCT
Source organism: Neisseriaceae bacterium (assembly GCA_027484385.1). Classification (GTDB taxonomy): domain Bacteria; phylum Pseudomonadota; class Gammaproteobacteria; order Burkholderiales; family Chromobacteriaceae; genus Vogesella. The sequence continues at coordinate 3,163 of JAIXTB010000087.1, read as the reverse complement.
GGACCTGTCGCCGCTGCTGTCACAAGGTACCGTGCCGGATAGCGTGCCACGCTTCTGCGTGAGCGACTCCAACCCGTCCTTCGACAAGGGCGAGCTGGCCGAGCAGATTCTGGTAGATGCACTGCCGGCGATCAACAACAAGCAGATGCTGGAGCTGAACTACCCGATCGAGAACATTCACCGCTCCATTGGTGCCCGCCTGTCTGGCGAAATCGCCCGTGTACACGGTGCCGCCGGTCTGCCGTTTGGCTGCCTCAAGGTGAAGTTCACCGGCTCCGCCGGCCAGAGCTTTGGCGTGTGGAACGCGCCGGGCCTGCACCTGGAGCTGGAAGGCGATGCCAACGACTACGTGGGCAAAGGCATGGCGGGTGGCCGCGTGACCATCTACCCGCCAAAAGGCGCTGCGTACCAGTCGGACGAGTCCATCATCATCGGTAACACCTGCTTGTACGGCGCCACCGGTGGCCAGCTGTTTGCAGCGGGTGTGGCGGGTGAGCGCTTTGCCGTGCGTAACTCCGGCGCCCTGGCGGTGATCGAAGGCGCGGGCGGCCACTGCTGCGAATACATGACCGGCGGTAGCGTGATCGTGCTGGGCGAGACCGGCTACAACTTTGGTGCCGGCATGACCGGGGGCTTTGCCTTCGTGTACGACCGTGCCGAGAAGTTTGCCTACCGTTTCAACAATGAGCTGGTGGATATCAACCTGATCAACGGTGAAGCGATGGGCATGTACCGCGCCTACCTGCTGGAGAAGATCGCCAAGCACGTGGAGCTGACCGGCTCGGAAACCGGCCGCGCCATGCTGGAAAACTTCGACGATTACGTCGACTACTTCTGGCTGGTGAAGCCTAAAGCGGCCAAGCTGGAAAGCCTGCTGAAAGACTGATAGGGACGGGCGGGTTGGTCCGCCCCTTGATAGCAATAAAAGCACCCTGCGGCCAACGTTGGCCGCAGGGGCAAAGGACAAGTGATCATGGGTGACGTTTTCCAGTTCATGAAGCTCTCGCGCAACCCGGGCGACAAAGTAGAAGTTGCCGTGCGCAAGATCGAATTCAAAGAGATTTACACCCCGCTGCACGCGGTAGACGCGGGTGAGCAGGCAGGCCGCTGCCTGTCCTGTGGCAACCCCTACTGCGAGTGGGAATGCCCGGTGCACAACTACATCCCCAACTGGCTGAAGCTGGTGAAGGAAGGCAAGCTGTTCGAGGCGGCCGAGATGTCGCACAAGACCAATAGCCTGCCGGAAATCTGCGGCCGCGTGTGCCCGCAAGACCGTTTGTGCGAAGGCGCGTGCACGCTGGAGCAGGGTGGCTTTGGCGCCGTGACCATCGGTAGTGTAGAAAAATTCATCACCGATGAAGCCTACAAAGCCGGCTGGCGCCCGGATATGTCCAAAGTGGTGTGGACTGACAAAAAAGTGGCCATCATCGGCGCCGGCCCGGCTGGCCTGGCCTGTGCCGACGTGCTGGTACGCAATGGCGTGCGCCCGGTGGTGTTTGACCGCTACGAAGAAATCGGCGGCCTGCTCACCTTCGGCATCCCCGAGTTCAAGCTGGAAAAGAGCGTGGTGAAGCGTCGCCGCGAGATCATGGAAGGCATGGGCGTCGAGTTCCGCCTCAATACCGAAATCGGCCGCGATGTGGAAATCGAAGCCCTGCTGGCGCAGTACGACGCCGTGTTCATGGGCATGGGTGCCTACAAGTACATGAAGGGCGGGTTTGAAGGTGAAAACCTGCCGGGCGTACTGGAAGCGCTACCGTTCCTGATCAACAACGTGCGCCAGTGCCTGGATACCCTGCCAGCTGGCGATGCACCGCTGTCCATGGCGGGCAAGCGCGTGGTGGTACTGGGCGGTGGTGATACCGCCATGGACTGCAACCGCACCTCCATCCGCCAGGGCGCCAGCAAGGTGATCTGCGCCTACCGCCGTGACGAGGCCAATATGCCGGGTTCCAAGCGCGAGGTGGCCAACGCCAAGGAAGAGGGCGTGGCGTTCCTGTGGAACCGCCAGCCTATGGGCGTAGAGCAGGCCGCCGATGGCAGCTTGCGGCTGAAATTGGCCGAAACCCGCCTGGGTGCGCCAGACGCCAAAGGCCGTCGTAACGCCGAAATCGTGCCGGGTAGCGAAGAAGTGATCGAGTGCGACCACGTCATCGTCGCCTTTGGCTTCCAGGTAGAAGCCGCCAGCTGGTTCGAGCGCCAGGGCATTGCCAGCAATGCACAGGGCCGCACCGTGGCCCCGGCCAATGGCCACTTCAAGCACCAGACCAGCAACCCGAAAATCTTCGCTGGTGGCGACCAGGTGCGCGGTGCCGATCTGGTGGTGCGCGCGGTATTCGAAGGCCGTCAGGCCGCAGAAGGCATGCTGTCCTTCCTGCAAGTCTGGTAAGCCCTGCGCGGCTTCGCGCTGTATTACCCAACCCCTCTTGCCTGGCAAGAGGGGTTTTTCGTTTGTCAGGGCCATGCCAGCACCATGCCGCTGACAAAATCTTGGGGCACCCCCTCTTGAAAAGCGGCTATGCCGTCCCTATGATTAGCACTCGTCAGGGCAGAGTGCTAATGCACCTGTCCGCTATCGCTGAATTGATAGGTAATCATCTTTCAACAGCCACTGCTATTAGGAGAGTCAAATGGCAATTCGTCCTCTGCACGATCGTGTTGTTATCAAGCGCCTCGAGGCTGAAGAAAAAACCGCCTCCGGCATCGTTCTGCCGGGCGCCGCAGCTGAAAAACCAGACATGGGTGAAGTGGTTGCCGTAGGCAACGGCAAGATCCTGGAAAACGGCGAACGCCGTGCGCTGGAGCTGAAAGTTGGCGACAAGGTTATCTTCGGCAAGTATTCCGGCCAAACCGTCAAGGTTGACGGTGATGAGCTCCTCGTTATGCGCGAGGAAGACGTGATGGGCATCGTTGAGTAATCCGGGCCGCATCCCTCTTATCAAACTGATTCTGGAGAATTTCAAGCATGGCAGCTAAAGACGTACGCTTCGGCGATTCCGCCCGCGCAAAAATGGTAGTGGGTGTCAACATTCTGGCTGACGCCGTTAAAGTGACCCTGGGCCCGAAAGGCCGCAACGTGGTTCTGGACCGCTCGTTCGGCGCCCCGACCATCACCAAGGATGGCGTATCCGTGGCCAAAGAAATCGAACTGAAAGACAAGTTC
>JAIXTB010000334.1 GCA_027484385.1 Neisseriaceae bacterium | reverse complement strand
TTCAGCCAGCGCGGTCACGCTATGCAGAAACAGCGGCAAGCCACCAGCGCTTTTATTGCCATAAAAGTAAAAAATGTTATCGATTTTTACGCCTGTTTCATTACCAGCCTTACCAGTACACTGGCAAAAAACCGGTGCGGGGTACGCATGCTACGCGACCATGACACCGTCAAAAACGGAGAGAGACATGGCGTTGCAACTGCCGCAAGGCGTAGACATACTGGCCCCGGTCAAACCGGCTCATGAAGCGCTGTTCAATCGTGCCGCGCTGGACTTTATTGCCAGCCTGCACCGGCAGTTCGATGCCCGCCGGCGTAGCCTGTTGCTACAGCGCCAACAGCGCCAGGCTTTGCTTGACGCCGGCCAGCTGCCCGACTTTCTGCCCGATACACAGGCCATCCGGGATGGCGACTGGCGCATCGCGCCCCTGCCCGCTGATCTGCAAGACCGCCGGGTAGAAATCACCGGGCCGGTAGAGCGCCGCGCCATGATCAATGCCATGAATGCCGGCGCCAGCTGTTTCATGGCGGATTTCGAAGACGCCACCAGCCCCGGCTGGGACAATATCGTGAGCGGGCACCAGAACGTGAGCGACGCTTGGCGCGGCACCCTGAGCTACCACAGCCCGGAAGGCAAGCACTACCAGCTGCACCCCGCCCACGCCACACTGATGGTGCGCCCACGCGGCTGGCACCTGACCGAAAAGCACCTGCGCGTTGACGGCCAGCCCGTCAGCGCCGCCCTGTTCGACTTTGGCCTGAGTTTCTTTCACCACGCCAGTGCCCTGCACGCAGCCGGAAAAGGCATCTACTACTACCTGCCCAAGCTGGAAAACCACCACGAAGCCGCGCTGTGGAATGATGTATTTGTCGCCGCACAGGCTGCATTGGGCCTGCCGACCGGCACCATTCGCGCCACCGTGATGATCGAACACATTCTGGCCGCGTTCGAGATGCACGAAATCCTGTACGCCCTGCGCGAGCACAGCGCCGGCCTGAATGCCGGGCGTTGGGATTACCTGTTCAGCTGCATCCGGGCATTTTGTCAGGCGCGGCACTTCTGCCTGGCAGACCGCGAACGCATCAGCATGACCGTGCCTTTCATGCGCTCCTACGCCCTGCTCTTGCTGAAAACCTGCCATCAGCGCGGCGCACCGGCCATTGGCGGCATGTCGTCCCTAGCGCCCAACAAGCACGATACGGCGGCCAACGACCAGGCTATGGCTGCGATCTACCAGGAAAAGCAGCGCGAAGCGCGTGATGGCTATGATGGCAGCTGGGTAGCGCACCCGGCGCTGGTACCGCTAGCGCTGGATGCCTACCGCAGTGTGCTGGGCGATGCGGCCAACCAGCTGGAAAGGCAGCGCGACGACGTGCACATCAGCGCAGCAGACCTGCTGAACTTCCAGCCCGAAGCCCCCATTACCGAGCAAGGCATCCGCAACAATATCAGCGTGGGCATACAGTATCTGGGCGCCTGGATGAGCGGGCGCGGCTGCGTGCTGATTCACCAGCAGCTGGAAGAAGCATCGACTGCCGAAATTGCCCGCGCGCAGCTATGGCAGTGGGTGCACAGCCCCAAAGGCTATCTGGAAGATGGCCGCAAAATCAGCCTGAGCCTGGTGCGCAGCCTGGCCGCAGACGAAATCAACCGGCTGCACGCCGAATACGGCAGCCGCTGGAGCCGCCATTTTGACGATGCCGCCCTGCTGTTTGACCTGCTGGTCAGCAGCGAGGAATTTATCGATTTCTTTACGCTACCCGGGGCCGAGTATCTGGATTAAGCCCGCGCTGAAATAAAGCGACTACACAATTCGCCAGCATTCACCCCCTGCGGCCAACCTTGTTGGCCGCATTCTTTTTGTGCACGCACCACATTGGCACATTCTTCTTTATGGATACAATATTTGGAATATTATTGCTTTGCACAATCTGAAAGCCCGGCCACTTTGCCATATCATTGCGCAAATATCGCATTGCACAACACCCTGTCACGCCCCGGAGCTAGCAAGATGAGCATGATTGCCCGCCGTACCCTTCTGGCTGCAGCACTGGCTGCCAGCCTGCCGCTGTTTGCCCACGCCGCCGAACAAAAATCGGTCGCCGTTACCGCCATCGTGGATCACCCGGCACTGGATGCCGCGCGCAAGGGCATTGAAGACGAACTGAAAGCCGCCGGTTTCGAGCCGGGCAAACAGATCAAATACCAATACCAGAGCGCACAGGGCAACCCGGCGACTGCCGCTCAGATTGCCAAAAAATTCGTGGGCGATGCCCCGGACGTGATTGTGGCCATCGCGACCCCTAGCGCCCAGGCTGCCGTGGCCGCCACCCGCAGCATTCCGGTGGTATTTACTGCCGTGACCGACCCGGTAGCCGCCAAGCTGGTTCCGAGCTGGAAGCCTTCCAAAACCAACGTGACCGGTGTATCCGACAAGCTGGCACTGGCCCCGCAACTGGACCTGATCGCCAAGATCAAGCCGGGTGCCAAGCGCGTGGGCATGGTGTACAGCCCGGGCGAGGTGAACTCGGTGGTGGTAGCCAAAGAGCTGAAAGCCGAGCTGGCCAAGCGTGGCATGAGCCTAGTAGAAGCCCCCGCCCCGCGTACCGTGGACGTGGCCCCGGCTGCCAAGAACCTGATCGGCAAGGTAGACGTGCTGTACACCAGCACCGACAACAATGTGGTGTCTACCTATGAATCGCTGGTCGCCGTGGCACAACAGGGCAAGCTGCCACTGGTAGCGTCGGATACCGACTCGGTAAAACGCGGTGCGATTGCCGCCCTGGGCCAGAACTACTACGACATCGGCCGCCAGACCGGCAAGCTGGTGGTGCGCATCCTGAAAGGCGAAAAAGCCGGTGCCATTGCACCACAAGTGGGCGAGAAACTGTCGCTGAGCCTGAACCCGGCTGCCGCACAAAAACAGGGCGTCACCCTGAGCCCGGCACTGCTGAAAGAAGCCACCGACACCGTGAAGTAAGCCCGTCAGGCTGGCCGCACACCCTGCGGCCAACCTGCCCCCTACCGCGCAGCCACGAGCTGCGCGTTGCTATTGAAAGACCCGCATCATGACCCTGATCGCCCTGATGGGTGCCCTGGAAATCGGCCTGATCTTCGCCCTGGTGGCGCTGGGGGTGCTGATTTCCTTCCGCATCCTCGACTTTCCCGACCTGACCGCCGACGGCAGCTTCCCGCTGGGCGGTGCCGTAGCCGCCACGCTGATTGCCGGCGGGCACGACCCGTGGCTGGCCTGCGGCGTGGCCGCACTGGCCGGTGCCGCCTCTGGCTGGCTGACGGCCTGGCTCAACGTACGCCTGGGCATCTTGCAGCTACTGGCGTCCATTCTGGTAATGATCGCGCTGTACTCCATCAACCTGCGCATCATGGGTGCACCCAATATGCCGCTGATCGGCAGCCCCACCATTTTCAGCCCGTTTATCGGTGACAATTTCGACATTGCCTGGCAAGTACAGCCGGCCATGTTGGCCGCACTGATCGTGGTCGCCAAGCTGGGGCTGGATGTGTTCTTTGCCTCGCAAGCCGGCCTGGCCATGCGCGCCACCGGCGCCAACGCCCGCATGGCGCGTGCCCAGGGTATTGCCACCGAACGCATGGTGCTGGCCGGCATGGCGCTGTCCAACGCGCTGATTGCCGTGGCGGGTGCCCTGTACGTGCAAACCCAGGGCGGGGCGGATGTCTCGATGGGCGTGGGTACCATTGTGGTCGGTCTGGCCGCCGTTATTATTGGCGAAACCCTGCTGCCGTCGCGCACGCTGTGGGTGATTACCCTGGCAACCGTGCTGGGTGCCCTGCTGTACCGCCTGCTGATTGCGCTGGCACTGAACGCCGACTTTATCGGCCTGCAAGCGCAAGACCTCAACCTGATTACCGCACTGCTGGTGGGCTTTGCCCTGGTGCTGCCCAAGCTGAAGGCCAAGCTGGCCCGTAAACCCGGAGGAGCCCGCTGATGCTGCGCGCCGATACGCTGTTCAAAACCTTCAACCCCGGCACGCCGATCGAAAACCCGGTGCTGCGCGGCCTGTCACTGCAGATCGATAGTGGCCAGTTTGTCACCGTCATCGGCAGTAACGGTGCCGGTAAATCCACCTTCCTTAACGCGCTGGGCGGCGACGTGATCGTGGATAGCGGCAGCCTGCACATTGATGGCAAAGACGTGACCCGCACCCCGGGCTGGCAGCGCGCCGGGCTGGTGGCCCGCGTGTTCCAGGACCCGATGGCCGGCACCTGCGAAAACCTCAGCATTGAAGAAAACATGGCGCTGGCTTACTACCGTGGCCGCAAGCGCGGCTTTGGCCCGGCGCTGAACCGCAGCCTGCGCGAGCTGTTCCGCGACAAGCTGGCCACGTTGAAGCTGGGGCTGGAAAACCGCCTGCCAGACCGCATGGGCCTGCTGTCCGGCGGCCAGCGCCAGGCGGTCAGCCTGCTGATGGCCAGCCTGCAACCGTCGCGCATTCTGCTGCTGGACGAGCACACTGCGGCGCTGGACCCGAAAACCGCCGCCTTCGTGTTGGAGCTGACCGACCGCATCGTGCACGAAAACCAGCTTACCGCGCTGATGGTGACGCACTCCATGCGCCAGGCGCTGGACCGCTGCCACCGCACCGTGATGCTACACCAGGGCCGCGTAGTGCTGGACGTAGCGGGGGAAGAGCGCAGCCGCATGCAGGTCACCGACCTGCTGGCGATGTTCGAAAAAACCCGTGGCGAAGCCATCGACGACGACGCCCTGCTGCTGGGCTGATCGCCGCCTGACACCCGACAAACCCGGCACCGATGGCCGGGTTTGTTTTATCTGGTCGCCCGCGCATGAAATCACGCTATCCGCGCTATTTCATGCCCGCCACACAGCAGAATGCGCTAGGGTAGAGAACCGGCAGCCTGCCGCACAGTCTGATTGTTTTTGACAAGGAAACCCGCCATGCGCCTGACGCTCCCCGCCCTGACCCTGTTGTGCACCCTGCCCGCGGCCGCCATGGCTGCCGACACTGGCGTCACGGTACTGAACCTGTCCGCCAACGCCAGCCAGGAGCTGGCCAACGACGAAATCAACGCCAGCCTGTACGTACAAGACCGCCAGCCGCAGGCCAGCCAGCTGGCCGACCGCATCAACAAGGCGCTAAACCGCGCCCGCCAGGACGCCGAAGCCTACCGCAAAGTCACCTTCAGCAGTGGCAGCTACAACACCTGGCCGGACTACGACAAGAACGGCAAGATCATCGGCTGGCAAGCCCGTGCCGAAGTCAAACTGCGCAGCAGCGAGTTTGCCGACACCGCCGAGCTGATCGCCCGCCTGCAGAAATACATGGCACTGGAAGGCGTGCAGTTTGGCGTATCCGACCGCAGCCGCAGCCAGGCCGAAGCGCAGCTGATTCCGCAAGCCATTGCCGCGCTGCAAGCCCAGGCCACCGCCGCGGGCAAGGCACTGGGCAAACACCAGCAGCAGGTTACCGAGCTGAGTATCGGCAGCGCCCAACCGCACTACCCGATAATGATGCGTGCCAAAGCCGAGATGGCCGCTGCGCCAGCAGCCGATGTGGCGCCGGTAAACTTTCAGCCCGGCCAGAGCGTGATTCAGCTGAACATTAACGGCAAAGTAGAAATTCGATAACACTTTACACAGTATGCATAAATATTGTGCTATGTTGCTGCCTAAGCTATGCGCTATAACGCACTCATTCCACTCACTCTTTTGACGGCTACCCATGAAACTGATCGCCTCGCTAACCAGCCCCTACGCCCGTAAGGTGCGCATCGTCCTGGCAGAGAAAAAGATCGACTGTCCACTACAGCTGGATATTCCGTGGGAAAGCACGTCCACCGTGGCCGACTTCAACCCGCTGGGCAAAGTCCCCGTGCTGCTGATGGACGACGGCAGCAGCCTGTACGATTCGCGCGTGATCGTGGAATACCTGGATACCATCTCGCCGGTATCGCGCCTGCTGCCGCAAGACAAGCGCCAGCTCATCGAAACACGGCGCTTCGAAGCACTGGCAGACGGCATCTGCGATGCCGCCGCCAATATCGTGGTAGAAGGCCGCCGCCCGCCGGCGCAGCAAAGCCAGGAATGGATAGACCGCCAGCACGGCAAAGTCACCCGTGGCCTGGCTTCGCTGTCGGCCATGCTGGGCGAGCGCCACTGGTGCAACGGCGAGAGCTACAGCCTGGCCGATATCGCTACCGGCTGCATGCTGGGCTATCTGGACTTCCGCTTCCCGCAGCTGGTATGGCGCGATAGCTACCCCAACCTGGCGCGGCTAGCCGACAAGCTGGCCGCCCTGCCCAGCTTTGCCGATACCCTGCCGCCAGCGGGCTAAGCAGGCCCCCCCGCTCAACGCCGCGCCTGTCGCGGCGTTTTGTTTATCGATGCTGCCCCGCAACACGGCAACACCGCCGCGCTTGACGCCATCCTGCTGCCGTGTTTTTATAAAGCCCATGAATACCAAACACGCATCCGCATTCTTCTTTTTTTCCTGGTGGCGCCTCTAACGGCGGCACCGCGGTTGCGTACGTAAAGCAAACCCGGGAGCAGCTGACAAAGCGCCCGGGTTTTTCACACCAAGCAGCACCCTCCCCAGCGCCTACTCAGCCTCCCCGATATCACGGAGATCGGCATGAGCTTACTGGACACAGTTTCCCCCCAAGACATCATTCTTACCGGTGACCGCACCACCGGCCCGCTGCACCTGGGCCACTACGTAGGCTCGCTGCGCAACCGCGTCATCCTGCAAGAGCGCTGCCCGCAGTTCTTGCTGCTGGCCGACGCCCAGGCGCTGACCGACAATATGGGCAACTACCTGAAAGTGCGCGAAAACGTGCTGGAAGTGGCGCTGGACTACCTGGCCGTGGGCATCGACCCGGCCAAGAGCACCATTTTCATCCAGAGCCTGGTACCGGAGCTGACCGAGCTGGCGTCCTACTACCTCAACCTGGTGACCGTGTCGCGGCTGGAACGCAACCCTACCATCAAGGACGAAATCAAGCTGCGCGGCTACGAGCGCGATATCCCGGCTGGCTTCCTGACCTACCCTGCCGCCCAGGCCGCCGACATCACCGCCTTCAAGGCCACCATCGTGCCGGTAGGCGCCGACCAGATCCCCATGATCGAGCAGACCAACGAAATCGTACGCCGCTTTAATGGCAGCGTAGCCGAGCCGGTACTGGTAGAAACCCGCGCCGTGGTGCCGGACGCCGGCGCCCGCCTGCCGGGCGTGGACGGCAAGGCCAAGATGTCCAAATCGCTGGGCAATGCGCTGACACTGGGCGCCAGCGCCGACGACATCAGCCAGGCGGTGAAAATGATGTACACCGACCCCAACCACCTGCGCGTGGCCGACCCAGGCCAGGTAGACGGCAATGTGGTGTTTACCTACCTGGACGTATTCCACCCCGACGCCAACCGTGTGGCCGAACTGAAAGCGCACTACCAGCGCGGCGGCCTGGGCGACGCGGTGATCAAGCGCGAGCTGGAAGACATCCTGCAAGCGCTGCTGGCACCGATTCGCGCCCGCCGCCAGCAGTACGCACAAGACCCCGGTGCCGTGCTGGCCATGCTGAAGGAAGGCACGCAAAAAGCCCGCGCCGTGGCCGCGCAAACGCTGGCCGAGGTCAAGGCCGCCATGGGCCTGAACTACTACTGAACCGCCCATGCGGCCAACATCAAGGTTGGCCGCAGCCGCCACCACACCACCGTATCAAGGAGCAGAAAATGGAATGGGTTTACCAATGCCGCAACCTGGACGAAGTACGTACCCAGATCGATAGCCTGGATCGCGCCATCGTCAGCATGATCGCCCACCGCGGCCTGTACGTGCAGCAAGCCGCCGCCTTCAAACACAGCGATGCCGAAGTAGAAGACGGCAAGCGCGTGGACCAGGTGATGCGCCGCGTCACCCGCCTGGCCGGCGAGCTGGGCGCCGACGCCGCCCTCACCGCCAAGATCTACCGCACCATGATCGCCCACTTCATCGAAAGCGAACGCGAAGAACGACTGCGCCTGGTCGCCACCCAGGAGGCGCGCGCATGAACGACGACGGCTCTGGCTTTTCCACGGTGCGGTGGCACACCACCGCACCAAAACAAAAAAGGCGACACCCACACGGTGCCGCCTTTTTTCATGCCCACAACTCACTCAGGACAGTGCCAGCGCGCCGGCCAGGGTCCACATCACCGTGCCCACCACGCCGTCCAGCACGCGCCACGACAGCGGCCGCGCAAACAACGGCGCCAGCAGCCGTGCACCATAGCCCAGCGCAGTAAACCACAGCACCGACGCCGTACACGCGCCCAGCGCAAACCACAGCTTGCCGTCGCCCGCCTCTTGCCCGCCGATACTGCCCAGCAGCACCACGGTATCCAGGTACACGTGCGGGTTCAGCAGCGTCAGCGCCAATACTGTCATCAGCGCCACTTTCAGTGATACCGCATTGGCGCCGGCGGCAATCTGCAAACTATCATTGGCCAGCACCGCCCGCCAGGCACGCAGGCCGTACCAGAACAGGAACGCCGCCCCGCCCCAGCGTGCCGCCTCCAGCAGCAGCGGGCTGTGCTGGATCAAGCTGCCCATACCGGCCACGCCGGCCACAATCAACACTGCGTCGCACAGCATGCACACCAGTACCGTGGGGCCGATGTGCTGGCGCAACAGGCCCATTTTCAGTACGTGCGCGTTTTGCGAACCAATCGCCATGATCAGGCTGGCCCCCAGGCCCAGGCCCTTGAAGTAGCTGGCTGTCAGCATGGTGTTCTCCGTGGTGTCAGGTTGGCCGCCAGTATCGCGGTGCCACGCGTACAACAACAGCAAGATTAAATTATCTTGGCTATCATTAATCTTGCTTCACTTACACCGGCACGCACAACATGAAACTCGACCCCAAGCACTGCGAAGCCTTTCTGGCCGCGCTGGACAGCGGCAGCTTCGAACAAGCCGCGCAAGACCTGCACCTCACGCCATCGGCCATCTCGCAGCGCATCCGCGCGCTGGAAGAAGTGCTAGGCAAGCCGCTGCTGGTCCGCAGCCGCCCCTGCCGCGCCACCCGCGAAGGCCAGCTGCTGCGCCAGCACCTGCAACGCGCCGCGCTGCTGGAAGCCGACCTGGCCGCCACCTTTGCTGGCGACGCCAGCGCCATGCTCAGCGTGTCGCTGGCGGTCAACGCCGACAGCGTGGCCAGCTGGTTTCTGCCGGCGCTGACACCGTTCCTGATCCGCGAGCGCGTGCTGCTGGACGTAATCGTGGACGACCAGGACCACACCTACACCCTGCTGCAAGCCGGCATGGCGCTGGGCTGCATCTCCACCGAGCCGCAAGCCATGCGTGGCTGCAGCGCCAGCCCGCTGGGCGTGATGCGCTACCAGGCACTGGCCAGCGCCGACTACCACGCCCGCTGGTTTGGCGGCGGCGTCAGCCGCGACGCACTGCGCCGGGCGCCGGTGATGATCTACAACCACAAAGACCGGCTGCAGGCCGACTGGCTGCTGCAGCACTTCGGCCTACCGGACGACAGCTACCCCTGCCACTTCCTGCCCGCCTCCGACCCCTATCTGCAGGCGGTAAAGCTGGGGCTGGGCTGGGGCATGCTGCCCGACGTGCAGCTGGCCGCCTGCGGCCTGGCCGGCACCCTGCAGCCGCTACAGCCCGACAAGCCGGTAGACGTGGCGCTGTACTGGCACCACTGGCAGGTACAATCGCCCCGGCTGGCGCGCCTGAGCGACGTGCTGGTAGAAGCGGCGCGGGCGGTGTTGCGGCCAACGTTAGCTTGAATGCGGCCAAGCCTGTTCGCACCGGCGTATGCCATGCTGCTACCATGACGCTATCCAGACTTGAAAGCCACCACCATGCCCCCGCTGCACCACCTCGCCCTCTCCGCTGCACTGGCAGCCATTACCCTGCCCGCTTACGCCGTGCAGCCACCGGCCTACCTGTCGGTACCCGACTTCAAGCAATGCCTGGCCGAGCAGAACGAAGGCAGCTACCGCAGCTGGTGCCAGCCAGCCAAGAAACCGAAAGCCTGCCCGCGTACCAGCTGGCGGCAGCTACGCGCACTGCAAGGCGATGATGCGGTACCGGCTTGCCGCGCGAAATAGGCGCCCGCCACAGTGGATACAGCCAGCAGGCAATAAAAAAGCCGCCCGTTTTCACGGGCGGCTTTTCCATATCAAGAACAGCAGCAAGCTTACTGCTGCACCGGGCCTGCCTGCGCCGGGGCGCTGGCCTGGTCGGCCGGTTTGGGCAGCAGGCGCCCCATCAGCTGGCCGGTATTATGTTGCGGCATGGGCAGCAGGTGCAGGCTGGCCCAGCCCAGGCCCAGCAGCAGCGCGGTCATGGCGCCGCCTTTGACGATAAAGCCGTAGGCCCAGCCCACCAGCTGGCGGTTTTTCAGCGCAAACAGCAGCGACAGCGGCGGAATGAAAAAGGTGAGGCTGCCCCACACGATGCGGCCATTGTTGAGCGCGGCCATGGTCACGCCCAGGCAGCCCAGGTAGAACACGGCCACGCTGCCGGCAAACAACAGGCCAACAAAGGCGACAAAGAGGGTAATCAGGGTTTCCATGCTTGCTTTCGGTTCGGGTTAAGGTTGGCCGCCGTGGCGGCGGTGGTGCTAGCCGGCTAGCTGCAGGCCGTCCCAGGCCACGCTGACGCCGGGCGGGCACTGCGCTTGCAGCGCATGGTATTCCAGCTGGTGCGTCATGTGGATAAGCCAGGTCTGTTTTGCGGCCAACCTTTGCGCCCAGTCAAGCGCGGCGGCCACGTGCAGGTGTGACGGGTAGGGTTCCGGCCGCAGGCAGTCCAGAAACAGGGTGTCCAGGCCAGCCAGCAGCGGCAGGCTGCTGTCGGGGATAGCCGACAGGTCAGTCAGCCACGCGGTATTGCCGATGCGCCAGCCCAGGCAGGGCCAGCTGGGGCCGTGCTGTAGCGGGATCGGCGTGATGGTCACGCCGGCCAGCTCGAATGGCGCGTTCACGCGCTCGGTGCGCAGCACGGGTTTGTCCCATACCGGCGACGGTGGTGCCAGCGCGTAGTCGAAACGGCTGCTGATGTTGTCCAGCGTGAAGTCGTTGCCGTACAGCGTAATCGGCCCCTTTTTCACGTAGCAGAAGGCGCGCAGGTCGTCGATGCCGTTGAGGTGGTCGGCGTGCGGGTGGGTGTACAGCACGGCATCCACACGGGTAATGCCCTCGCGCAGCGCCTGCTGGCGCAGGTCCGGCCCGGTGTCGATCAGCACACCGGTGTCGCCGATGCGCACGTAGGCGCTACAGCGGGTGCGGGTGTTGCGCGGGTCGGTGGACGTACACGTGGCGCAGCGGCAGCCGATGGCGGGCGCACCGCCGCTGGAGCCGCAGCCCAGCACTGTCCATGTCAGCTGCGTCATGCGGCCCCCTTATGCGCCGGTGCGCTGCGCCTTGGCAAACAGGCGGAAGTAGTTGTCGGTGGTGGCCTCGGCCACCTGCTCGAAGCGCAGGCCGCGCAGCTCGGCGATGTGCTCGGCCACGTGTTTCACATAAGCCGGCTCGTTGGTCTTGCCACGGTACGGCACGGGTGCCAGGTAGGGCGAGTCGGTTTCTACCAGCAGGCGGTCCAGCGGCACTTTCTGCGCCACTTCTTTGACGATGGCGGCGTTCTTGAAGGTAACAATGCCGGACAGCGAGATGTAAAAGCCCAAGTCCAGCGCAGCGCGGGCGATGTCCCAGGTTTCGGTAAAGCAGTGCATCACGCCGCCCACGGCGTCGGCGCCGTGTTCGCGCATCATGCGCACGGTGTCGTCGGCCGAGCTGCGGGTGTGCACCACCAGCGGCAGGTTCACGCGGCGCGCGGCGCGGATGTGCGTGGCAAAGCGTTCGTGCTGCCAGGCAAGATCGCCCTCGCACCAGTGGTAGTCCAGCCCGGTTTCGCCAATGCCCACTACCTTGGGGTGGGCGGCATGCGCCACCAGCTCGTCTTCGCTGAATTCTTCGGCGTCCGGATCATCCGGGTGGATGCCCACGGTGGCAAACAGGTTGGCGTGGGCTTCGGCCAGGCCGATGACTTCGGGGTATTTGGGCCGGCTCACGCCGATGACCATGGCGTGGCCCACGCCGTGGGCGGCCATATTGGCCAGCACCTCGGGCATGCGTGCCGCCAGGTCAGGAAAATTGATGTGACAGTGTGAATCGACCAGCATGGTGTTCCAATCATCAGGCTGCCCACCTTGGCCGCACGGCGCGGGCGGGCAGCACCGTATTACATGGTGTGGGTGGGGCGGGTGGAGTTCAGCGCGCCGCCGAGCAGGGTTTCGATGCGGTCGCGCGCCTGCTTGCCGGCGTCGCCGGTGGCAAACTCGATGCCGACGCCCTGGTTGCGGTTGTTGTTGGCACCGGCCGGGGTAATCCACGCTACCTTGCCCTGCACGGCGACTTTTTGCGGGTCGTCCAGCAGGGTCAGCAGCAGGAATACCTCGTCACCCAGGTTGTAGTCGCGGGCGGTCGGCACAAAAATGCCGCCGTTGCGCAAAAACGGCATATAGGCGGCGTACAGGGCGCTACGCTCCTTGATGGACAGCGATAGCACGCCGGGGCGGCCGGCGTCGTGCTTTTCTGGCTTGTTGGCTGCGTTATCCATATGCAGGGTACCGGTTGGGTTGGGTCAAGCGGCCTTGTTGCTAAAGGCCTTGATGTAATGCATCAGCAGGGCTTCCAGCTGCAGGCGCGTTACCAGTGTGTGCTGGCCGAACGGCACTAGGGCATTGAGCTCGCGCTGGCAGGCCATCAGTTTGTGTATGTCCAGCCGCGGCAGCAGGCGCTGCTGCGCGCCCTGCATGGCGGGATAATAACGAAGGCTGCCAGCCAGCTTCAAACTGGCCAGGTCGTGCAGCCATTTGCCCAGCCACTGCAGCGGCAGCGCCAGCGGCAGCTTGTGGCGGTCCAGCTTTTCTACTGCCGCCAGCAGGCTGGCCAGCGCGGGCTGGGTAAGCGCTTGCACAAAGTCGCGGCGCAGGGTGGCCAGCTCGGCGTCGTGTTCGAATATCGGCATGCCTCCGTGAAACGCCAGCTCGTCCTCGGCGCTGTCTACGCCCTGCTGCTGCAGCCAGGCCAGCGCCACGGCAGGCCGCGGCGCGGTCAGCGGAAACTGGCGGCAGCGGCTCTTGATGGTGGGCAGCAGGCGCTGCGGGGCGCCGCTTACCAGCAGGAACACCACGTCGGCCGGCGGCTCTTCCAGCACCTTGAGCAGGGCGTTGGCGGCTGCCGGGTTCAGGCTTTCGGCGGGTTCGACCACCACCACGCGGCGGCCGCCACGGTGCGAGCTGAGGTGGGCAAACTCGATGACGGCACGCACGCCGTCGATCTTGATTACCGGCAGCTTGCGCTTGGTGGCCTTGCCTTCTTTGCCATCGTCGTCTTCTTCGTCTTGCGCCGGGGCCAGGTGGCGGTAGTCCGGGTGGTTGCCGGCAGCAAACCAGTGGCAGGCTTGGCACTGGCCACAGGCGTGGTAGCCGGCGGCGGGTGCTTCGCATAGCAGTGCCTGGGCGACCTGATGGGCAAACTCGCTCTTGCCGATGCCGGCCGGGCCGGTAAACAGCCAGGCGTTGGGCAGGCGGGCAAACTCTGCGGCCAACCTTTGCCAGTCATCGTGCTGCCACGGGTAGTGCATCAGGCCTCCTGCAGGCGCGCCAGCGCAGCCGCAATGTGTTGCTGGATGGTGTCGATGTCGCCGCGGGCGTCGATTACCACGAAGCGGCCCGGGTTGGCCTGGGCGCGGGCCAGATACATCTGGCGCACACGCTGGTGGAAGTCTTCACGCTCGCGCTCGAAACGGTCTGGCAGGCGGCTTTGCGACAGGCGGGCCTGCGAGACTTCCAGCGGCACATCCAGCAGGATGGTGAGGTCGGGCTGCAGGCCTTGCTGCACCCAGTGTTCCAGGATGGCAATGCGCTCGGCCGGCACGCCACGGCCACCGCCCTGGTAGGCGAAGGTGGCGTCGGTGAAACGGTCGCTCACGACCCAGCGGCCGGCGGCCAGACTGGGGCGGATCAGCGACGACACCAGCTCCTGGCGGCTGGCGAACATCAGCAGGGTTTCGGTATCCAGCGTGGCTTCGGTGTCGATATCCAGCAGGATCTCGCGCAGTTTTTCGCCCAGCGGAGTGCCGCCAGGTTCGCGGGTAAATACGGTGTCGATACCGGCTTGTTCCAGGTAGCGGCGGATAAAGGCCAGATGGGTGCTCTTGCCGGCACCATCCAGGCCTTCCAGCGTAATGAAGCGCGCCTTGGACATTACTTGCCTTTCTTCAGGATGTAGTCGCGGACGGCGGCATTGTGCTCGTCCAGCGTCTCGGAAAACTGTGAGGTGCCGCTGCGGTCGCCTTTGGCCACAAAATACAGCGCACGGCTCTGGGCAGGGTTGGCCGCAGCGTCCAGCGCGGCACGGCCCGGCAGGGCGATGGGCGTGGGCGTGAGGCCGGCACGGGTATAGGTGTTGTAAGGCGTGTCGCGGCGCAGGTCGGCCTTGGTGATATTGCCGTTGTAGCGTGCGCCCATGCCGTAGATGACGGACGGGTCGGTTTGCAGGCGCATGCCGATCTTGAGGCGGTTTACAAACACACTGGCCACCATGGGGCGGTCGGCCTCGTGCGCGGTTTCTTTCTCGATCAGGCTGGCCATGGTCAGCAGCTGGTACGGGGTGGTGTACGGCAGGTCGGCCGCGCGGGCTTCCCACACCGTTTGCAGCTGCTGCTGCATGCTCTGGTAGGCGCGGCGGTAAATGTCCAGGTCGCTACTGCCGGGGGTATAGAAGTAAGTGCTGGGGAAGAACAGCCCTTCGGCACTGTCGCCCGGTACGCCCAGCTCGGCCAGCAGGCGGCTATCGCTCCAGCCGGCGGTGTCCTGTGCCAGGTCGTCTTCCTTGCGCAGCGCGTTGCGGAACTGGGCAAAACGCCAGCCTTCGATGATGGTGACACTGGACTGGTCCGGGTGGCCATCGGCAAAGCGGTTCAGGTACTGCCACATGGCGGTGGCACCGCCAAACTGGTACAGGCCGGGCTTGAGCTTGCGGTCTACGCCCATCATGCGCGACAGCGCTACCATCACGTAGCGGTTACGCACCGCGCCGTCGTCTTCCAGCGTGCGGGCCAGCTGGCTCATGGTGCGGTTCAGGCCCACGGTCACGGTGTAGGGCTGGCGATCGGGGGTGACGGGCACCACGATCACCCAGGCCAGCCACAGCGCGCACAGCGCGGCCAACAGGGAAAACAGCCGGAGGACAGGTCGTATCATCGGTAGGAAAAAAGCTATCAGCTGGCATCTGCCAAAACCGCCAGATCATACCATGCAGGGCCACACCCTGCAGGGCTCAGGCCTGTGGCTCGCGCACCAGGTGGTAGGCAGCTTCCAGCTCGGCAAACGCCGTGCGCCGCAAGGGGACGCTGCCTTCGGGCAGCATCAGCTGCAGCGGCAGGCTGCCCTGCTCCCAGGCTTGCCAGTCGGCGTCGGCCGGCTGGCGGCCGTCGGGGCGGCAGATCAGCTCGCACAGCGCCAGCAGGTCGCGGTCGTCCACAATGGCCAGCTCGCCGCCCAGCTCCACAAACAGCCGCCCTTCTTCGTCCAGCCAGGCCAGGCGGGCGCGGTCGGCGGCCATATCCGGCATCAGCGCCCAGACATCGGCGTGGCGGCAGGCCACATACGGCGCCGCCTCGTGCGCCACATACACTTTTTGCGGGCCATTCTGCACGTAGTAGCGCCCCTCGCCGTCGCGCGCGTAGTTGCGGCGAAAGAAATCCACCATCGCCGGCTGTTTCAGCAGGCTGTCGCGCAGCCACCACTGCCCGCGGGCGTCCAGGCGCAGCCAGCCGTACACGGCGGGCACATTCGGCCATTTGTCCATGGCCGCCAGTACCAGTGCATCCATATCGTTTCCCTAGTTTGCGCGCAGCACTTCGCTGGGCGGGGTGTGCGTGACACGGCGCAGCAGCGGCCACGCCGCCAGCGCGACCACCGTCCCCCCGGCCAGCATGCCCAGCGGCAGCAGCCACAGGTTCAGTGCCAGCGGCAGGTTGAACAGCTGTACCGCCACCAGTGCGCCCAGCGCCATGGCGCCGCCACCGGCCATCAGCCCGGCCACGCCACCCAGCCAGGCCAGCTCGGCCAGCAGCACACTGCGCACCTGGCGGCGCGAGGCACCCAGCGCACGCAGCAGTGCCACGTCGTACAGGCGCTCGTCGCGGGTGGCGGCCATGGCCGCCCACAGCACCAGCACGCCTGCGGCCAACGTTAACGCGAACATGGCCTCGATGGCCAGCGCCAGGCGGTCGATCACGGCGCGTACCTCGCGCACGATGGTGCTGATGTCTACCACGGTGACATTGGGCAGCGCCGCCACCAGGCGGTTATTGAAACCGGCGTCCGGCGCGCGGTAGCTGGCAATGTAGCTGGCGGCCTGGCCGCCCATCCAGCCGGATGGCGCAATCACGAAAAAGTTGGGCTGAAAGCTGTCCCACGCTACCTTGCGCAGGCTGGTGACCGGTGCCTGCCAGCGGGTACCGGCAATATCAAAGGTCAGCGTATCGCCCTGCTTCAGGCGCAGGGTGTTGGCCAGGCCCTCCTCCAGCGAAAACTGCGGTGTGCTGCTACCCGGCTGCCACCACTGGCCAGACACGATCTGGTTGCGCGGGTTGGCCGCATCGCGCCACGACAGGTTGAACTCGCGCTCCACCAGCCGCTGCGCGCGCTCGTCCTCGTAATCGGCGGCCTTGACCGGCTTGCCGTTGATCTCGGTGAGCCGTGCGCGGGTCATGGGCAATGCTTCGGGCGCGCTGCGGCCAACCTTGGCAAACGCCTGTGCCAGATCGCTACGCTGCGGTGCCTGCAGGTTGATCAGAAAGGTATCCGGTGCATCCGGCGGCAGCGAGCGCTGCCAGGCGCCGATCAGGTCGTCGCGCACCACGGTCAGCGTCAGCAGCGCCAGCAAGCTGACCGACAGCGCGGCGATCTGGATCACCGCCAGCCACGGCCGCCGCGCCAGGTTGGCCGCACCGTGGCGCCAGCCCACTGCGCCAGTCAGCGGCACGCGGCGCAGCAGCACCACAATGCCCCAGGCCAGCAAACCCACGGCGGCCAGAAAGCCACCCAGGCCAGACAGTAACCACAGCGCCAGCGGGCCGTCACCAATCTGCCAGGCGGTGAGCCCCAGCAAGGCCACCAGCGCCAGTAGCGGCGCCAGCAGCGAGCGGCTGCCTGCCGGCACATCGGCGCGCAGTACCGCCATCGCTGGCACGCGGCGCAGCGCCAGCAGCGGCGGCAGGGCAAAGCCGGCCAGCAGGATCAAGGCCGACAGCGGCCCGGTGAGCCACGCCAGCCAGCCTGGCGGCGGCAGGCCGTCACCCAGCCATTGCCGTGCCAGATAAATCAGCACGGCCTGCACGCCGAAACCGGCCAGCGTGCCCAATACACCCGCCAGCAAGCCCAGCCACAGGAACAGGCTGCCCCATACCGTGGCCACCTCGGGCGCGGTTTGCCCCAGCGCACGCAGCACCGCCACGCTCTGCCAGTGGCGCGACAGGTAGCGCCGCACCGCCAGCGCCACCGCTGCGGCCGACAGCGTCACCGACAGGATGGCCGTCAGGCCGAGAAAGCGCCGCGCCCGCTCCAGCGCGCTGCGCACTTCCGGGCGCGCCTCTTCGATGTCTTCCAGCCGCGTGCCGGGCTTGAGCTGCGGCGCCAGCCAGTCGCGGTAGGTTTTGACCTGCGCCGCATCGCCAGCCACTAGCAGGCGGTAGCGAATGCGGCTGCCGTCCTGCACCAGGCCGGTGGCGGCCAGGTCGGCGTGGTTCAACAGCACGCGGGGGATAAAGTTGAACACGTCTACCGCGCCATCCGGCTCGCGCAACACTTCGGCGGCCAACACAAAGCTGCGGCTACCCAGGCGCACGCTGTCGCCCAGCTGCAGGCCCATCTTTTGCAGCAGGCGCGCATCGGCCCACACTTCGCCCGGCGCCGGGCTGTAGACGCCCTGCTTCACGCCCTGACGAGTGCGGATCTGCACCTCACCGCGCAGCGGGTAGCCGCTGGCCACCGCTTTCAGGTTGGCCAGCACGGCTTGCTCGCGGGCAAACACCATAGACGGAAAGATGGCAGTAGGTACCTGCTGCAGCCCTTGCGCCTGGGCGCGTTGCTGCCAGGCGGGCTCGGCCGGTGCGCGACTGTTCACCACCAGGTCGGCGGCCAACAGCTGGCTGGCCTGGCGCGTGAGCGCACTGTCGATACGGTCGGCAAAAAAGGCCACGCTGCTCATGGCGGCCACGGCCACCAGCAGCGCCAGCGCCAGCACGGTAAGCTCGCCGGATTTCAGCTCGCGCCGCAGCAGGCGCCAGCCCATCAGCCACGATAAGCGCTTCATGCTTCACCCCGTGCCAGCACACCGGCGCTCAGGCGGTAGACGGCGGCGCAGCGTGCGGCCAACGTGGTGTCATGCGTTACCAGCACCAGCGCGGTGCCGGCTTCGGCGTTCAGCTCGAACAGCAGCTCGATGATCTGCTGGCCGGTGGCCGGGTCCAGGTTGCCGGTGGGTTCGTCGGCAAACAGCAGCGCCGGGCGCAGCACAAAGGCACGCGCCAGCGCCACACGCTGCTGCTCGCCGCCGGAGAGGTGGCGCGGGTAGTGGTCCAGCCGGTGGCCCAAGCCCACGCGCTGCAACATGGCGGCGGCAGCATTACGCGCATCGGCACGGCCGGCCAGCTCTAGCGGCAGCATCACGTTTTCCAGCGCGGTGAACTGCGGCATCAGCTGAAAGTTCTGGAACACAAAGCCCACCTGCTCGCGGCGCAGCAGAGCGCGGCCGTCTTCATCCAGGCCGGATAGCGGCTGGCCGGCCAGCCAGACTTCACCGGAACTTGCGGCGTCCAGCCCTGCCAGAATCGCCAGCAAGGTGGATTTGCCACTGCCGCTGGCGCCCACGATGGCCACACTCTCGCCGGCGGCCACCGCCAGGCTGGCATCGTGCAGGATGGCCAGCTGCTGGCCGTGGTAGCTTACTTGCCGGGTCACTGCCTGGGCGCGCAGAATCGCGCTGTTTACCGAAGAGGATGTCATGTTGATGATCAAGCGCTATGTGTTGTTGGCCTGCCTGTTGGCCGCACCGCTGGCTCAGGCCGGCAAGATTGTGGTGTTCGGCGACAGTATTTCCGCCGCCTACGGGCTGAACCCGGCACAGGGCTGGGTGAGCTTGCTACAAAAGAAACTGGGGCCACAGCATCAGGTTGTCAATGCCAGCCTGAGCGGTGAAACCACCGCCGGCGGCCTGTCACGCCTGCCGGGTGTACTGCAGCAGCACAAACCCGACGTGCTGGTGCTGGA
>JAIXTB010000040.1 GCA_027484385.1 Neisseriaceae bacterium | reverse complement strand
GTATCACCACGAGCTGAAGCACTTCGTTGGCCGCCCCAGCCCGATTTACCACGCCAAGCGCTGGTCCGAGCAGCTGGGGGGGGCGCAGATCTATTTCAAGCGCGAAGACCTGAACCATACCGGGGCACACAAGGTAAACAACACCATCGGTCAGGCCTTGCTGGCGCGCCGCATGGGCAAGAAGCGCGTAATCGCTGAAACCGGTGCCGGCCAGCACGGCGTGGCCTCGGCCACGGTGGCGGCTCGCTACGGTATGGAATGCGTGGTGTACATGGGTGCAGAAGACGTGAAGCGCCAGGCGCCTAACGTGTTCCGCATGAAGCTGCTGGGCGCCACCGTGGTGCCGGTAGAAAGCGGCTCCAAAACCTTGAAAGACGCGCTGAACGAAGCGATGCGCGACTGGGTAACCAATATCGACAGCACGTTCTACATTCTGGGTACTGCCGCCGGCCCGCACCCTTACCCCATGCTGGTGCGCGACTTCCAGCGCATTATCGGTATCGAAGCCAAAGAGCAGATGCAGGACATGCTGGGCCGTCAGCCGGACATGGTGGTGGCCTGCGTGGGTGGCGGCTCCAACGCTATCGGTATCTTCCACCCTTATGTGGATGTGGATGGCGTGCGTCTGGTGGGTGTAGAGGCGGGTGGTGACGGTGTGGATACCGGCCGCCACGCTGCACCGCTGTCAGCCGGCAAGCCTGGCGTACTGCACGGCTTCCGTAGCTACCTGATGCAGGACGAAGACGGCCAGATCATCGAGACTCATTCGGTATCTGCCGGGCTGGATTACCCTGGCGTGGGCCCGGAGCACAGCCTGCTGAAAGACATTGGCCGTGCCGAATACGTGGCCATCAACGATGATGAGGCGCTGAAAGCGTTCGAGGACTGCTGCCATCTGGAAGGCATCATTCCGGCGCTGGAATCCAGCCACGCGCTGGCGCATGCTGCCAAAGTGGCCCCCACCATGGGCAAAGACCAGATCATTCTGGTGAACCTGTCCGGCCGTGGCGATAAAGACATCAACACCGTAGCTGGCCTGATGGGCATCACGCTGTGATCGTCGCCCCGGTGCTGGAGGCAGCTTATCTGCAGGTGAGGGCAGGGCAAGAGCGGGCATTTGAGCAGGCTTTTAAACAGGCCTCGCCGCTGATTGCCGCCACGGGCGGCTACGCCGGCCACACCTTGCAGCGCTGCCTGGAAGTGCCGGGCCGTTATCTGCTGCTGGTGCAGTGGCAAACGCTGGAGGCCCACACGGTGGGCTTTCGGCAATCGCCGCAGTACCAGCAGTGGCGCGCGTTGCTGCACCATTTCTATGACCCGTTCCCGGTGGTCGAGCACTTCGAAACCGTATTGAACTCCCCATGCAAGGACCATACCGCATGAGCCGTGTAGCCGAAACCTTTGCACGCCTGCAAGCTGCAGGCGAAAAAGCCCTGATTCCTTTCATTACCGCCGGCGACCCGAACCCCGGGCTGACCGTGGGCCTGATGCATGGCCTGGTAGACGGCGGTGCCGACATTATCGAGCTGGGCATTCCGTTTTCCGACCCCATGGCGGATGGCCCGGTGATCCAGCGTGCCAGCGAGCGCGCCCTGGCGCACAAGGTTGGCCTGCGCCATGTCCTGGCCATGGTGAAAACCTTTCGCGAAACCAACCAGCACACCCCGGTAGTGCTGATGGGTTACCTGAACCCGGTGCATGTGCTGGGTTACGAGGCGTTTGCCCAAGCGGCAGCCGCAGCGGGTGTGGATGGTGTGCTGACGGTAGACTGCCCGCCAGAAGAAGCAGAAGACCTGACCGCCGCGTTGACCGCTGCGGGGCTAGACCCGGTGTTTCTGATTGCACCGACTACGCCGGCTGAGCGGGTGCGCGAAATTGCCCGTCTGGCGCGGGGTTACGTCTACTATGTGTCATTAAAAGGCGTTACCGGCGCGGGAAATCTGGACATTGACGACGTAGCGCGTAAAATTGCCGCCCTTAGAGAACACATTACTGTACCTATCGGTGTGGGCTTTGGTATTCGCGATGCCGAAACCGCCCGTGCTATCTCTGTGACGGCAGATGCTGTCGTGGTGGGTAGCCGCCTGGTACAGGAAGTCGAGGCGGCAACACCCGAAACTGCCGTAGAGCAGTTAACCCGTCTGGTAGCCACACTGAAGGCTGCCATCCGTTAGGACAATACTGGATACCCGTTCCAGTGATACTGCGGCCAGCACTACGTTGGCCGCAGCTTTAGATTCAAGGAGTCAGCATGAGCTGGTTGAACAAACTCCTGCCGCCGAAGATCAAGCGCGATACGCGCGTGAGCAAGTCGTCGGCGGTGCCGGAGGGGCTGTGGAGCAAGTGCCCGGCCTGCGAGGCGGTGCTTTACCATACCGACCTCCAAAGCAACCTGCAGGTCTGCCCCAAGTGTGGCCATCACCACCCGATTCACGCCCGTGAGCGCCTGGATGTCCTGCTGGACGCCGAAGGCCGCCGTGAAATAGGTGCCGAAGTCAAACCGGTAGACATTTTGAAGTTCAAGGACAGCAAACGCTATCCAGATCGTCTGGATGCCGCGCAGGAAGCCACCGGTGAAGACGACGCGCTGGTGGTGATGCAGGGCAGTATCCACAATCTGCCGGTGGTCGTGGCCGCGTTCGAGTTCCGCTTTATTGGCGGTTCCATGGGCTCTGTGGTGGGTGAGCGTTT
>JAIXTB010000167.1 GCA_027484385.1 Neisseriaceae bacterium | reverse complement strand
GTGCGCCGACAGTACGCCAGGCTTGCCGCCCAGTGCTTCCACGCAGATGCCGCTATCATCGGCCAGTGCCGGCAGGCCGGTCACATGGCTGGCGTGGCGGGCTTTTTCCAGCGCGTTTTCCAGAAAGGTGTAGTGCGGCTCGGGGCATTCGGGCACGTTCAGACGGCCCTGCGGAATGACCTCGATGCCCAGCGGGGCCAGCAGGGCAGCGAATTCTTTGAGCTTGCCGGCATTATTGCTGGCCAGTACCAGTTTATTGATCATGCTTTGCTCCGGGGCGGGTACTGCGGCCAACCTTGCTGTTGGCAGGGGTACTCGCCATAAAACCCAAAAGCCCGGCAAGCCGGGCGCAGATTGATGCCCCAACCTGATTGCCGGGCAAACAGGGTGGGGCTTGTAAACAGGAAGGCTGCGAACTCAGGTACGTATGCGGTGCGGCCCGGCGGTGCCGGGCCCGGCAAGACCTGGATTGGCACCTTGTCGGCAGCCTGGGCCCGGCGAACCGGGCACGGGATGACAGGGCTATCTTACAAGGACTGCGTGACAGTTCAACCGTGCGTGGCCAGCAGCGCGCGGATCAGCAGGCTTTCGTCGGCGTCTTTCAGCTCTTTGGCGTCGGACAGCATGCGGCGCCACTGGCGGCCACCGGGCTCGCCGTGGAACAGGCCCAGCACGTGGCGGGCGATGTGGCGCACGCTGCTGCCGTCTTGCAGGCGGTCGGCAATATAAGGCAACAGCGCTTCCACCACTTTGCCGCGCGACGGCACGTCGTGGGCATCGCCGTAGAACTGCGCGTCCCAGGCGGCCATCAGGTAAGGGTTGTGGTAGGCCTCGCGGCCCACCATTACGCCGTCTACGTGCTGCAGGTGGCCGGCAATCTCGGCGTTGGTCTTGATGCCGCCGTTGATCAGGATCTCCAGGTCGGGGCGCTCCTGCTTCAGGCGGTACACGTAGTCGTATTTCAGCGGCGGGATCTCGCGGTTTTCCTTGGGGCTGAGACCCTTCAGGATGGCGTTGCGTGCGTGCACGATGAAGGTACGGCAGCCGGCGTCGGCCACGGTATCGACAAACGCCCGCATCATGTCGTAGCTGTCGATGTCATCAATACCAATGCGGTGCTTGACGGTAACATCGATGTCCACCGCGTCGCGCATGGCCTTCACGCAGTCGGCCACCAGCTGCGGCTCGGCCATCAGGCAGGCGCCAAACGCGCCCTTCTGCACCCGCTCTGACGGGCAGCCCACGTTCAGGTTTACCTCGTCATAGCCCCATTCCTGTGCCAGACGGGCGCAGCGCGCCAGCTCGTCCGGCTCGCTCCCACCCAGCTGCAGCGCGATGGGGTGCTCGGCCTCGTGGTAGCGCAGGTGGCGGCCCACGTCGCCGTACAGCAGCGCGCCGGTGGTCACCATCTCGGTATACAGCCAGGTATGGCGGGTAATCAGGCGGGCAAAGTAGCGGTAGTGGCGGTCAGTCCAGTCCAGCATCGGGGCAACGGACAGGGTGCGCGGCGGCAGGGCTTTGGGTGCTGCGGTCATCAATAAGGCGGCGGGGCCGTAAGCATTTGAAAAGAGTGCGGATTATCCGGCCCGGGCCGGGGAAGGTCAACCATGGCCAGTGCGCCTTCACATGGCGTGCCAGCGCACGGCAACATCTTGCTACAGTCACGCCGCTACAGGTGTCTTGCCGCCACCAGGGGGGCAGAGGATACTCTGGCGTTTTACTGCTGTTGTCTGTCGCCATGAAACATACCGTGCTTTTTGTTGAGGACGACGCCGAGCTGGCCGCGCTGATGCGCGACTTCCTGGCGCGCCACGATCTGGACGTGATCATCGAGCCACGCGGGGATACCGCGCTGGATGCCGTTGCCCGCGTGCAGCCCGCACTGATCCTGCTGGATATCATGCTGCCCGGCAAAGACGGCCTGACCCTGTGCCGCGAGCTGCGGCCAACCTTCCACGGCCCCATCGTGATGCTGACCTCGCTGGATAGCGACATGAACCACATCCTGGGGCTGGAGCTGGGTGCCAACGACTACATCCTCAAAACCACCCCGCCCGCCGTGGTGGCCGCCCGCCTGCGCGCCCAGTTGCGCCAGCACCAGCCAGCAGGCCCCGCCACTGCCGCCGTGGCCAGCCAGCCACAGCACCTGACGTTTGGCACGCTGGTGATTGATGAGCCCTGCCGCGAGGTGCTGCTGGATGGCGAGCGCATCGCGCTGTCCACCTCCGATTTCGACCTGCTATGGCAGCTGGCCAGCCACGCTGGCGAGGTGCAAGACCGCGATACCCTGCTGCGCGTGATGCGTGGCCTGAGCTACGACGGCCTGGACCGCAGCATCGATATTGCGGTTTCCCGCCTGCGCAAAAAGCTGGGCGATGACCCGCTGGCCCCGCAGCGCATCAAGACCGTGCGCAACAAAGGCTACCTGTTCTCGCCTGCGGGCTGGTAAACCATGCGCAAACTGTTTATCCAGTTTTACCTGTTACTGATTTTCAGCTTTCTGGTGGCCGTGTCGCTGGCAGGCCTGGTGTACAAGGAGGTCGCCGAAAAAGCCGGCGACCGCGCGCTGGCCGACCTGCTGAAAACCACGCTGACGCTGATCGAGCACACGCTGGATGGGGTACCGCAGCAGCAATGGCCGGCGGAGCTGGCCAAGCTGGACCACGAACTGGATTTCAACGTGGCCCTGCAGCCGTTGCAAAGCCTGCCGCTGGATGCGCAATCCATGCAGGCTCTGCTGCGCGGCGATATCGTGATGCTGGAAGACGACCTGACCTACCTGCAACGGGTCAAACAGTCGCCCTACGCCCTGGTGGCCGGGCCCATGAGCTACCTGGTGTTCATGCACGAACTCAAATGGCTGGACTACGCGCTGCTCACCATGATCGGCCTGTCGCTGGCTATCCCGGTACTGCTGTGGATGCGGCCACACTGGAGCGAGCTGGTACAGCTGGAAAACGCGGCCAAACAGCTTAGCCAGGGGCAGTTTCAGGCACGGGTGAGTCTGGCGCCTACCTCGGGCCTGCAGCCGCTGGCACGGGGTTTCAACCACATGGCCGAAAGCGTGGAGCGGCTGCTGGAAAGCAAACAAACCCTGATCAATGCGGTAGCCCACGAGCTACGCACGCCACTGGCGCGGCTACGCTACCGCCTGGCACTGCTGGACGTGGATGCGGCCAACCCGGTACACGACGGCATAGAGCGCGACCTGAGCAGCATCGGCTCGCTGATTGACGAGCTGCTGCTACACGCCCGCCTGGGCCGCCCCGACTTGCCCATGCAGCCCGTCACCCTGCCCGCCCACGCCTGGCTACGCCAACGCCTGGACGACTTGACCAGCCATCACCCGCAGTTGCGGGTAAGGCTGCGGGTCTTCCAGGAAAACCTGCACGGCGACCCTACCCTGCTGGCGCGCGCGCTGGACAACCTGCTGATCAATGCGGCCAACTACGGCCGGGGCGAGATCGAGCTGGGCTTTCAGGTGCTCAATGGCGAGCAGCTGCTCAGCGTGGCGGATAACGGGCACGGCATTGCGGCGGCCGACCGTAGCCGCGTGCTGGAACCGTTTGTGCGGCTAGACCCCAGCCGGGACAAAAACCAGGCGGGCTATGGCCTGGGCCTGGCTATCGTGCAGCAGATCATGCTGGCCCACCATGGCCATATACGCATCGATGACAGCACGCTAGGGGGTGTCCGTTTTACCTTGTGCTGGCCTGAGCAACAAAGCGATACAACGATGAACAATTCATAACAGACAAGCGGCCTGCAGCTACATACCATGGCGCCAGGCGTTGAGTTCAACGTGTATACCCTACTTTTGCAAAGGATTTCACCATGAAAAAACTGACTCTGGTTGCTGCTGGTCTGGCTTTCGCTGTTGCTGCTTCCGCTGGTTTCGCTGCTGATGCCAAGAAGCCTGCTGCTTCCGCTCCTGCTGCTGAAAAGAAAGTAGAAAAGAAAGCTGAAAAGAAAGCCGAGAAAAAAGTTGTTAAGGCTAAAAAAGCCGCTTCCGCTGCCAAGTAATCCGGCTGCAGGATAAAAAAAGGGCACCGCAAGGTGCCCTTTTTTCATGATGGCGGCCACCGCCGCCAAGGTTGGCCGCACACGCCTGGCTAGCTTGCCAGCGCTTGCTTTTGCAGTGCTACCAGCTCGCCAATGCCTTTTTCGGCCAGCGCCATCAGCGCGTTCATCTCGTCACGGCTAAACGGCGCACCTTCTGCCGTACCTTGTACCTCGATAAAACGGCCATCGCCTGTCATCACCACATTCATGTCGGTTTCGCAGCCGGAATCCTCGATATAGTCCAGATCCAGCACCGGCTGGCCGGCCACCACCCCTACCGAGATGGCCGCCACATGATCACGCAAAGGGCTTTCTGCCAGCTTGCCCGCCGCCATCAGCCCGGCAATGGCATCGGCCAACGCCACGAACGCGCCGGTAATGCTGGCGGTACGGGTGCCGCCATCGGCCTGGATCACATCGCAATCGATCAGGATCTGTCGCTCGCCCAGCTTGTGCAGATCCACCACTGCGCGCAGGCTGCGGCCAATAAGGCGCTGGATTTCCTGCGTGCGGCCAGACTGCTTGCCACTGGCGGCTTCGCGGCGCATGCGGCTACCGGTAGAGCGTGGCAGCATGCCGTACTCTGCCGTTACCCAGCCCTGGCCTTTGCCTTTAAGGAATGACGGCACGGACTCTTCTACGCTGGCGGTGCAGATCACTTTGGTATCACCACACTCTATCAACACCGAGCCTTCGGCATGTTTGGTGTAGTGACGGATAAGACGGACGGTGCGCAGGGCATCTGCGGCGCGTTGGGATGGGCGCATGCGGTTTCTCGAGGTGCGTCAGAAAGCGGCATTCTAACGCAAAGCGCCAGCGGGCTGACGCCTGTCAGCCGCGCGGCAAGCCCTGGGTTAGCTCGCTGTCCATCAGGGTGGATTGCCAGGTTTGTTCTGCCTGGGTATCCACCAGGGTTTCACTATCGATGAAACCATCACGCCCTGGCACAAACTGTTCATCGGATAACAACTGCAAGGCAATGGCGCTCAGGTTATCGCTGTGCACACCGGCGCGCTTGTCCGCCACGCTCAGCAGGGCCGGCACCACCATGGCGGGCAGGCGGC
This sequence comes from Neisseriaceae bacterium, assembly GCA_027484385.1. Lineage (GTDB taxonomy): Bacteria > Pseudomonadota > Gammaproteobacteria > Burkholderiales > Chromobacteriaceae > Vogesella. The sequence goes on along the minus strand of JAIXTB010000167.1, from coordinate 14,869 downwards.
CCGCAAAAGAGCGGGCGATTTCATCGTCACGCAGTGGCCCCCACACGCCATCGGAACACAACAGCAGCGTATCGCCATGATTCAATGCACGGGTCTCGGCCAGCTCGATATCCGGCTCCCCGATGGCCCCCAGGCAGTTATAGATACGGTTGCGTGCCGGGTGGTCGTGCGCGTCGGCCTCGTTCAGAAAACCGGTATCAATCAGGCGCTGTACATGGCTATGGTCATGCGTGCGCCAGACGACCTGGCCGTCACGCAGCAGATAGCAACGCGAATCGCCAGCGTGCGCCACCCAGGCCTCGCCATCCTGAATCACCGCGACCACCAGCGTGGTACTGGGCACTTCACTCATACGGTGGCGAATGGCGTGGTCCAGTATGGCCTGATGAGATTCTTGCCCGGCATTGAGCAAAAAGCGCCGCGGGTGCTGCAGCTTGGGTTTGGCTGCTTTCTTGAACAGCTCGCTAAACACGTCTACGGCTATCTGTGCAGCGACCTCGCCATGGGCGTGGCCGCCCATGCCGTCGGCCAGTACCAACAGCTGGGCTTGCTGGGTACAGACGACCCCGATGCGGTCTTCGTTATAGGGGCGGCTACCGACCCGGGTATCTACCGCCATGGCAAACTTCATGCTTATCGCCCCATCAGCCGGCCAAGCCAGGCGGCTACGCCGCGCGGTGGCTCGGGAGTCACATAATTTTTGTCACGCAGCCGCTTTTGCATCTCGCTCAGGCTAGCCAGGCGGGTCAGCGGGTCCAAGCCCAGGCACTCGTCCACCAGCGCCAGCAGTTCGGATGAATAATAGCGAGCAAAGGCCTTGCTGGCCGGCACCACTTTGTCTTGTTTCAGGCGCTGGTCGGCAGACTGCAACTTGTCCCCGCCCATCGCCACGTACATGCAGGCCCCCAGCGCATAGATATCCGTCCACGGCCCCAGCTTGGCTTGGGCATCGTACTGCTCGGGTGCCGCGTAACCCGGGGTAAACATGCTGGCCAGGTGCTGTACACGACCCAGCGTCTGCCGTGCGGCGCCAAAATCCAGTAGCACAGGCGTACCGTTACGGCGCAGATAGATGTTGGCCGGCTTGATATCCAGGTGCAGCAGGTGCTGCAGATGCACCTCGCGCAGGCCGCCGATCAGCTCGGCAAACAAACGGCGCAGGCGTGGCTCGGCCAGGCCCTTTGGGGACAGCTCGATCTCCTTGGCCAACGGTCTGCCTTCGGTATAGTCCATCACCATGTAGACCGTCTGGTGGGCACGAAAGAAGTTCGTCACCCGCACAATATTCGGGTGTTGAATGGCGGCCAGAATGCGTGCCTCTTCAAAGAAACACTTCAATCCCAGCTTGAACGCTTCCCGATCGAGCTCATTCAGCACCGTGACATCGGTCTGCCCGCGGCGCCCGGTCATGGAAAGCGGCAGATATTCCTTGATAGCGTATTTGCGGTCGTACTGGTCGAGCGCCAGGTAAACCTCGCTAAAGCCGCCGGAGCTCAGGCTGCGCACTACCGTGTAATCTTCCAGCCGGGTGCCTACCGGTAGTGCGCGCTGCTTGGATTGCGTAGTGTCCATTGTTATAGTGTGCCAGCCTCTGGATCGATAGAACGATCCGGGGTCTGTTTCCAATTATTCATTCTGTTTCGGGAGCCCCCATGATTTTAAGCATGACCGGCTTTGCCTCTACCACCCGCGAGTTTCCGGGCGGCCTGCTATCGATTGAACTGCGTGCAGTCAACCACCGCTATCTTGACGTGCAAATGCGCCTGCCGGAAGAGCTGCGCATTATCGAACCGCAATTGCGCGAGCTGATCGGCGGCCGCGTGACCCGCGGTAAAGTGGAATGCCGTATCGGCCTGAACCAGACCGACAATGATACCCCACAGCTGGAGCTGAACCGCGACACCGTACAACGCCTGCTGGCGGTCAGTGCCGAAGTACGCGAGCTGGCACCGCAAGTACGCGACCTGGGCATGGGCGAACTGCTGCGCTGGCCCGGCGTGCTCAAATCGAACTCGCTAGCGCCGGAAGTGCTGCACCAGCTGTGCCTGGACGGCCTGAACGCCGTCCTGGGCGACTTCCGCGATACCCGCGGGCGCGAGGGCAGCAAACCGGCCCAGGTACTGCAAGACCGCATCAGCGGCATGGACCGCATTATCGCAGACGTTAAACCACGCCTGCCGGTGATTCTGGAAGCGTACCGCACCAGGTTGGCCGCACGCCTGCAAGAGGCCCTGGGTAACGTAGACGACGATAGCATCAAGCAAGAGTTTGCCCTGTTTGCCCAGAAGAGCGATGTAGACGAAGAGCTGGAGCGCCTGACGACCCACCTGGCGGAGGTACGCCGCATCCTGAAAACCGGTGGCCAGGTGGGCAAACGCCTGGACTTCCTGATGCAAGAGCTGAACCGCGAAGCCAATACACTAGGCTCCAAATCGGTTTCCACCGAAACCACCCAGGCCTCGGTAGAGCTGAAAGTGCTGATCGAACAAATGCGCGAGCAGATCCAGAACGTGGAATAAGCCGCTCACGCAGCACAAGCAATACAGCAAAGTGCCGCCCGATACCCGTACCCGGCGGCACTTTAGCTTTTCCGAGCTCGGCAGCCTACCAAAGGCATTCATTCCGCTAGCACAAAAATTTCCTAAAGTTTGCCGAGGGCTAGACCGATAAGGGTACATAGCCTGCAGCACTACACAGTGCCAAGCAGATAAGGAAATCAAAATTAAGTTGCAAGTGAGGAAATCATGCCAATCATCGTAAACAGCAACATTGCATCCCTGAATGCCCAGCGCAACCTGAACCAATCCAACTCTGCCCTGGCTACATCCCTGCAGCGCCTGTCTTCCGGCCTGCGTGTGAACTCCGCCAAAGATGATGCCGCAGGTCTGGCCGTCGCAGAAGGCATTACCTCCCAGGTTCGCGGCAACCAGCAAGGTGTACGTAACGCCTACGATGGTATCTCGATGGCACAAACGGCCGAAGGCGCACTGGGCCAGATTACCAACAACTTGCAGCGTATCCGTGAACTGGCAACCCAGGCATCCAACGCTTCGGTTTCCAGCACCAACCGCTCGCAGCTGCAAAAAGAAACCGACCAGCTGACTCAGGAAATTGCCCGTATCGTGCAAACCACCGAGTTCAACGGCGCCCAGCTGCTGACCGGCTCCGGCACCGCAGGCTTTACCTTCCAGGTGGGTTCGCAAGGCTCGGCTAACTTCCAGATCAGCACAGCCAGCGGTATCGATATGACTACGTCGGCCAGCGGTGGTATTGCCTTTGCTGCTGCCAGTGCGGTAACTGGCACAGGCGCAGTAGACATCACCACCCAAGCAAATGCTTCTGCCGCGCTGAACTCACTGGATACGGCCATCAGCAACGTTACCAACGTGCGTGCCACCTTCGGTGCCGTACAAAACCGCTTCGAGGCGGTGATTGCCAACACACAAAACTATATCGAGAACCTGAGCGCGTCGCGTAGCCGCATCATGGATGCCGACTTTGCAGCCGAAACGGCCATGATGACCCGTAACCAGATTCTGCAACAGGCTGGCACCTCGATTCTGGGCCAAGCCAACCAGGTACCCCAAGCCGCCCTGTCTCTGCTGCGCGGTTGATGAAAAATGGCTCATGCCCAGACATGAGCCAAGCAAGCAATACCTCACTTTGCCGGCCTTTGGCCGGCTTTTTTCATTTCTGACCACCTTTTGCCATACCGCCGTCTCTTGTTTCCAGCTTCCTGCTTACCGATTTTTCAACACCTTCACGCATGACATATCGAAGCCGACGCCGAGTAAAAAAAAATCCTAAAGTTTGCTAAAGACACGACGATAAGCGCTATGACACCCCAGTTTTCTACTGGGTTAGTCAATAAAATAACGGAGATTAAAAATGCCTATCATCGTAAACAGCAACATAGCGTCTCTGAACGCTCAAAGGAACTTAAACCAGTCCAACTCGGCCTTGTCTACGTCCCTGCAACGCCTGTCTTCCGGTTTACGCGTAAACTCGGCAAAAGACGATGCAGCAGGCTTGGCCGTATCGGAAGGTTTGAACTCGCAAATTCGCGGTAACCAGCAAGGTGTACGTAACGCCTACGACGGTATCTCGGTAGCGCAAACTGCCGAAGGTGCACTGGGCCAGATTACCAACAACCTGCAACGTATCCGTGAGCTGGCTACCCAGGCATCCAACGCCTCGGTATCCAACACCAACCGCTCGCAGCTGCAAAAAGAAACCGACCAGCTGACTCAGGAGATTGCACGTATCGTGCAAACCACCGAGTTCAACGGCGCCCAGCTGCTGACCGGCTCCGGTACTGCTGGTTTTAACTTCCAGGTAGGTTCGCAAGGCTCAGCCAACTTCCAGATCAGCACTGCCAGCGGTATCGATATGACTACCTCGGCCAGTGGCGGCATCGCCTTTGCTGCTGCCAGTGCGGTAACGGGTACCGGCGCAGTAGACATCACCAGCCAGTCCAACGCTTCTGCCGCGCTGAACGCACTGGATACTGCCATCAGCAACGTCACCAACGTACGCGCTACCTTTGGTGCGATACAAAACCGTTTTGAAGCAGTGATCGCCAACACTCAGAACTATGTAGAAAACCTGAGTGCCTCGCGTAGCCGTATCGTGGATGCAGACTTCGCATCTGAAACCGCCACCCTCACGCGTAACCAGATTCTGCAACAGGCAGGTACGGCGATTCTGGGCCAGGCAAACACAGTGCCGCAGGCGGCACTGTCCCTGCTGCGCTAAGCAGTTTGGTAAAATGGTGGCCCCCTCTACAGCTATACTCTAGAGGGGGCGATCGCCTTGGAGGTATACATCATGCAGATTGGTGCAATGCCTAACTCTCAGCCGGTGGTGGCACTAAGCAGCCGCCAGCAGCAAGAGTTACCCGTACAGCTGTCCGCCGATGAGCGGCCGGCTGTCACACCCGAAACCACTAAAGCCGTTGCTGGCGTAGCCGATACAAAACAACAGGCTAACAGCAAAGATGCCAAAGAAAAGCCGCCCAGTGCCAGTGAGCTGGCGGACGCAATAAAAAAACTGAACGAGGCGGTAAAACTGTACAAAGGTGACCTGCAATTTACGGTGGATGAAGATACCCAATTGCAAGTCGTCAAGGTAGTAGACCGCGGCTCGAAAGAGCTGATACGGCAGATCCCCTCCCCCGAGGTCGTCCGTATTGCCAAGGCAATTGACGAATTCAGCAGTCTATTCATACGGGATCAGGCCTGACAATTCATCACGCATGGAAGGTAAGACAGCATGGCATCCATTACGACAGCTGGCAGCAACTTTGATGTACAGGGCCTGGTTTCCCAGCTGATGTCCCTGGAGCAGGCCCCGCTTACCGCCAGCAAGAAAAGACAGTCCGAGTACAACAACCAGCTCTCGTCCCTGGGCAAGCTGAAATCTACCCTGTCCGACTTTCAAACCAGCATGCGTGGCCTGCTGTCCGGTACGGCACTGAACGTGACCAAAGCGGAAAGCAGCGATGGAACCACCATCAAGGCGACCTCGGACTTCACTGCATCTGCAGGTACTTACGTGATGAATGTCACCAGTCTGGCCTCGGCACAGACGCTAGCACTGTCATCATATTCTGGTGGTAGTGGCGCCATTGCCTCGGCCACCACAGCACTGGGCAATACCGCAGGCGACCTGACATTTAGCTTTGGCGATGGTAAAACCGGCACCGTTGCGCTGTCAGCAGGCGCTTCCCTGCAGGATATTTCATCCGCCATCAACTCCGCCGGCCTGGACGTAGCTGCCTCGGTAGTGAATAGCGGTGCCGAAGGTTACAAACTGGCACTCACCAGTAAAAACAGCGGTAACGCTGGCGCTTTTAGCCTGTCGGGTGGTGCAGCACTGGGCGTAGGTTTTCTGGATTTTGACCGTACCAGCAGCGATGCGGCCAACCTGGCCAAGCGCACCGCCGCCCCCAGTGATTCCGTCATGACCATCAACGGGGTCACGGTGACCGCTTCAAGCAACAAAGTTAGCGGCGTGATGACCGGGCTGGATGTGACGCTGTATAAAACCGGTGCCGCCACACTCACGGTGACACGGGACAACGACACCGTACTGAAGAACGTGCAGGCCTTTGTGGACGGTTACAATAAAATCGATGCTCAGGTCGACGAGATGTACAAACAGACCGGTTCAACCGTCACCGATGCCTCCGGCAAAACCATTGGCACCACCTCACGCGTAGATGGCTCGGTACGTATGCTGATGCAGTCGCTATCCAATGAACTGAATACCGGTATCAGCGGGCAGGACCTGTCCAGTGGCTTTGGCTTCATGAGCCAGATTGGTATCAGTCTGCAAAAAGACGGAACGCTGAAACTGGACAGTGAAATCTTTAAAAAGGCACTCGACAAAGACCCAGTAGCGGTAGCCAGAGTGTTCAGCAACCCGAATGGGGATGGTTTCGCTGACCGGCTGAATAAAAAAGTCAGCGACATGCAGGGCACCGAAGGCATGCTGCAAATGCGTACCACCAGCCTGAACCAGCAGGTGCGCTACGAAACACAACGCCAGCAGCAGATACAGGCAGCGCTGGACGACAAACAAAAAGCCCTGCTGGGCCAATATTCACGCCTGGACGCAGCGCTGGCAAAAATGAAAACACAAAGCAGCTACTTGTCAGCTGGTCTTTAATATCAGGCCACACCGAGGAAATTAAGTAATGAACCGACTGGCGCTACAGCAGCTCAACAAAGCCTATAAACAGGACGCTCTCGAAGCTTCGGTATATGGCGCAAGCCAGGTAGGGCTAATCGTCATGCTATACGAAGGGGCGATTACCGCCCTGCAAAAAGCACAGCAGGAAATCGCACAAAACAATTACATCGAGAAGGGCCGCCTGATCGGCAAAGGCCTGGAAATCATCAACGGCCTGGATACGGTTCTGGATTTGAACAAGGGCGGGGAAGTGTCGGCCAACCTGCGCGAGCTGTACATCTACATGAAACACAGACTGGGCGTAGCCAACAGCAAAAACGATGCAGATATCCTGCAGGAAATCATCAAGCTACTGGACGAGCTGCTGGGTGCCTGGCGCCAGCTGGATAAAATGCAAGGTGCCTCCCTGCGAGGGGGCAAAATCTGATGCCAGCCACCTCGTTGCAACAGGCGGCAGAAAGCTATGCCCACTTTACCAGCGAGATGATGGTGCTCTGCCGGGAAGGTGCATGGGAAGCCTGGCTCGTACTGGAAGAACAGCGCGGCGATATTTTCCAGCAACTACAACACCTGATGCAGACAAACCCTATGCAAGAGCCAATCCGTGCCATATTAAAAGAGGCGCTGGCGCAAAATGATGCCATGCAGGTCATGGTGGCCGCGCGCCACGAGGTACTGGCAGGGGAAATCAGTAATACCCGTCAGCAACAGAAAATCAGCAGTACTTACCGCTAGCAAGGGCCATCCGCCGTGTCGCGGTAAGCACGCAGGAGCCAGCGATGAATACTACCGATTGGTTGTTGTTTTTGATTGTGGTGTTGCAGTCCGGTATCGTTTTCTGGCTGTGGCGGCGCATTGACATGATCGAATCGGAGCGGCGGGTAGAGGCCAGTACCTTTGACCACCTGCAGCGCCAGATTAGTGCCATGCAACGCAGCCTGCAAGAAGCCTCGCAAGCCAAACCTGTCGAGGCGCCGCCAGCGCCCGTCATGCCTGCCAGAACCGTATTACGTCAGCAGCCCCTGGCCACCGCGGAGGGCGCGAGCCCTTACAACCAGGCGATCGAATTGTTCAAGCGTGGTTTTTCTACCGCCGACGTCGCAGAGCGCTGCGGCATCTCCCGCAGTGAAGCCGAATTGATACTGTCCCTTTACCGTAATAGCCCCACCGCATGATTTCGCCGTTGTTGCCGGGCCTGTCCGGTACGCAAACCGGTGCTACCGAGCTAGCCGGTAGCTCGCTTACCCCCGCCCAGGCCATCAAGCTTGGCCGAGAGCAAGGTCGCTTATTGCTGGAGGCCAGCAGCACGCCGGTTCGCATGCCCACCCTGCAAAGTGGCGAAACCCTGCTGGCTCAAATCAGCGAACGGCTGCCCGATGGCAAGTTGGCCGCACAGATCAAGGGCGAGCCTTTCATCCTGACCGTGCCGCAAGACGGCACAGTAGAAGGCGATGCCGTCAGGCTGCGTGTAGCCGCGACGCAACCGCTGTCCTTTTTCCTGCTGGATGGCGACGACCTTAAACCCCCTGCCTCTGCGGCAGACCAGATCGCATCGCGGCAGTCGCAGGCGCTGGCCAACGCCATGCAGCTGGCCGCCAGCAGCGAAGGGGTGGCACTGGAAACCCTGTCGCAGCCCACCGGCAAAATGCCGGCCTTCCAGACTGGCGAGTGGGTGATGGCCAAAGTAGCCGAGCGCTTGCCCGACGGCAGTGCGGCCGTACTGGTAAAAAATGCAGCCTTCACCCTGAAAGCCCCCGGTGATGGCCAAGCGCTACGCGCCGACCCGCTATTGCTGCGTGTGCGTAGCACCGAGCCGATGCTGAGCTTTCAGCAAGTGGACATGCCGCAGGCACCGGAAACCGACAAGTCTGCTGCTGTGACGTTCAGCACGGCATCACGCTATTTGTCCAGCCTGCTCAGCGTTGCCGGGGGGAGTAATGCGGCCAACCAGAGCCCTGGTGCGAGCCTGCTCACCCAGCTGCCGCCCGGCATGGCTGGCCAGCTCGCCACCGGTAGCAGCCCGCTGGCCGCCACCATTAACAGCCAGCTGGCTGCCGGCCTGGCCGCCACACCACCCGCCCTCCATACCACGGCAGCCCACGCAGCACTGCTGGCCGACCCGGCCCAGCCTGCACAGGAAAGCGAAACCCGCCTGAAGGCCACCGTTGAAAAAAGCGGTGTGTTTTATGAGGCGCACCAAAAAGCCTGGGCCAATGGCCGCCTGTCGTTGGATGAGCTCAAGCAAGAGCCGCAAGCCAGGCTGGCGAGTACCCTGGCCCCCGAGCCCGCAGGCAAAAGTGCCGTCACGCAGGAAATCGGCCATCTGGTACAACGCCAGCTGGATACGCTGGAGCAAAAGCAGTTTGTCTTTACTGGTCAGGCTTGGCCCGGTCAGATGGTGCAATGGCAAATCCAGCCGGAAGAGCCCGGCGAGCGCGAAGGCAATGGGCAGCAGGACATGCGCGCCTGGCATACCAACCTGGCCTTAAGCCTGCCTGCGCTGGGCGGCTTGGCCGCACGTATCCGCATGGTGGGCAATCAGATACAGCTCACATTTGATACTGACAACCCCGAGGCTGCCGCCATGATCGAGCAGCACAGACAGCAGCTGGCAGGCTCTATGGAGGCCGCCGGTCTCGCCCTGGCTAGCTTGCAGGTAAGACATGAAACAGGCTCGCCATGATCACCGCCGCTCGGCGGTAGCCCTCAGTTATAAAGAAGGTGCCAGCGCCCCGTCTGTGGTGGCCAAAGGCTATGGCCAGATGGCGGAGCGCATTATCGAGCAAGCCAAAGAAGCCGGCGTATTCGTGCACGACTCGCCCGAGCTGGTGAACCTGCTGATGCAGGTAGACCTGGATAGCCACATTCCCCCCGAGCTGTACCGTGCCGTGGCCGAAATCCTGGCCTTCGTCTATTTTCTGGAACAACAAGCCAAAGGCGAAAAAATCGACTTTGCCCAGTGGCTGGCCATGCGCCGGCCACCTCCTCTTGCTGTGCAAACCAACTCTGGAGCCAATCAATGAAAGTGGGATATATCGGTCTGGGCATCATGGGCCGCCCGTGTGTCATCAACCTGTTAAAAGCCGGCTTTGATGTAACGGTCTGGGCACGCCGCCAGGCATCGGCCACTGCGCTGATCGATGCCGGTGCACACTGGGCACCCAGCGTGGCCGAGCTGGCCGCGCAAGTGGACGTGCTGATCAGTAATGTGTCGGATACCGTTGATGTCGAGCAGCTGCTGCTGGGCCCTGATGGTGTCGCCAGTACTGCCCGGCCAGGCCTGGTGTGCGTGGACATGAGCACCATCTCGCCGATTGGCGCCCGCGATATTGCGCAAAGGTTGGCCGCATCAGGGGTCACTTTCCTGGATTGCCCGGTATCCGGCGGTGAGGTCGGTGCCATCAATGGCACGCTCACCATCATGGTGGGCGGTGATGCCGCCGCGCTGGACAAGGTTCGTCCGGTACTGGCTGCCATGGGGCAGACCATTACCCACATCGGGGATAGCGGTGCTGGCCAGGTCGCCAAGGCTTGTAACCAGATCGCCGTGGGTGTCGGTATTGCCGCGGTGGCCGAGGTGATGAAGCTGGCGCAGGCTTGTGGTGTGGACCCGGCGCCGGTACGTCAGGCACTGCTGGGTGGCTTTGCTGGCAGCAAAGTGCTGGATGTGCATGGCCAGCGCATGATCGACGACAACTACGCTCCCGGCTTCAAGGCCAAGCTGCATCAGAAAGATATGGGGATCGTGCTGGATACCGCGCGTGAGCTGGGCATACGCCTGCCAGAGGCTGAACGCGTGGCGGGCCTGATTCGTCAGCTGGTCGAGCAGGGCGAGGGCGAGCTGGACTCGTCTGCCATTGCGCGGCTGATCTGGCAACAAAACTAGGCTGGACCACCAGGCGCACCATAAAAAAGAGCGGGAAACCCCGCTCTTTTTTGCATGCTAGCGACCTAGCAAAGCTTGCTGCCACTCTGCTATGTGGTCTTCCAGCCAGAAGTAGCGGTGAACCCAGCTACGCAGTGCACTACCTTGCTGTGCCGACCAGTCCGGCTTTTGCAAGTGTTCGTCAATGGCAGCTACCCAGGCCTCTACCTGCCAGGCAACACGAGTCACTGGCGGGTTAGCAGTACGGTAAGGATAAACATCCGAGCACACCACCGGCCAGCCCAGCACACCGTATTCCAGCAAGCGCAGATTACTCTTGCCGGCATTAAAGGCATTGTCTTCCAGTGGCGCCAAGGCCACATCCAGATTCAGCGAGGCCAACTTGGCTGGGTATTCGCTATAGCGTACCGGCTGGTGCTTTTCGGCAATCAGCTCGTCCACGCCTTCCGGCCACATGCCCATGAACACCCACTCCACGCGATCGGCGGTACGGCGGATGACCTCGGCCAGAATACGCAAATCCCCCTTGTGCTGCTGCGCACCCACCCAGCCCACGCGCGGCTTGCTGCCCTGCCCGCGCTTGGACGATAGCTCGCCCCAGGTTGCACGCGGCAGCCGGTTGGGCACCACACGGATATCCGGGTGCGCCCCTTGGTAGTAGTCCTTGATGAACTGGGTAGACACCACAATGCGGTCGGCCAGCTTGAAGGCCTGCTTCAGCCGTGTGCGCACATCACGGATATTGGCCTGGAAGTGCTTGTACACCGAGCTCTCTTCGGGGATCTCCGATAACAGGTCGTCCAGTGAAATGATCACTTTCAGTGCTGGCAAATACTTGCGGTATTGTTCCAGCGCAGTGATTTCATTGCGGTCCGCCGGGTTCTGCATATACAGGATATCAACGCCCAAGCGCTGAATCTCCTGTACTGACAAAATCCGGCGCACGCCATCCCCCATCGTGGTGCAATGCACCATGCCCGACTCCACGAGTACGGTCACAGGCTGCTTCACGCGATAATCGGCGCTGGCACCACCTACGGTCAGTGCCAGGACTCTGGGGTGCTTGGTGGGGAAGTCCGGCCAGGCACCCATCACCGCACTATCGTCCGAGTACAGTGGCTGGGCCAGCATAAGAGCGCGGTTATAGAAAGGATCCATGGACAGTTCCGGCAGATAATGCTGACGTAGCCAGTCCACACCGTTCAGGAAATCGTTCTGTTCGCTATACAGCAATGCCCAGTCTTCCTCCTGCCCATGCGAAATCAATGAGCCGTTACGCTGGTGGTGAACCACAATCGACGCTGGGGCAAACAGCAGCTTGCCGCCCCCCCGGCGCAGGCGCAGCCCCCACTCCAGCATGGCCAGCTCGCCTACTCGCAAGATATCGTGGCGCAATGGCTGCGCTTGCAGTACGGCAGTAGGCAGCAATACGCAAGGCGAATGCACCGCTGCCACCTCGCGCATGGCGGTCAGGCGGTTCATATACCCGGCATGGGTGATGCCTTCATTCGCGCTTTCCTGCTGGAACAACACATCGGCTTTGCTACCACCCAGAATCAGGCCGGCACACTGCAGCAAACCGGTTTCCGGGAATACCAGCTTGGGCACCACGGCTACCGCGTCCGGCCAGGCGGCCAGTGCCAGCAGCTCGTCTAGCCAGGCTGGCTGCACAAAATGCGTATCGTTGTGCGCCAACACCACGTAAGGGCTGCTGACTGCTGCCGCCAGGCAATTGAATACCTCGGCAGGCGACACATGGCGCTCGAAATGCACCAGGTTGAAACGCCCGGGCCAGCGGGCCGCCAATTGCTGGTAGTAGTCCAGCACGTCGGTATCGCGGCTGGCGCAGTCGCCCACCCACACGCTGAAATCGGCGTAGGCAGTTTTATCAAACAGCGAATCCAGGCATGGTTTGATGAACTCGAACGAGTCCACATTACTGATCAACACCGCCACCTGCGGCGCCTGGTATGGCAGGCGCAGTGCCAACGACTCACCGTGCCCATGGCCAAGCTGTGGTGCCAGCCCCCGGCTAGCCAGGTACTGCGCAGGCGCGTGGCTGTCCGCGTAGGGGTAATGCCCGCGGCCAGATGGTAGCGCCAGCAACACGTCGGCCAGGTAGCGGACAGACTGCTCGCCGCCCTTGGCCAGCATGGCCAGGGCAAACTCGCTCACGCTGGCCACCTCGGCCTGGGCCAGTAGCGGGCAGTAATACCATGCGGCGTCGCCGATATAGTGGTAGCTGCACAGGTACAGCGGGTTCAGGGCGTGGCGGCGATGGGTATTGACGGGCGCGGTATAGCGGCCATCCAGCGAATCGCTGTAAATCATGCTGGTGCCTGGCGCAGCGGCGGCGACTACCCTGGCCAGCGCATCCATGTCGAACTCGGTACCGGCCTCGAAGGCGCCAAGCCATTCGGCACCCAGCTCTGCGGCCAACATCTGCAGCACGGCTACCCGTGTAGGCTCATCCAGCGAGGGGGCCACAAACCAGCCATATTGCTCGTCCGACTGGAACAGCGGGTCGTGGCATGGCTCGGTTGCCACACACACCAGCTGCCAGTGCCGGTAAAGCTGGCGGCTGAGGGAGTCCAGCGTATCGGCCAGGTTGGCCGCATTGCGCGGGTCTACCCATACCACCAGCAAGACTTTGGTTTGCACAGCATTCAGCGTCAGGTGGCGGGCCAAGTCGTCTACATACGCATTCTGGAAAGTACGGTTATAAGGCTCGCGCACCAGGCGGTGGTCATTTTCCAGCGGGATGGGCGCCTGCAAGCCTGGGTGGTAGCCAGCCAGTTTGGCTGCCTGGGTTGGCGGCAACACCTGGCGTATAACGTCTACCCATTGGTAAGCCTGGGATTCTTGCGTGGCGTACTGCAGCAGATACTCGTAAGACCCCAGCGCCAGTTGCTGACGATAAGCGGCATCTTCTATCAGGCGCTCCAGCGCGGCGGTCCAGCTGGCGGTGTCGTTATCCACCACCAGTGCCAGCCCTTTTTCTTTTGCCTCGCCATACGGTGTGACGTTGCTCAGGATGGATGCGGCCCCCACTGCGGTGTAATCCAGCCATTTCAGGTCGGATTTGGCGCGGTTGAATTCGCTGTCATCCAGCGGCCCCAGGCCGATATCGATACCAAAACGGCGGATAGCCGGCAGGTAGGCCGCATAGGTGACACCGGTGTCAATGACACGTACGTCGGCCTCGGTCTTGAAATCGACACGATTGCCACCAAAGAACACAAAGCGCACACGCTGCATGCCGTACTTGGTATTAATGGCGCGTAAAGCAGGCTCGACAATCTTCAGATCCCAGCCGTGCGAGCTTGTACCGAAAAAACCGATAGTGACCTTGTTTCTGGCTTCGCCTATAGCAAGCTCTGCTTTGTAACGTGCATAGGCCAGACTGTTGGGGATAACAGTAACCGGAGCGCCAAAGTCTTGTAGCTTCTCGCCAAGGTAGCGAGTACTTGCCACTATGGCCGAGCTGAACGGGATTTTTTCTTGCCAGTACCGTAACAATGGTACGGGCTGAAACTGTTCATACTGCGGGTGGGAAGCGGGCAATGCAGGGAGCCAATCGTCTGTTTCAAAAATCCAGGGCTTACCACTGGCAATCACACCGTCAGCGTACTTAGCATTTCTCTCTCCCAGAGCACCACGTTGAATGATCAATAGATCACTCCACGCAAGCAGACTGTTGAAATCAGTTTCTTCTGCCCGGTGGCTGAATTGTTTACGGCCCGGGTACAAGGCCACATCCAGCCAAGGAGAAAGCTGCACCAGCGGATCGCCCAAGCGGATATTGAAACTGGCGCCGTACAAGTAGTCATGGTGAATGACCCCTACCTTGAGCTTCTCGCCCGGTACATCACCTGCCACAGCAAACTCGGGAGGTAACGATCTATGCGTCACGCTAGGCAACTGCCGTAGAGCCCGAAGTGCCGCCATTCGGCCATGCACCATGCCTTGGGTGTTCGCAATAAAATCTTGTAACTCGTCTTGGAACTGCTCGACAGTCTGCTGATACTTGCGGCCAACATTGGCAACAGTAGCCTTGGCTTTATCCAGCTGCTCCGGGCTATTGCCCCATGCCACACCGTCATCACCCAGGTAGCCGTGCACCGGTGCCGACAGAAACAATGGGTTAGGCAAATACACGACCGGGCAGCCGCATAGCAAGGCTTCGAAGCAGGCAGTGCTGTGCTCGTAGGTATACAGTACCTCGGCACCGCGGTAGAGCTCGGCCAGCTGCGCAGGCGTGCGCAGCGGAACGCGGTAGGATATCTCGGT
>JAIXTB010000028.1 GCA_027484385.1 Neisseriaceae bacterium | reverse complement strand
GTGGAAGACAACGGCCCCGGCATTGCCGCCGAGCACCTGGCGCGCATTGGCGAGCGCTTTTACCGCCCGGCCGGGCAAGATGCCAGCGGCAGTGGCCTGGGGCTGTCCATTGTTGGCCGCATTGCCAACCTGCACGGCCTGCAAGTGCAATGGCAAAACCGCCGCGAAGGCGGCCTGCGCGTGACCCTACAGCCGCACGGCCTGCCGCCTGCCAGCTAGCCGGGCCCGCTACTGGCACGGTAAAAACGACAAGCCCCTGTCAGGCAGACAGGGGCTTGTTTGTTTTGAACTTGTGCGGTCACGGTGTTAGCCGCCGCTGCGCTTTACCGTATAGCCCAGCGCAGCCAGCCGGGGCAGCACCGTGTCGACGTGGTCGCCCTGGATTTCAATATCGCCATCTTTTACCGTGCCGCCACTACCGCACGCGGCGCGCAGCTGCTTGCCCAGTGCTGCCAGCGCGTCGGCGGCCAGCGGCACACCACGCACCAGCGTGACCGTTTTGCCGCCGCGACCTTTGCGCTGGCAGCTGACCCGTACCACGCCATCACCCACCGGCAGCGTGCTGGCGCAGCTACAGGCCGCCTGCGGCTGGCGGCAGCCGGGGCACATCTGGCCGTGCTCGGTGCTGTACACCAGCCCACCTTCTTTACCGTAGCGCATGTCTGCCCCCTTTATTGAAAGGCCCGCATCACACCACGGGCGGCGCGGCGTGTAAAACACGTTGGATTTTGGAAATGTTGAACGGCTCTTTGGAACCGTCGCGCTTGACTACTTGCATCTACCTTCCTAGTTATTCCGGTTGGAATGCATAGACAATTATAGTCAGTGCTGACTGATTTTTTTGCGCAAAAAAAGACCTAGACACAAAGTCTAGGTCTTTTGCCTTGCGTTCCTGCTAGGGATTGCGACTATGAGCGACCGAGGATTGCGTCATGCATACCCTCGAACTCATCGACCACGGCGCTGTCGGCTTTTTCCACAAACTTCGCACCACGCGCCTTGAAGTCGACGCTCATGGTGAATGCCGGGAAGACCGATCCAGTCGTTTTGTGACCGGCGAGTGTGACTCGCATATTGGGGTAGGTTTTTGGCCCTACCCCATTGCTAATCAATGCGACAACACAAAGTCCATCCTTGTTGAAGTCGTATTCACTCACAACCAAGGCAAACCTGGTTTCAGATTTGCCAGGTCTCATTTCAATCCCTACGCCATCGTCAATGTGAATGTTGACAATGTCGCCTTTTTCAGGAATACCTTTCTTCATTTTTTGCAAGCCTTTCTAGCCCGACGGGCTTCATGTTCATGAAGCCGGCAATTTCGTCAGGAACAGGCTCGTGAGGGTCGTGACCCTTCAAAAGCTCGGAAAGGGTGTATTGGTTTTTCCGCCGCGCCCTACGTCTTTGCGGCTTCAGCACCAAGGCATCTCCAACAAGCTCCACTTCAAGCTCATCATCAATGCCAACACCAATCTGTTCTAGCAATGCTGCCGGCAACCGCAGAGCGGAGCTGTTGCCCCACCTGCTGATCTTTAATGATTTGCTCATTTCAATACCCTTCTAGCTTGCGGTGGCGTTACCGCTCTTATCGTCAAGCGTAATTTCCTTGGTTAATGCCCCCTACGGGGCGCCGCATTGGCGGCAAAAGTTTTCCTAATGCCCCTTATGAGGGGCGAGCCACGGTGTAGCGGCTCAATAATTACGGTGAGCAACCGTATCTTCATTGTAGATACAATTACCTGGAGCACGCAAGCAAAAAAGCGCCCACTCGGGGCGCTTGGTTTCGCTGTTAAGCCCTCGCGGGCCGACCGGTCAAACCAGTCCAGTCTTTCGACAGGTCGCGACTACCTGGCTCACTATGCTGCGATGTCGTGGTGGAACATGCTGCGCAGCTGACGATACTGCTGGGTCTCCAGACCCGCATGCAGCATGGCAACCGCATCGGCAAGGTGCTCGTTCTTCGCGACGGGCTAAAGCACGCTCTTATATTTACTCATCATCCACGGGACATTCGGATTGCCGTTTACAAAGCCGGCTATGCGCTGGTAGGCGGCAGCGCAGGCCTCGGGCACCAGCGCCTCCAGCAGCATATAGGCGTGAATCTGGTCGGCGGCGCAGTGGTAATCCACTGCCACCCCGGCTGCGGCCAGCTGGCGCGCATAGGCCAGGCCTTCGTCGTGCAGGGGGTCGAAACCGGCGGTGAGGATCTGCGTGGGCGCGTGCTGTGCACCAAGCTCGCCATACAGCGGCGAGGCGGCCTGGCGGTCGCCCCCTTCGCGGAAATAATGGCCGAAATACCAACCAATGCGCTCGGCCTCCAGCAGGTAGCCCTGCCCCAGCGCCTGGATGGAAGGCTGCGACAGGGTGTAGTCCAGGCTGGGGTACACCAGCACCAGGCGGCTGATGGCCAGGCTGGCGTCGGCCTGCGCCCACTGCGCGACGGTGGCGGCCAGCGCGGCACCGCCGGAATCGCCCGCCAGCACGGGCAGGCCGTCGGCGATGTTTGCCCCGCGCGCCTGCATGGTTGGCCGCAGGCCGTGCAGCACGGTGCAGACATCCTGCAGCGCCGCCGGGTACGGGCATTCCGGCGCCAGGCGGTATTCCACCGATACCACCACGTGCTGCGTGGCTTGCGCCAGGCGGCGGCATATCGGGTCGTAGCTGCTGACACTGCCCGCCATGTGGCCGCCACCGTGGCAGTACACCAGCACCGGCAGCGCCTGCTCGGGCGCGGGGTGGTAGATGCGCACCGGCACCGGGTAGCTGCCCGGCACCATGGCTTCTTGCACCCAGGGCAATGCCGGGCCTGCCGGCACCATGGCGGCAATCAGCCCGGCCAGCGCCTCGCGCGCGCTGATGGGGGTGGTTTGCTGGCCTGCGGCCAACCTTTGCGCCTGGATGGCGTTCACCTGGGCAAGCCAGGCGGCCACGGCGGGGTGAAGTGTGTTCATGGTGTAGTGGTTTCCATACGGTCGCGCTGCGCCAGGGTGGGGAACAGCCGCATCCAGATTACCACTACCAGCAGGGTACCTGCCCCGCCCAATACCACAGCCGGCACGGTGCCGAACAGGTGGGCGGTAACGCCCGACTCGAATTCGCCCAGCTGGTTGGACGCGCCGATGAATAGCGAATTGACGGCATTCACGCGCCCGCGCATGTCGTCCGGCGTTTCCAGCTGCACCAGCGTGCCGCGAATCACCACGCTGATGATGTCGGACGCCCCCAGCACCATCAGTGCCAGCAAGGACAACAAAAAGTGGGTAGACAGGCCAAAACCGATGGTGGCCAGGCCAAACACCGCCACCGACGCAAACAGCGTGCGGCCAACCCTGCGCTGCACCGGGTGGCGCATCAGCCATACCGACATGGCCAGCGCGCCCACCGCGGGGGCGGCGCGCAGCAGGCCCAGGCCCCACGGGCCGGTGTGCAGGATATCGGCAGCAAACACCGGCAGCAGCGCCACCGCGCCGCCCAGCAGCACGGCAAACAGGTCCAGCGAAATGGCCCCCAGGATGTCCGGCCGGCTGCGGATAAAGCGGATACCGGCCAGCAGCGAATCCATGCTCACCTTGCGGCTGTCGGCTACGTGCGGCGGCAGCGGCAAGCCCAGCACCAGCACCATGCCGGCCACGAACATCAGCGTATTGAGGCCATAGCTGAACGGCGCGCCAAAGGCGAACAGCAGGCCGCCCAGCGCTGGCGCCACGATGGTGGCCATCTCGTTGGCCGAGGCCGACGCCGCCACCGCCTGCGGCAGCAGCGCGGGCGGCACGATATTGGGCAGGATGGACTGCATGGTAGGCATGTCGAAAGCACGGCAGGTACCAATCAGCAGCGACAGGCCAAAAATCAGCTCGCGGCTGACCGCCAGGCCCGCACCGCTATTGGCCAGCAGCATGGTGGCCGCCGCCAGCGCCTGCAGCAGCATGCTGATGGCCACGATACGCTGCCGCGGATAGCGGTCGGCCACCGTGCCGGTGACCAGCACCAGCAGGATGCGCGGCAGAAACTGCAGCAGCCCCACCAGACCCAGGTCCAGCGCGCTGCCGGTAAGGCTGTACATCTGCCAGCCCACCGCCACCCCCATGATCTGGAAACCGCCGGTCAGCAGCAGGCGCGCACTCCAGAACTGCCAGAACGGGCGATGATGACGCAGGGACAACACGGTAGCAGGTGCAGGGCTGGACATGGCAAAGGCAAGAAAAGGGGAAAGCCAGACAGGCTACGCCGCCAGCCGCCATTGCACCAGTGGGGATAACAGTACGCTGCGTTCCGCGCACCCGACAGCAGCACGCATCGAATGCCACGCACCAGCTTATAGCGCACGGCAGGTACGGTACGGCATCGTTAAAACAAGCAGCGCCGCCACTTTATGCTGGGTGCCCGCAGGCCAGCACCGGCCTGCCTACCCACAGGAGAGACACGATGCACAAAACCTGCCTTGCCCTGCTGCTGGCCAGCCTGGCACTGCCCGCCACCGCACAAGCTGTAGACACCCCCAGCCTGAAGCGTGCCATCGTTGGCCAATGGGCCAGCGCCGCACCGGAAGCGTACGACCACATTTTTGCTACCCGCCAGTTTCACATCACCCCCAAACGCTGGGGCGTACTGTTCAAGGTGTACGCCGATGCGGCCGGCACCCAGCCACTGTTTCACCTGAACGTGGGCGGGCCCTACACGCTGGGCGGCCCGTCGGCCAAGGTAGACAGTGCCGCCGAAGGCATCTTTCCCGCCGACCATCGCCTGATTACCGCCGACTCGCCTGCCGGCGTACAGCTGTTTGCCAGCCAGGGCTGCGCCCTGCAGCAGGGCAAAGCGCTGCCGCTGGTGCAACAGGGCTGCGGCTTTGTCCCGGGGTTGATGCAGAACATGGGCGAGTACGACCTGGTCGCCATCAAAAACGGCCAGCTGTTTCTGGGCGACCGCAGCGGTGACCTGAGCAAAGCTCGCCCGGACAAGCTTACGCCCTACCCGCTGCTGCGCCAGGCCAGCCGCTAAGCCCACAACCGGCGATACCATGTAAAAAGGGGCAGCAGCGCGCCCCTTTTCACCCAGCTTATGCGGCCAACTAGCGTGGCCAGGCACCAAAGCCGGCCAGCCGCACCAGGCGGCCGTTGCCACGCTCGGTGACCGTGACATCCCCCGCCGCCACCCCTGCCCCGTGCCACAGCAGCGCCGACGTAGGCTGCGCTACCGCAGCCTGGCGCAATACCTGCCCGCTTTCGCTGACATGGCTGATGCGCCCGGCCAGAAATTCCGCCACCACCACGCCATCACTGCTCAGCGCAAAGTCATCCAGAAAACCCCACGAGCTATACAACACCGTGCCATCCTGCGGCCCGGCCGCGCCCAGGGTGTAGCGGCGCAGCTGCGACAGCCCGGCGTAGGTCAGCGGGTTCAGTGACACGTACAGCCGCTGGCCGTCCACTTTCAGACCGTTAGGCTTATTGAGCACATAGCGGTAGTACACCGACTGGCCATCCACCGCGCCGTGGGCATTGACGGTAAAGCGCAGCAGCTTGCCCGGCAGCAAGGGCGCGCCGCTGTCGGCCAGCAGCAAGCTGCCATCGGGCAGCGTGGCCATGCCGTTGGGCAAGGCCACGTCGGTGGGGTTGAACATCTCGTTCAGCTCGCCCGCCGGGTCGGCCAGGTTCAGCACAAACAACCGCTTGGTGGCAAACGGGTTCAGCGCATTGTCGGTACACACCGTGTACAGCCGCCCCTGGCGCTCGGTCATGCCCAGAAAGTAGCACTGGTGCGCCTGGCCGTTCAGCAGCCGCACGGTGAGCCGCTGCTTGCTGTACACCCGCCCGTCGAAACGCCCCTCGAACACGCCGTTCTCACCGCTGACAAACCAGCGGCCAGACTGCGTAAGCAGCTGGTTTTCTGCCGACTGCACGCCGTCGAACAGCGGCACGGCAGCCTGTACCGCTAGCGGCAGCAGGCCCAGTAAAGTCAGTATCTTTTTCATGGTGTTGCCCTCTTTGTACCCGGCACGCTGCCGGTGAGACAACACCATGTCATGCCTGCGGCCAACGTTAAAAACACGCTGTCCCCCCGTGGCCGCGCCTGAGCGTAAAAGCAACAAGGCCCGGGCTGCCTGCAGCCCGGGCCTTGTTGCGTGCTAACCGCCTTAACGCGCGTCGATCAACGCCTTGATATCCAGCAGCGTCAGCTCGTTGTCGTCCGGCTTGCCCAGCTGGCGGCCAGACGAATACGGAAAGTTATTGTCGTTCACCAGCACGATATGCTGGCCGTCCACCAGTGCCAGCCCTTCCGGCCCCAGGTGCGGCAGGCCGAAGCGGCCACTGGCATCGCTGTAACGCGACACACGTTTAGGGTCGGCAATGCGGGTCAGGTCGATATAGGCCACCTTCTTCACAAAGCCATCGGCGTCCGTCTGCGCCAGGTCGATCTTGTACACGCGCTTGAAGGCTGCCGGTTTGTTAAAACAGTCGGTGCGCGTCATCTCGCCGGCGCACACCTGGCCCAGGCCCTCGCTGCTGTCGTCGCGCTCGATCAACAGGCCGGTGCTGGCGTCCAGCAGCTGGAAGTCGGCCATCACATTGCCATCCTGCTCAAACTGGTACTTCCACTGCTTGCCGGTGTAGCGGCCAGCCGCCACGTCAAACTCAAAGATGCGGGTAAAGGTCTTGCCGTTGGCGGCACGCTCGAAGCCCTTGCTGGCGGCGTCAAAAGCCGGCCATTCCAGCGCCGGGTACAGCTTGCTGCCGTCCGGTGATTTGGCCATCGGCTCGAAGCCGCCAGAGCGGCGCACGTTCCAGCTGCCAATGCTGTCGGTAGGCAGGTTGCCCAGGCGGCCGTTCAGGTAGTGGTCCGGCGAGCGGTAGGCCACGTCGCCCACCTTCATCTCGTGCACCGCCAACACCTTGCCGTCCAGGTCTGCGCGAATCAGGTAGGGGCCAAACTCGTCACCGATCCACATTTCCTTGCCCACCACCTGCAGCGATTCCACGTCGAAATCGACACCGGTGAGGTAGCGCTTGGCGCTGGCTTCGTTCTGGATGGCAAACGGTACCTTGCGGTCCGGGTCGTGCAGGAAGGTGGTGCCCTGCAGCCGGGTGCGGCCCTTGGCCCAGTCCACCGCCACGCGGTGCACCATCAGCAGCGCGTCCTGCGAGTTGATCTTGTTGCCAAAGCCGTTATCGGTCAGCGTCAGGTAGTGGTTGCGGTCCAGCATGGCAATGCCGGAAAAACCCTGCACCGCCTGCCCTTTTACCGGCAGCGCCCCGCCCGACGCACGCGGGTATTTGGGGTCGCCCACAAAGGTGTTGGCCGCTTCCGACCCCAGCACCTCGTTACGCACGCGCTTGCCGTTGGCAAACTTGCCCGAAGTGGCAAAAAACGCCCCCGCATCCGCCGGCGGCGTAGCTACGGTATTGAACGGCACCACGGCGTGGCCGGCCAGCGTGGCCTCCACCGCCTGCTGCGCATGGGCAGCGCTTACACAACAAGCCAGGGCCAGCGTCAGGCCGAACAGGGGTTTCATTGCAGACAGCTCCGGTAACAAAAAAGGAAGCCGCTACGGTAAAGCGCCACGGTGACGACAGCGTGACGCGGGTGTGAAGGGGGCAAGACAGGCAGATGAGTTGTAACGGCGGGGTAAAAGACGGGTTTGGCCGCGTGGGGTGGTCAGGGTGATGAGGTAGCCCGGATAAGGCGAAGCTGCATCCGGGGACAGGCCGGTATCATTGATAACCCGGTGGCCGAGAACTGTTTCTTGGGCTGGGTGTGCCATGCCGTGCCTTGGTACCCCGCGGCGGGTGCACTGGCAAGCGATGTCGTGGGGCAGGCAGAGGGCCAACGCCCGCTGCTTTTCCTGCATCAGGATGACGAAAACGATCACCCACTGATCGTCGATCAAAAGCAGGGGATCACCATTGCCAAAGCGCAGCAGATTGCCGAGTTCCTGCTGCACACCAGCTGAACCGGCTTGTAATCGACCTTCTAGCCGTAGCCATTAGCGCAGCCATTGCGCCAAGCACCACCAACTTGCCATGCCATGCGCCAGATAAGTTACAACTCGCAGGAGCACAAAATGATTCAGCGCCATATTGTTCTGATGAACATCCAGGATGCACGAGAGCAGCTTGAGGCCATCGAGGAATCACTGCTTGATCCTGATTACGAAGAAGGCGAACTGCAAATCGACCTGGCACATGCGTATCACCACCTTAACTACGCATGGAACATTCGCAACGAACCCGACGCCGCACTGGAGCATCATTCAGACTAGGACTTCGCCAGATGGTCCCGATACCCGAGTGAGGACATCAAATCCTACCCGTGACCCCACCGTGACGGCGTGCTGCTGTAACTGAGCGCATCACCCACCACCCTGCGGCAAGATGCGCCGCAGGCTTACCAAGACTAGCGGTGCCCTATACGGGGCAACCCTGCCACTCACCAATGAGGCCCCACCATGCTCAAAGCCGTCGAATCCGTGATCTTTTTTGTGTCCGACATCCACACCGCGGCAGCGTGGTACGCCGCGCTACTGAGGACGCAGGTGCAATACGAAAACCCGCACTACGCTTTTGTGCGCGGGCAGGGTGTGCTGCTGGGCTTTCACCCGGCAGATGAGAAAAGCCCGGGCGGCATTGGCGGCACCACGGTGTACTGGGAAGTGGCCAACCTGGCGCACAGCATGGCGCAGCTGGAGGCAGCTGGTGCCACGCGCTATCGCGGGCCGATGACCACCAGCCTGGGCGCGCAAGCGGCGATGCTGAAAGACCCGTTTGGCTGCTGCATCGGGCTGAACCAGCCGTCTGTCACGTCGCGCTCGGCTGTCGCCATGGCAAGGTAAACAGCACAGCCGGCAGATACATCACCTAGCGCCCCCTAACTCCTCCCAGCAGGCTTACTTGGCCAGACTTGTATTCGCAACAGCCCGCCAAGCCACCGGAAAGGACTATTGCAATAAGGCAGAATGACGCTACGCTCTGATGCATTACCACTCACCATGACCGACCAATACTGCATCATCGCTGAGGTACATAGGAAACAACATGACCATACAAGAAGCCAGCTATCTGAGAAGCCAAGGTCGGCATGAGGAAGCTCGAGCACTGCTGGTACAGCTTTGCCACCAATCTCCGCTAGATGCCGAGTTGAATTATGCCACCGCATGCGTACATGACTTTCTGGGCTTGGAGGCGCATGCAGTGCCATATTACTTGGCTGCATTGGCAGGCAATTTGTCGACTGAGAATCGGCGAGGCGCTTTTCTGGGCTTAGGAAGCACTTACCGCACACTTGGCCAATATGCAGAATCACACAAAACGCTAGTTGCGGGTATGAAGGAGTTCCCCCAGGCACGGGAACTACAGGTATTCCTTGCAATGACCCTCTACAATCTGGGCGATGCCAAGGCCGCCGTACAATCCCTGCTTATACTTTTGGCACAAACAAGTTGCGATGCAGGCATTGCTGAGTACAAACGTGCCATAGAACTCTACGCAGGTGATATAGACCGCGTGTGGCCGTAGAAGAACGAGAAGGCACCTTGGCCGCAGCAGGCAAACAAAAAGGCTTACCGCACAGGTAAGCCTTTTTGCTTTGTGGTGCCCCGGGCCGGGGTCGAACCGGCACAACCGAAGTCGAGGGATTTTAAGTCCCTTGTGTCTACCAATTTCACCACCGGGGCACAGACAGGGTGCGGATTCTAGCCGAAAGCAGGCCCGGCGGCAATGCTGGCGGCGTGGGCGGCAGCCAACCCTGGCTGCACGGCCCACCCCTGCCCCGCGCTAAAGCGCGTCACCGCTTAGCATTCCAGAATGGCGGTAACGCCCTGGCCGCCGGCGGCGCAGATGCTGATGAGGCCACGGCCGCTACCTTTTTCAGCCAGCAGCTTGGCCAGCGTGGCTACCACACGGCCGCCGGTGGCGGCAAAGGGGTGGCCGGCGGCGATGGAGCTGCCGTTTACGTTGAGCCGGCTGCGGTCGATGCTGCCCAGCGCGCCAGGCAGGCCTAGCTTGCTCTGGCAAAACTCAGCGGATTCCCACGCGGCCAGCGTGCACAGCACCACGGCGGCGAAGGCTTCGTGGATTTCGTAGAAATCAAAGTCTTGCAGAGTCAGGCCGTGCTTTTGCAGCATGCGCGGGATGGCGTAGGCCGGGGCCATCAGCAGGCCTTCGCGTTCGTCGATGTAGTCCACGGCGGCCACTTCGCCGGCGGTGATGTAGGCCAGGATGGGCAGGTTGTTGGCGCGGGCCCAGTCTTCGCTGGCCAGCAGCACGGCAGAGGCGCCGTCGGTCAGCGGCGAGGCGTTGGCCGCGGTGATGGTGCCGCCGTTGCGGGCAAAGGCCGGCGCGAGCTTGGCCATTTTGTCCAGGCTGCTGTCGGGGCGCAGGTTGTTGTCGCGCTGCAGGCTGTGGTAGGGCATGACCAGGTCGTCGAAGAAGCCGCGATCGTAGGCGGCGGCCAGCTTCTGGTGGCTGGCCAGCGCCAGCTCGTCTTGTGCCTGACGGGTAATACCGTAGCGCTGGGCGGTGATTTCGGCGTGCTGGCCCATGCTTTTGCCGGTGCGCGGCTCGGCGTTGGCCGGCAGCTCGGGCTTGAGGTTGGCCGGGTTCAGCAGGCGCGGCAGCAGCTTGAGCTTGTCGGCGGTGCTGCGGGCGGCGTTGATGTCCATCAGCGCGCGCTGCAGGCCACGGCTGACGGCCACCGGCGCGTCGGAGGTGGTGTCGGTACCGCAGGCAATGCCCACGTCGATCTGGCCCAGCGCGATTTTGTTGGCTACCAGAATGGTGGCTTCTAGGCCTGTGCCGCAGGCTTGCTGGATGTCGTAGGCCGGGGTATGGGGGTGCAGGCCGCTGGACAGCACGCATTCGCGCACCATGTTCCAGTCTCGGGCGTGTTTCATTACTGCGCCGCCCACGACCTCGCCCAGCAGCTTGCCTTGCAGGCCGTATTTGTCCACCAGCCCTTTGAGGGTGTCGGTGAGCATGGTGCTATTGGATAGCTGGCTGTAGGCGGTGCCGGAGCGGGCGAAGGGGATGCGGTTAGCGCCAACGATGGCGACTTTGCGCGGGGTGCCGTGCAGCATGGGGGATTCCTCGTGTTGGTGTGTGCGGGGCGGCTCTGCGGCCGCTGCCTGCTGCCGTGGCGGCAGCGCTGGCACACAGTTAAACACGCGTTTTAATTTGCCTCAAGCCCTGCTGGCCACAATGCTGCGGCCAACCTTGGGCCAGCCTGCCGGGCGGGGGGGGCCGCGTACGCTATGCCGTGCCCTGCCCGCCTGCAGCTAGGCGTCTGGCACGGGCAGGCTGCTGCTGCCCAAACGATGCAGGATGGCAATGGCCTGACCGGTGGGCTGGGCGACGACGTCGGCCAGGCTGTAGCGGTCCAGCACGGTAAAGAAGGCGCCCAGCGCCTCGTCCAGCACGCCTTTCAGCCGGCACTGGCCACGCAGGGCACAGGGTGGCTGGGCGCAGTCTATCAGGGTGGTGATGTCTTCCAGCTGGCGGATGACCTGCCCCAGCCGGTACTGGCTGGCGGGCATGGCCAGCGCCAGGCCGCCGCCCTTGCCGCGAGTGGTGGCCAGCCAGCCTTGCTGCGCCATGGCGTGCACCACTTTTACCAGGTGGTTGCGCGAGATGGCAAAGCGCTCGGCGATTTCGCTGATGGTGACAGGCTGCTCGCGTTCCTGGTAGCTGAGGTACATCAGTACGCGCAGGCCCAGGTCGGTAAATTGGGTGAGTTGCATGGTGGTACGCAGCGTGGAAACAGTGCGCAGCATACGCTGCCTGCCGCTGGCTGACAAAGCCCGGCGGCAGGCAGCAGGGGGCTTAGGCCGACAGGCCGTTACCACCGGTGCCAAAGGCCTCGGCGTGGATGTGGGCCGCCGGTACGCCCAGCGCCAGCAGGCTAGCTTGCTGCGCCTGCATAAAAGCCAGCGGGCCGCACAAGTAGTACTGCGCGTGCGGCAGCACGTTGGCCGCAGCCAGCTGCATGCGGCCAACCCTTGTCGCCACAGTTGCCTGTGCTGGCACGCTATCGGCATGCTCGTACCATACGGTGAGCTGTAGCTGCGGGTATTCGGCTGCCAGCTTGGCCAGGTGCGGGCCAAACGCTTGTA
The DNA here is from genome assembly GCA_027484385.1 of Neisseriaceae bacterium. Lineage (GTDB taxonomy): Bacteria > Pseudomonadota > Gammaproteobacteria > Burkholderiales > Chromobacteriaceae > Vogesella. Next base: position 1,513 of record JAIXTB010000028.1, on the reverse strand, counting down.
CAGACGGGCTGCGGCAGGCATGCAGAAACTGCACCGGGCGTACGCTGCCAGCCTGCAACAGCGCGTCCAGCATGGCGATCATCGGCGTGATGCCGACACCGGCGCTCACCAGCACCACCGGTGTATCGGCGGCCGTATCCAGCCGGAAGTCGCCCATCGGCGGTGCCACGTCGATCAGTGCGCCTTCTTCCACCGTGTCGTGCAGCACATTGGACACCATGCCGGCCGGGCTATCCGTGGTGGCGGCTTCGCGCTTGATCGAAATGCGCAGGCTGCTGCCACCAGGGGCACACGACAGGCTGTACTGGCGCGGCTGCATGATGCCCAGCTGCGGCACCCTTACCCGCACGGTGACATACTGGCCCGGCAGGTAGGCCGGCACCGCGCCACCATCGGCAGGCTGCAGATAAAACGAAGTGATCTCGCTACTTTCTGCCACCTTGCGCACCACACGGCAGGCGCGCCAGCCGCTCCAGCCGCCGGGCTGGGTAGCAGCCTGCTGGTACAAGGCGGCTTCTTCGGCAATCAGCAAGTCGGCCAGCTGTCCGTAGGCGGCAGCCCAGGCCGCCAGCAGCGCCTCATCGGCAGCGTCGCCCAGCACCTCGGCAATGGACGCCAGCAAATGGCGACCCACCACCGGGTAATGCTCGGCACGAATCCCCAGGCTGGCGTGCTTGTTGGCCACCAGCGTGAGCACTGGCGCCAGCACCGACGGGTTGTCGATGTGCTCGGCGTAAGCCGCCACGGCCATGGCTAGCGCCTGCTGCTGGCTGCCAGCTTGCTGGTGGCCCTGGTTAAAGATCTGCTTCAGCTCCGGGTTGTGCTGGAACATGCGGGCATAAAAATGGCGGGTCAGTGCCACACCGTGTGTTTTCAGCACGGGGGCGGTCGCTTTGACGAGTTGGCGGGTGGCGATATCCAGCATGATGGCTCCAATAGATGAGTTAAAAATGCATCTTTAAGATGAAAAGCCAGGTGCCATGACAAAGCCACTGCGCCTGCTCTTTAAGATGTGCAAAATATACATCTTAAAAATTAGCCAGGCAAGCCATGATTGCCAGATGTGTGTCGCGCCTTGTGCGGCCAACCTGCCCTGCTTGATGGCAAAACACGGCCAGCAGGCCAAGCGTACAGCGCCCGGGGCCAAGGTCATGCGGCCAAGATGGCGGGCTAGCGGTTTCAGCAAGGCTGCGTCATGCGCGGAGGGATAAAATGAGAAAAGCCCGACAGATCGTTGATCTACCGGGCTTTATCTGGAGGCGCGGTCCGGAGTCGAACCGGACTGACCGGATTTGCAATCCGGGGCATAACCGCTTTGCTACCGCGCCAAAACTTGATTGCCTGAATACTAAACCATTCAAACAATTTGAACAATCTGTGGAGCGGGAAACGAGGCTCGAACTCGCGACCTCAACCTTGGCAAGGTTGCGCTCTACCAACTGAGCTATTCCCGCGGCGCATGGTGCTGCTTAAATTTTATGGAGCGGGAAACGAGGCTCGAACTCGCGACCTC
>JAIXTB010000178.1 GCA_027484385.1 Neisseriaceae bacterium | reverse complement strand
TGGAAGGCGTGTTCGAGCCGGCCGAGCTGGACGAGGTGCAGGCACACGAGCTGTGGCTGGTGGTGCAAAACCGCGAGCAGCTGGCCATGCTGTTGGCCGCACCAGCGGGCAAACCGTACCGCGTGTGGCTGAAGATGGATTCCGGCATGCACCGCGCCGGTTTCTTCCCGGCCGATTACGCTGCCGCCTACCGTGAGCTGGAGGCCAGCGGCAAGGTAGACGCCATCGTCAAGATGACGCACTTTGCCCGTGCCGACGAACCGGGCTGCCCGGCTACCGACGCGCAGATCGCGGCTTTCGATGCCGCCACCGTCGGCCTGGGCGGGGAAACCAGTCTGGCCAACTCGGCCGGCATCATGATTCACGCCGACGCGCACCGCGACTGGGGCCGCCCCGGCATCATGCTGTACGGCGCCACGCCGCTGCCAGCCGGCCATGCGGCCAACGTTGGCCTGAAGGCGGTGATGCAGCTGACCACGCGTATTTTTGGCGTGCGCGAGCTGGGCGTGGGCGAGCCGGTAGGCTACGGCGCGTCGTTCCATACCGAGCGCCCCACCCGTGTGGGCCTGATGGCTTGCGGCTACGCCGACGGCTACCCGCGCCTGGCTTCTACCGGCAGCCCGGTGCAGATCGACGGTATCGCAAGCCGTGTGATCGGCCGTGTGTCGATGGACATGATGACGGTAGACCTGACCGATATTCCGCAGGCGGGCGTCGGCAGCACCGTGGAGCTGTGGGGCGACAACATCAGCGTAAACGACGTGGCGGCGCATGCCGGCACCATTGGTTACGAAGTATTGTGCAATGTGAAGCGAGCGCATTTCCGCTACGAATAAAACATAGCCATGGCATGGAAGTGCAGGATTGTGCGCTTTTTGTGCTGTATAAAAACCCCCTTGGCAGTCATGGCAAGGGGGTTTTTCATGCTGGCAGGGCTGCCTGCACCGGGTATTCGGGGCATGGCACTGCCATTCAAGCCTGCAAGTCGGCAGAAAATGGTTATCCCTATGGCAAGTATCGGCGATCTTGATTTTTAGCAAACTATCGAAACGCTATTATTTTGATAATAACGACTTACTGATGATGCTAGGGACGTGATGGGCCGACTGTCTGTGCTGTTCTGGGTAAAAGTCTTGGGCTTATTGCCAGGCGAAGTAGGCCACGGCGATGCCGGCAGCTTGCTGTCGCCGCATCGGCATATGCCGTTGCTGGCCAGCCGCCGCGCCCACATGCTGCTGAACCGTGTACGCTTGTTTGCCTGCCTGTTTTCCATCCTGACGCCCTTGTGGATTGTGGTCGACCTTTACACGCTGCCATCGCCGCTTTCCTGGCAACTGGCGGCGCTGCGCGTGTTGGCCACGGTCGCCTTTGTCAGTCTGACGCGTGCATTGCGCCCCGATGGCCGCCTGCTGCACGCGTGGCGCGGCATGGCCATGCTGTTTGCCATCCCTTCGCTGTTTTATCTGTTTTCCCACCTGCTGCTTAGTCACTACGCGCTGGTAGGGGTGTCCGGCATTATCAGCGCCGGCTATACCTTTTTGCCCTTTGTGCTACTGGCCGGTCTGGCGATTTTCCCGCTTACCCTGCTGGAGTGCCTGGCGTTTGCGCTGCCCGCCTTGCTGGCACATTTGCTGTCCGGCTATCTGGAGTGGTCTGCCATGGTGCCGCCGGTATTCTGGGGGGCTTTCTGGCTGCAGGTGCTGATTGCCGGGGTATCGGCGCTGGCCTGTACCACGCAGCTGGCTTTCATGATGGCGCTGGTGCAGCAGGCCGTGCGTGACCCGCTGACCGGTGTGTTTTCACGCCGTAGCGCCGAAGAAATGCTGGAGCTGCTCGCCGTACAAGCGCAGCGTAGCGGTATGCCGCTGGCGGTGGTGTTTATCGACCTGGATCATTTCAAAACCATCAACGACAACTTTGGTCACGCCGCAGGGGACAAGACCTTGAAAAGGTTGCCCGCAGACCTGGCGCAGCTACTGCGCAAAAGCGACATTCTGTGCCGCTGGGGCGGCGAGGAGTTCTTGCTGCTGCTGCCGCAAACCACGCTGCCGCAGGCGCGGCTGGTGTTACGCCGCGTGCGCCGCCGTGGGCTGGGCCTGCGCCCGGATGGCCAGCCATTGACCGCCAGCATGGGGGTGGCCGAATGGCACGAAGACGATGCCACAGACTGGCCGGCACTGTTGGCGCTGGCGGATAACCGCATGTATCAGGCCAAACAGCAGGGGCGAAACCGGGTGATATACGGTGACGAGCCTGCATTGCCCAGGGCCGTTTAGCGGGTGGTCGCTTGGTCAAATCCTGCTGTTTTGCCATTGGCAATAGATTTTACTATTACGTAAACCGTTTATATTTATAAATAATTACTTGAAAACCCTAACGGCATGAAGAAAGAATGAAGCTGGCAAGCCAGTTTGCAAGGACCCGTTCATGCCGCTTGAGTCTACCCTGTCGTTGTCGGCTCCCGCCGGTGACACCCAGCTTTTAGCCTGTGCTTACTGGCTGGCAGATACGGCACGCAGCCGCTTCCTGTTTGTGTCGTCTGGCTTCGAAGCTCTGTGGGGCAGGCCAGTGTCTGCATTGCACGAAGACCCGTCGCGCTATCTGGCCGCGGTACACCCCGATGACCTTGCGCAGTTCGCCGACCCGCAGCCCATGGCTTCCGGCCGCCGCCAGCGGCTGTTCCGCCTGCGCCAGCCGGATGGCAGCTACCGCGCGGTGGCCGAGTGCACCTTCAGCATGATTTCCCCGTTTGGTGGCGAGCCGCGTCTGGCCGGTGTGTTGTTCGAGCAGCCGGCAGACCCGGCGCTGCTGCCCGAAGACTGGCTGGCCGGGCGGGAGAGTATCGTGGACGAGCTGGCCGGCCTGTACCAGCGCAGTATCAGCAACGACGACAACCTGCGCCACCTGTTTGCCTACTCGGCCATTGCCGTGATCGTGCTGGACGCCGAGGGCTATGTCTGCGAGTGGAACCGCGAGGCAGAGCGCCTGCTGGGTTGGCCGGACAGTGCCGCGCTGGGGCGGCCATTGTCGGCATTGCTGGTGCCCGCGCCGCTGCATAACCGTTTTCACGACTGGCTGTTTTCTGACGATGGCGGCGCCATGGCGCACACCATGCGCCCGCTGGAAATCCCCGCGCTGCACAGCAATGGCAGCCGCGTACCGCTAGAGTTGTCCGGCTGGCAGTTTGTGCTATCCGGTTTGCCTTATCGCGGGATTACCCTGCGCGACATGACACGCCAGCATGTGGCCGAGCAGGTGCTGTACGAGCACATGGAACGGGCGCGCATGTTGTTCGAGTTCGCCAGCATCGCCATGGTGGTGCTGGATCACACCGGCGTGATCATCGACTGGAATATCCACGCCGAGCAGATTTTTGGCTTGCACGGCGAGCAGGCTGTAGGCCGGCCCCTGCTGGAGGTGTTGCAACTGTCCCCCGAGCAGCTGCCTGCCGGCTTGTTGCTGGGTAACCAGGGCATGCAGCTGACCGAGGCCACGTCGCTGGAATTCACCCTGCAGCGCGATGGCCAGCTGCAGCATGTCGATGCCTCGTTCTGGCCCTTCTCGTCCAGCCAGCAGGGCTTTATCGGGGCATTCTTTCGCGATATCTCCGCCCGCCGCCGCAGCGAAGACGCCCTGCGCCAGTCCGAAGAGCACTACCGTCTGGTGATCGACAACGTGCGTGACGGCATTGTGGTGGTACAAGGCATGCGCATTGTGCTGTCCAACCCGCGTGCTGCGGAGATCAGCGGCTACAGCATTGCCGAACTGGCCGAGGTGGATTTTGCCAGCCTGATTCACCCGGACGACCAGGGCCGTGTACTGGAGATGCACCGCCGCCGCGTAGGGGGAGAGCCGGTAGAAGCGCGCGATGATTTGCGGGTGGTGAACAAGAATGGCGAGGTGCGCTGGGTAGACAGCGGTGTGGTGCTGATCGAGTGGCACGGCAGTCAGGCCGCGCTGGTGTTTTTTACCGACATTACCCACCGCAAACGCCTGGAAAAAGACCTGACCAGCACGCTGCGCGAGCGTGAATCCATCCTGGACAACACCATTGCCGGCATGGCGTTTGTCGATGGCCAGGGCTTTGTGCGCTGGGTCAACAGCACCGCCGCCGAGCTGTTCCAGACCACGCCGGAGCGCATGCAGGGTGGCAGCCTGGAGCGCTATTACGATGTACAGCAGGATTACCTGCGTACCACACGGGATGCGCGGCTGGCGTTTGCCGAGGGCCGCGCCTACGCCACGGAAATGCGCATGCGCACGGCCTGCGGCCAACTATTGTGGGTGCAGCTGTCCGGCAAACCCATCAACCCCGAGCAGATGGCGCAGGGCACGGTATGGGTAATGATGGATATCAGCCGCCGCAAAGAGCTGGAATTCGAGCTCTTGCGCACCCATACCGAGCGCGAGGCTATCTTGCAGTCCGCCCTGGTGGGTATGGCGTTTGTCACCAACCGCCGCCTGCTGTGGATCAACCGCACCTTTTCGCTACTGTTGGGTTATAGCGAAGCCGAGCTGATCGGCATGAGCAGCCGCATTTATTTCCGCAGCGATGAGGAGTTCGACAGCTTTGGCCGCGACGCCTACGGTTGCCTGGCAGGCGGGCAGATTTTTACTACCGAGCGGCAGCTGCAAACCAAAAGCGGCAAGCTGATCTGGGTGCAGATGAACGGCACCAGTATCGTAAAAAGCCAGCCGGACAAGGGCACCATCTGGACGCTGGTGGATGTGTCCGAGCGCCATGCCGCCGAGCAGGAAATCCGCGATGCACTGGCCAAACAGCAGGAGCTGAACGTACTGAAGTCGCGTTTTGTGTCCATGACCTCGCACGAGTTCCGCACCCCGCTGGCCACCGTGTTGTCGTCGGCCGAGCTGCTGCGCCACTATCACGACCGCCTGCCGCCAGAGCGGCGCGAAGCGCTGCTGGAGTCCATCCAGACCTCGGTACAGCGCATGACCGACATGCTGGACAACATTTTGCTGATCGGCCGGGTAGAGGCCGAGCGTGTCGAGTTTGTGCCGCAGCCGCTGGACGTGACGCGCTTCTGCCACCACCTGGTGCACGAGGTCAGCCAGGCGTCGCACGCCCGTGGCGAGGAAGTGCTGGCCAGTGTGGTGGTGGACATGGCGCTGCCGCAGCCGGTGCTGCTGCTGGACGAAAAGCTGCTGCGCGAAATTCTGGGCAACTTGCTGAGCAATGCTTTCAAGTACTCGCCGCAAGGCGGCGAGATCCGTTTTTCTGCGCGCTGTGACGGCAACGAAATCATTTTTGACGTACAAGACCAAGGCATAGGCATTCCGCCGGAAGACCTGCCACAGCTGTTTGATGCCTTTCACCGTGCCCAGAATGTGGGGCCGATACCCGGTACCGGCCTGGGCTTGTGCATTGTGCGCAAATCAGTGGAGCTGCACCACGGGCAGATCACCGTGAGCAGCGAGCAGGGGCGTGGCACGCATTTTTGCGTGCGCCTGCCGGTGCAGGAACAGCAGAAAGGGCGGCCAACATGAGGCGTATCCTGGTAGTGGAAGACGACATCGCCATTCGCAACAACATCATGGCGTTGCTGCGGTTGGAAGGCTACGAAGCCGATGCGGCGGGTGACGGGCAGGAAGCGCTGGACTACCTGCGCAGCCATGTTTACGCGCTGGTCATCAGTGATGTGATGATGCCGCGCATGGATGGCTACGCCTTGCTGCGCCAGCTGCGCACCCAGCCGGCTACCGCACAGCTGCCGGTGATCCTGCTCACCGCGCTGGCAGATAAACAAGACCAGCGCCAGGGAATGAACCTGGGCGCGGACGACTATCTGGCCAAGCCTTTCCAGCGTGAAGACCTGCTTAATGCCATCGAAACCCGCCTGGGCCGTAGCGCCCAGCAGCAGGTAGAGGCACATCGCTTGCAGGCCGAGGCACACCGCCTGCGCTATCTGGACCAGCTGACCGGGCTGGGCAGCCGCATGGCATTGCTGGAGGCACTGTCCGGGCAGGGCGGCTTGTGCGAAACCCCTGGCCAGCTGGTCTTGGTGCTGGTGCTGGGGGTAGATCATTTTTCGCGCATTAATGACTCGCTGGGCTACCAGGCAGGCGATGCTGCATTGCGTGAGTGTGGCCGCCGGCTGGAGCAAACCCTGGGTGACATGGGGCGTGCTTTCCGCCTGGTGGGGCCCAATTTTGCCGTGGTGGCCCAGGTGGGCGAGCCCGCCGCCGCGCAGCTGCTGG
>JAIXTB010000062.1 GCA_027484385.1 Neisseriaceae bacterium | reverse complement strand
TGTACGGCATATTCACGGGCGCGGCGGCGGGCGGTTTTCATTACAGCTTTCCTTGTATCTAAAGAGCAGGCGCGGCAGCTTAGCCGCGCAGGGTCTTGTGCAGATTGACCATCTCTACAGCCACCTGGGCGGCTTCACGGCCTTTTACCGACATGCGGACTTCGGCCTGCTCGTCGTTTTCGGTGGTGAGAATGGCGTTGGCAATCGGGATGCCGGCGTCCAGGCCCACGCGGGTAATGCCCGCGCCGGATTCGTTGGACACCAGCTCAAAGTGATAGGTCTCACCGCGAATAACCGCACCCAGCGCGATCAGCGCGTCAAAGCGGCCTGTTTTTGCCATGGTTTGCAGCACCAGCGGGGCTTCCAGCGCACCCGGCACGGTGGCCAGGGTGACGTCGGCAGGCGCCACGCCCAGTACTTGCAGCTCGGCCAGGCAGGCATCACGCAGACCATGACAAACCAGCTCGTTAAAGCGGCACATTACCACGCCAATCTTCAGACCTTTGCCGGAAAGATCAGGGGTAATACGGTTTACTTGGTCCAGCATGCGGTTCTCCTTGCGGCGACAGCCAAATCTAGAAAGGGGCGTATTTTAATCCAAATCCACGTGCACGTGTTCAGGTTGCGCAAAGCCGGTCACTTCCAGACCGAAACCGGTCATGGACGGCAGGCTCACCGGCGAGGCCATCAGCTTCATCTTGCCCACGCCCAGTGCGCGCAGCATTTGTGCGCCGATACCAAAGGTCTTGCTGTCCCAGCGCTGGCGCGGACCTGGCTCAGCCTGCTCGGGCAGCGCACGCGCCAGAATATCGGCGCCGGATTCGGGGCGGTGCAGCAGGATTACCACGCCGCAGCCGCGCTCGCTGATTTCTTCCAGCGCGTTGGGGATGGTCCAGCTGTGCTTGCCGGACAGCGGGTCCAGCAGGTCCATCACCGACAGCGGCTCGTGCACGCGCACCAGCGTTTCCTTGTCGGCACGGGGTTGGCCGCATACCAGTGCCAGGTGGGTGGCGCGGGTCAGTACGTCCTGGAATACGTGCAGCTGGAAAGCGCCAAACGGGGTTTCAGCCAGGCGCTGGCCCACTTGCTCGACAAAGCACTCGGTACGGCTGCGGTAGTGGATGAGGTCGGCAATGGTGCCTACCTTCAGGTTGTGCTCCTTGGCGAATTCCAGCAGCTCCGGCAGACGCGCCATGGTGCCGTCGTCGTTCATGATCTCGCAGATCACCGAGGCAGGCTCCAGCCCGGCCAGGCGCGACAGGTCGCAGCCGGCTTCGGTATGGCCGGCGCGCACCAGTACGCCACCCTTTTGCGCTTTTAGCGGAAACACATGGCCCGGCTGCACAATGTCGGTGGGGCGGGCGTCGCGCGCCACGGCTACCAGCGTGGTATGGGCGCGGTCGGCGGCGGAAATGCCGGTGGTCACGCCCTCGGCGGCCTCGATGGACACGGTAAAGTTGGTACCGAAGCTGGTGCCGTTATTGGTGGCCATCATCGGCAGGTTCAGCTGCTTGCAGCGCTCTTCGGTGAGGGTAAGGCAAATCAGGCCGCGGCCATGCTTGGCCATGAAGTTGATGGCTTCCGGGGTAACGTGCTCGGCGGCCATCACCAGGTCGCCTTCGTTTTCGCGGTCTTCCGCGTCCATCAACACCACCATTTTGCCGGCCTTGATGTCGGCAATGATTTCCTGGATCGGGGCAATGCTCATTGTGTCGTCCTTCCCGCACGCCTGCGGCGCGCCTGGCTGCTATGGAGCATGGCGCCACGCGCCATGCAGGAGTAATTCATTTATAGATGGGGCTACCCGCCCGGCAATCAAGCACCGCGTGCGGCCAACACCCGCTCCACGGTATCGACAATGGCCTGGGTTTGCGGATCGATTTCGATATTCACCACATCGCCCACCTGGCGCACGCCCAGCAGGGTGCGCTGCAGGGTTTCGGGGATCAGGTTCACGCAGAAGCTGTCGTCGCGCACGTCGCCGATGGTCAGGCTGCAGCCGTCTACACCGATATAGCCTTTGATCAGCACATATTTCATCAGCTCGCGCGGCAGGGTGAACCACAGCGTGCGGTTGTCCGGGCTGCTGATAACGTCACTCACGGTAGCGGTGCTGATGATGTGGCCGGACATGCTGTGGCCGCCGATATCGTCGCCAAAGCGTGCAGCGCGTTCCACGTTCACCGCATCGCCGGCTTGCAGGCGGCCCAGGTTGGTCAGGCGCAGGGTTTCGGCGATCAGATCGAAGCTCACCACGTCGCCATCGATGGCAGTAACGGTGAGGCAGCAGCCGTTATGCGCCACCGAGGCGCCGATCTGCAGCCCTGGCAGCAGCGCCGCCGGCAGCTGCACTTTGTGGGTACGAAACTGGTTTTTTTCTTCCACCGCCACAACGGTGGCCATGCCCTGCACGATACCGGTAAACATTCTGCTGGCTCCGCAAACATCCGAAAACGCGATTGTACCGTGTTGCACTGCAAATACGAGGCGCTACACGGCAAAAGGTTGGCCGCACGGCCTGCTGCGGCTTCTATGAAGCGGCCAGAATGCAGTACAATCGCCTGTTTTTCCGAATCTTTACCAGACGAGCATCCATGTCCGCCGAACTGACCCGTATTGCCGAAGAAGTTGCGCAGCGCCGCACCTTCGCCATCATCTCCCACCCTGACGCCGGTAAAACCACGCTGACCGAAAAGCTGCTGCTGTTTTCGGGCGCCATCCAGATGGCGGGTACGGTAAAAGGCAAGAAGGGCGGCAAGTTTGCCACCTCCGACTGGATGGAAATCGAGAAGCAGCGCGGCATTTCGGTGGCGTCGTCGGTGATGCAGTTCGACTACCGCGACCACACGGTGAACCTGCTGGACACCCCGGGCCACCAGGACTTCTCGGAAGATACCTACCGCGTATTGACCGCGGTGGATAGCGCTCTGATGGTGATCGACGCGGCCAAGGGCGTGGAAGAGCAAACCATCAAGCTGCTGAACGTTTGCCGCCTGCGCAACACCCCTATCGTCACCTTCATGAACAAGTACGACCGTGAAGTGCGCGATAGCCTGGAGCTGCTGGACGAGGTGGAAAACGTGCTGAAGATCCGCTGCGCGCCCATCACCTGGCCTATCGGCATGGGCAAGGCCTTCCGTGGCGTGTACAGCCTGCTGTCGGACGAAGTCATCCTGTTTGAAGCCGGTAGCGAAAAGCTGATTACCGATATCGAGGTGATCAAGGGCATCGACAACCCGCGCCTGGACGAACTGTTCCCGCTGGAAATGGAACAGCTGCGCATGGAGATCGAGCTGGTACAAGGCGCCTCCAACGAGTGGAACCTGGAAGAATTCCTGGCCGGCGAGCTGACCCCGGTGTTCTTTGGCTCCGCCATCAATAACTTCGGCATCCGCGAGATCCTGGACGCGCTGATCAACTGGGCGCCAGCCCCGCAGCTGCGCGACGCCACTGTGCGCGACGTAGCGCCGACCGAGGGCAAGTTCTCCGGCTTCGTATTCAAGATCCAGGCCAATATGGACCCGAAACACCGTGACCGCATTGCCTTCCTGCGCGTGTGCTCCGGCCGCTTCGAGCGTGGCATGAAGATGAAACACCTGCGCCTGAACCGTGACATCGCCGCCT
>JAIXTB010000094.1 GCA_027484385.1 Neisseriaceae bacterium | reverse complement strand
CTGTTCCAGCTCCGGCAGCAAGCCGGCGTCTTCCAGGTACAGCTTGGCCACCTTGGAGCCTGGCGCGAACGAAGTTTTCACCCACGGTTTGCGCGTGATGCCCAGCGCGTTGGCTTTCTTGGCCAGCAGGGCAGCGGCCACCACGTTGCGCGGGTTGCTGGTGTTGGAGCAGCTGGTGATGGCGGCAATGATCACCGCGCCGTCCGGCAGTTGACCGCGGGCTTCTTCGTCGCGGGCGGTGGCCAGCTTGGCAGCGTCGGCAATGCCGCGCTCGGCCAGTGCCGAGGTGGGCAGGCGTTTGTGCGGGTTGGACGGGCCGGCCATATTGCGCACCACGCCGGACAGGTCAAAGCGCAGCACGCGCGGGTATTGCGCGGTTTTCAGGTCATCGGCCCACAGCCCGGTGTGGCGGGCGTAGTTTTCGACCAGCGCTACCTGTTCCGGCTCGCGGCCGGTGAGCTTCAGGTAGGTAATGGTCTGCTCGTCGATGTAGAACATGGCCGCCGTGGCGCCGTATTCCGGGCACATATTGGCGATGGTGGCACGGTCGCCGATGGACAGGCTGTCGGCGCCTGCGCCAAAGAACTCTACCCAGGCACCCACCACGCGCTCTTTGCGCAGGAATTCGGTCAGCGCCAGCACGATGTCGGTGGCGGTAATGCCGGGTTGGCGCTGGCCGGTCAGCTCTACGCCCACGATATCGGGCAGGCGCATCATGGATGGGTGGCCCAGCATGACGGTTTCGGCTTCCAGGCCGCCGACGCCGATAGCGATTACGCCCAGCGCGTCCACGTGCGGGGTGTGGCTGTCGGTGCCGACACAGGTGTCGGGGAAGGCCACGCCGTCGCGCAGCTGGATCACCGGCGACATTTTTTCCAGGTTGATCTGGTGCATGATGCCGTTGCCGGCCGGGATCACGTCTACGTTCTTGAAGGCGGTGCGCGTCCAGTTAATAAAGTGGAAGCGGTCTTCGTTACGGCGCTCTTCGATAGCACGGTTTTTTTCGAAGGCCTGCGGGTCAAAGCCGCCGCACTCTACCGCCAGCGAGTGGTCGACGATGAGCTGGGTGGGCACCACCGGGTTCACCTGGGACGGGTCGCCGCCCTGGTCGGCGATCGCGTCGCGCAGGCCGGCCAAGTCCACCAGTGCGGTTTGGCCCAGAATGTCGTGGCACACCACGCGCGCCGGGTACCAGGGGAAGTCCAGGTCCTGGCGGCGTTCGATCAATTGGGTCAGCGCATCGCTCAGCTGGGCGGGTTCGCAGCGGCGCACCAGCTGTTCGGCCAGTACGCGGGAAACATAGGGCAGGGTGGCGTAGGCGCCGGGGGCGATGGCGTCTACGGCAGCACGGGTGTCGAAGTAGTCGGCCGGGCTGCCGGGCAGTGGTTTGCGGTATTGGCTATTCATGGCGGTGTTTACCGGCAATGTTTTGGAGGGTGTGTTTCGTCGCTGCAGCATTCACCGCAACCACGAAAATTCAAAAGCTTTTTTGCCACGAAAACCACGAAAAGCACGAAAACAAAAACTAACGTTGGGTGCTTATCCGTTTGGTGGTGTGCATGCTACTTCTGGCCACGAGCCCCACGCAAAAACATAGAAGCGTCATGCCCAAATATCCAGATTACCGAGCATGGAGATGCTGACCGCCAGATATTCAGGTCTTTTTCGTGTTGTTTGGTGGTTTTCGTGGCCAAGTTTTCCGTAGTTTCCGTGGTTAGCAGCTATTAACGCTGGGCCAGCGGTACGAAGGCCTGGTCTTCGGGGCCGGTGTAGTTGGCCGACGGGCGGATGATCTTGCCGTCGATACGTTGCTCTATCACGTGTGCGCTCCAGCCACTGGTGCGGGCGATGACGAACAGCGGCGTGAACATGGCGGTAGGCACGCCCATCATGTGGTAGCTCACGGCCGAAAACCAGTCCAGGTTGGGGAACATTTTCTTGATGTCCCACATCACCGATTCCAGGCGCTCGGCAATATCGAACATCTTGGTATCGCCGGCGGTTTTGGACAGTTCGTGCGCCACTTCCTTGATGACTTTGTTGCGCGGGTCACTGATGGTGTACACCGGGTGGCCAAAGCCGATCACTACTTCTTTACGCTCCACGCGGGCGCGAATGTCGGCCTCGGCTTCGTCCGGGCTTTCGTAGCGCTTTTGTACTTCGAATGCCACTTCGTTGGCGCCGCCGTGTTTCGGGCCGCGCAGTGCGCCGATGGCGCCGGTAATGGCGCTGTGCATGTCGGAGCCGGTGCCGGCGATGACGCGAGCGGTAAAGGTGGAGGCGTTGAATTCGTGCTCGGCGTACAGGTTCAGCGAGGTATGCATGGCGCGTACCCATTGCTCGGACGGCTTTTCACCATGCAGCAGGTGCAGGAAGTGGCCGCCGATGCTGTCGTCGTCGGTTTCTACCTCGATACGCTTGCCATTGTGGCTGAAGTGATACCAGTACAGCAGCATAGAGCCCAGGCTGGCCATCAGGCGGTCGGCAATGTCACGCGCACCGGCGATGTTGTGGTCGTCTTTTTCCGGCAGCGCGCAACCCAGGGCCGATACGCCGCTGCGCATCACGTCCATCGGGTGGGCGTTGGCCGGCAGGGCTTCCAGCACGGCTTTTACCGAGGCAGGCAGGCCACGCAGGCTCTTGAGCTTTTTCTTGTAGCCGGCCAGCTCGGCACGATTGGGCAGCTTGCCGTGCACCAGCAGGTAGGCGACTTCTTCAAATTCGGCCTGGGCGGCCAGGTCCAGAATGTCGTAGCCGCGGTAGTGCAGGTCGTTGCCGCTGCGGCCAACGGTACACAGGGCAGTATTGCCAGCGGCGACGCCGGACAGGGCGACGGATTTTTTCGGTTTGCCAATCACTACTTCACTCATGCCACTTCTCCTTTGTGCTGCCGTACCCGCGTGCGGGAGGCCTGCTGTGTGATTGCGGCGCGGCCGCGAACGTGAATAGGGGTGCAGGGCTGGTCAGGCTCTCTGTGTTATGTGTGGCGTGCGGCCAACCCTGCAAAACGTGATTTATTTGTTTTTGCCTTCGGCAAACAGCGCGTCCAGCTTTTGTTCGTAGCTGTGGTAGCCCAGGTGCTCGTACAGGTCCATGCGGGTCTGCATGGTGTCCACCACGTTTTTCTGACTACCGTCGCGGCGGATGGCGCCGTACACGTTCAGTGCAGCCTGGCTCATGGCGCGGAAGGCCGACAGCGGGTACAGCACCAGGCCTACGCCATTGGCGCCCAGCTCTTCGGTGGTGTAGAGCGGGGTGGCGCCAAACTCGGTGATGTTGGCCAGAATCGGCACCTTCACCGCCTCGGCAAACTGTTTGTACATGGCCAGGTCGGTAATGGCTTCCGGGAAGATCATGTCGGCGCCGGCTTCTACGCAGGCCACGGCGCGCTCGATGGCGGCGTCCAGGCCTTCTACCGCTAGTGCATCGGTACGGGCCATGATCACCATGCCGTTTTTGCGGGCGTCAGTGGCGGCCTTGATGCGGTCGACCATTTCTTCCTGGCTGACAATGGCTTTGTTCGGGCGGTGGCCGCAGCGCTTTTGTTGTACCTGGTCTTCGATGTGCACGGCGGCAGCGCCGGCTTTTTCCAGGTGGCGCACGGCGCGGGCAATGTTGAAAGCGCCGCCCCAGCCGGTGTCGATGTCTACCAGCAGCGGCAGCTCGGTGGCGTCGGTAATGCGGCGCACGTCGATCAGCACGTCTTCCAGTGTGGTAATGCCCAGGTCAGGAATGCCGCAGGAGCAGGCGGCTACGCCGCCGCCGGACAGGTACAGTGCCTTGAAGCCGCTATGTTCGGCCAGGCGTGCGGCGTAGGCGTTAACCGCGCCGACTACTTGCAGGGGTTTTTCTTGGGCTACCGCGTCGCGGAAGCGTTGACCGGGTGTCGTCATCTGGCGTCTCCTGCCTGTGTTCTGGGGTACTTGCGTGGCATTCTAGCAAGTGCTTGGTTTTTTTGTAAGCGTTTTCTATCTGGTTGTTTGTCCGGGCGCGATAGTGTGGCACCTTTGCCTGCCACATCTTGAAACACAGCCGTCAGGGCGCATCTGTTATATAGCCTGCTGCTTGCGTGTGCCTGTTTACGGGCAGGTGAACTTATTTTGACGAGGGCCGGTCATAGCAGTGCCTTGCATCGGCGCGAGCCGGCACTAAACAAAACCAAGCAGGGCGAATCAGGGAGAATTTGATAACGATGAGTGATCGTGAGCTCGACCAGCAGCTGGTGGAGAGGGCGCAGCGTGGTGAAAAGCGCGCTTTCGACTTGCTGGTGTCGAAGTATCAGCGGCGATTGTCGCGCCTGTTGTCGCGCTTCATTCGTGACTCGGCCGATATCGAAGACGTGACGCAAGAGGCTTTTGTCAAAGCTTATCGTGCGCTGCCTTCGTTTCGTGGCGAGAGTGCTTTTTACACATGGCTTTACCGTATTGGCATCAATACGGCCAAGAATTTCCTGACCTCTGCTGGCCGCCGGCCAGTGGTTAGCGCGGAGTTCGAGGATGAGGATGGCGAGAGTCTGGATATGGCAAGCCAGATACCGGACCACCACACCCCGGAAGCCGAGATGATGAATCAGCAGATACTCTCTGCCGTGAATGCGGCGGTAGAGCGTTTGCCTGAGGAGCTGCGCACGGCCATCAGCCTGCGCGAAATGGAAGGGCTGAGCTATGAGGAAATTGCCAGCGCAATGAATTGCCCGATAGGCACGGTACGCTCACGGATTTTCCGTGCGCGTGAAGCAATCGCGACCGAGTTGCGTCCTTTGCTGGATACAGCCAAGAACAAAAGATGGTGAGCAGATTATGAAAGAAACCCTTTCTTCCCTGATGGATGGCGAGCTGAGCGACAAGGACGCCGCTCAGGCCCTGCACATGCTGGGTAACGATGACCAGCTGAAAGCCGCCTGGCAGGAATACCACCTGATCGGCGACGCACTGCGTGGCAATGCCTTGTTGCAGGTAGACGTGCGCGAGCAGGTGTCGCAGGCACTGCAAGCCGAACCTACGGTGCTGGCCCCGCGCAATCTGGTGCAAAAACGCAGCCGCCCGGTGGCGCGCCTTGCGTTGGCTGCGTCAGTGGCCATGGCCGGGGTAGTGGGCTGGTATAGCTGGCAGGGCCAGCAAGCCAGCGACCCGGCACTGATGGCGAAAGCCGTGCCGACGCCTGGTGCCCAGGTGCAGGTGGTCAATACGGTCAATGCGGCCAACCAGTCTTACCTGGATGCACACCAGGATATCAGCCTGAGCGATGGCCTGGCCCGTGCCAGCCTGGTGGAACCTGCGGCGAAAGGTCTGCACTGATGCGCGTAATAGCAGCCTGTGTTGTAGCAGCCTTGCCCCTGGCCGCCCTGGCGGATGACGACTGGGCTTTGCTGGACAAAGCCGCTGAGGCGGCAGTCAACCTGCCCTTAAGCGCTACCTATATGCATCAGCTGGGTAGCGAGCTGGAAACCTTCCGCCTGCAGCGTGCCGTGGACGCGGGCGTGGTGCGCGAGCGCCGCGAATCACTGGATGGCATGCCGCGCGAGATCGTGCGCGTAGGCAACGAGCTGACCTGTTACGCGCCGGATGCCAAGGCGCTCAGTGCGGCCAAGCTCAGTGCCATCAAGCTGTTCCCTGCCTTGCTGCCGGATCACACCGAAGAGCTGGCGCAGGGTTACCAGCTGGTGCGTGGTGGTATGGACCGCGTGGCGCAGAAGGACTGCCAGTGGCTTACGCTCAAGCCCAGGGATGCGGCATCGCGTTATACCCAGCGTTTCTGTATCGACCCGCAAAGTGCACTGCCACTGAAAGTCGTCACGGCCACGGCCAAGGGCGAGGTGGTCGAGCAGTTTGCCTTTACCGAACTGCAGCTGCAGCCACCCAAGGACAAAACCCAGCTCAAGCCGCGCTACAAGCAAAGCCTGGTGCTGGGTAAGGTAGGCGGCGTGCAGCAAGGCATGCAGCCCGTGCACGACATCAAAGGCTTGCCCAGTGGCTTTCGCATGGTGCGCTTTGTGAATCGCCCGCTGCCAGGCCATGAAAAAGCCGTGCAGCACTACGTGTTCTCCGATGGCTTTGCCAAAGTATCGCTGTTTGTCGAAGCCGCCACCGGCGAGGGGGTAAACCAGACGGCGGCCACCGCAGCCAACGGCATCGGCGTGGCGTCACGCCAGAGCGGCGACATGCTGCTGACCGTGGTAGGTGATTTGCCCGAGGCTGGCCTGCAGTCCGTGCTGAAAAATATCCGCCTGACTGCCAAGTAAATGATAGAAACCGAAGCGCGCGTGCTGTCTGTGGAACCCGGTTTTGCCTGGGTAGCACCGCGGCCGCACGCCCCCTGTGGGCAGTGCCACCCGGTACATGGCTGCCGCTCTTTGCAGATGGCGCGCCTGTTCGCCCTGCGCGAGCCGCGCTTTCGTGTGCTGGACCCGCTGGGCGTAGCGCCTGGTCAGCAGGTCAATATTGCGGTGCCGGAATCCGGCATGCTACGCAGTGCCGGCTTGCTGTATGGCCTGCCAGTGTTGGCGCTGATTGGCGGTGCTGTGCTGGGTAGCCGTTATGGTGATGCCATCGCCGCGCTGCTGGCGCTGGCTTGCCTGTTGTTCACTTTGGGCTGTGTGCATGTGTATGCACGGCGTTTGGCGGGGGATGCCCGCTATCAGCCGCATATTGCCAGCCTTGTCGATGTTCAGACTGTTTCCATGGAGTTTGTCAAAACATGCCGATCAAGAAGCTGATTGTCTCTTCCATGATGGTAGCCGGCCTGCTGGGTGGCTCTGCGCCGCTGATGGCGGCCCCGCAACTGGCTTTGCCGGATTTCACCCAGCTGGTGGAAAACCAGGGCCGCGCCGTGGTCAATATCCGCACCGTGCAAACCGTGCGCGAAGTAGTACGCAACGTGCCGGAAGGCATGGAAAACGACCCGTTCGCCGAATTTTTCCGCCGTTTTGCCCCGCCGCAGCTGCGCGAATACCGCACCGGCGGCATGGGCTCCGGTTTTATCCTGTCTGCCGATGGTTACGTGCTGACCAATGCTCACGTAATTGCCGATGCCGACGAAATGATCGTTACGCTGGGCGACAAGCGTGAGTACAAAGCCAAAGTCGTGGGCTCGGATGCCCGCACCGACGTGGCCTTGCTGAAGATCGACGCCGCAGGTCTGCCCTTTGTGAAACTAGGCAAGGTAGACCAGCTGAAGGTAGGCGAATGGGTGCTGGCTATCGGCTCGCCGTTCGGTTTTGACAATACCGTTACCTCCGGCATCGTGTCGGCCAAGGGGCGCCACCTGCCGGATGAATCCTACGTACCGTTTATCCAGACTGACGCCGCGGTGAACCCGGGTAACTCGGGTGGCCCGCTGTTCAACCTGAAGGGCGAGGTGGTCGGGATCAACTCGCAAATCTACAGCCGTTCTGGCGGTTTCATGGGCATTTCTTTTGCCATTCCGGTAGATGTGGCGCTGGATGTGGCCGAACAGCTCAAAAAGTACGGCAAGGTAAATCGTAGCCGTATCGGCGTCTCCATTCAGGACGTATCCCAGGAGTTGGCCGCATCCTTTGGCCTGAAAGGTGCGCAGGGCGCGCTGATTACCCTGGTAGAGAAAGACGGCCCGGCTGCCAAGGCCGGTGTGCGTGCCGGTGACGTGGTGCTGCAGGTGGCGGGTAAGGCGGTGGAAAGCAGCGAAGACCTGCCGCGCCTGCTGGGCAGCGTACAGCCCGGTAGCAAGGTGGAGCTGGGTGTGTGGCGTGGCCGTGCGCTGGTCAAAGCCACGGTGATCACCGCTGAAATGCAGGATGAAGACCCGCGTACGGCCGAGCGTGCCTATAAAGGCAAGCAGGAAGGTGCCCAGGACGAAGTGGGCACCAGTACCGGTCTGGCACTGCAGGCCGTGGCACCGGCATTGCTGCAAAAGCTGGGTGTGAAGTTCGGCCTGGCGGTGCGCAGTGCCACTGGCCCGGCATTGAAGGCCGGTCTGCAGCAGGGCGACGTGATTGTTGGCGTGGGCGGCGAAGAGCTGCAAAATGCGCGCCAGCTGGTGCAGGCTATCCAGGCGGTACCCGCTGGCGATGCCTTGGCCTTGCGTGTACTGCGTGACGGTGCGCCACTGTTTGTTGCCCTGAAACCCGAGAAGAAAACCCGTTGAAAACGCTCATCTTATATTTTCGCGAGTATTGCAGCCTGTGCCACCAGATGCTGGCGCAGCTGCAGCCGCTGCAGGCACAGTACGGCTTTGATATCGATGTAATTGATGTGGATGCCGACCCGGTGCTGGAAGAACGCTACAACGAGCTGGTGCCGGTTCTTGTCGATGGCGATACCGAAATCTGCCATTGGCACCTGGACGAGGCCAGCTTGGCCGCACGTTTGGCTGCACACACGGGCGAAATCGGCTAAAATCCGCGCCAGTGTTGAGTTAGCAAGGGCACATCTCGGTGCCCTTAATTTTTGCTGGATTCCGATGAAACATATCCGAAATTTTTCGATCATTGCCCATATTGACCATGGCAAATCGACCCTTGCAGACCGTTTTATCCAGTATTGCGGCGGTCTGGAAATGCGTGAAATGAGTGCGCAGGTACTCGACTCGATGGATATCGAGAAAGAACGCGGCATTACCATCAAGGCGCAAACTGCTGCCTTGCAATACAAGGCGCGTGACGGCCAGGTGTACAACCTGAACCTGATCGACACCCCCGGTCACGTGGATTTTTCCTACGAAGTATCGCGCTCGCTGTCTGCTTGCGAAGGCGCGCTGCTGGTAGTGGATGCCTCCCAGGGCGTAGAAGCGCAAACCGTGGCCAACTGCTACACCGCCATCGAGCTGGGTGTGGAAGTGGTACCGGTGCTGAACAAGATCGACCTGCCAGCGGCCGACCCGGAGCGCGTGAGCCAGGAAATCGAAGACATTATCGGTATTGAAGCCATCGACGCCGTGCGCGCCTCGGCCAAGTCCGGCATTGGTATCGAAGACATTCTGGAAACCGTGGTCAGCAAGATTCCGGCGCCGGAAGGCGACCCGGATGCCCCGCTGAAAGCCCTGATCATCGACTCGTGGTTTGATAACTACGTCGGCGTGGTCATGCTGGTGCGCGTGATCGACGGCAAGCTCAAGCCCAAAGACAAGATCAAGTTCATGGCCACGCAGGCCGAGCACCTGTGCGAACAGGTTGGTGTGTTTACGCCGAAATCTGTACAGCGTACCGAGCTGAATGCGGGTGAAGTGGGCTTTGTGATTGCCGGTATCAAGGAATTGAAATCGGCCAAGGTGGGTGACACCATTACCTTGGCTGCCAAACCGGCCAGCGAAGCGCTGCCAGGCTTTAAAGAGGTGCAGTCGCAGGTGTTTGCCGGCCTGTATCCGGTGGAAAGCCACGACTACGAAGCCTTGCGCGATGCGCTGGAAAAACTGCAGCTGAACGATGCTTCGCTGAAATTCGAACCGGAAGTGTCGCAGGCGCT
>JAIXTB010000258.1 GCA_027484385.1 Neisseriaceae bacterium | reverse complement strand
TGGGTAACGCCAGCGAGATTCCGGCCGGCCACAAAGACGGCACGCTGGAGCTGGCACTGTACGCGCGCAACTACGCACTGGTGCCGGACCCGCTGGTCACGCTGCTGGGTGACTTCACCGACGATGGCGCCGACTGGGGCGTGATGAAATGGCAGAACACCGTGCTGTCGCAACAGTTGGCCGCACTGGGCCAGGGCGGGCTGAAACCGGCTCAGGCCGCCGCCGCACGGCTGAAGGTAGCCACCATCCTGCAACAGGAGCTGCCGGTGCTGCCGGTGGCCTGGTACCGCCAGAGCGCCGCGGTCAGCAAAGCGCTGCGCGGTGTCACGCTCGACCCGCAAGAACGCAGCTACCGCCTGGCCGACATGAGCTGGGGCCGCTAAATGGCCGCCCTCACGCAACACGGCCTGGCCCGCGTGTTGGGCCAGCGGCTGATACAGGCGCTGGTGGTGTCGCTGCTGGTGGCCACGCTGTGCTTCGTGCTGGTACAGCAGCTACCGGGGGACATGGCGTTTCGCATTGCCGCCGGCCGCTACGGCTACGACTACGTGGACGCCGCCGCTGCCGAGGCGGTACGGCAAGAGCTGGGGCTGGCACGCCCGGCGTGGCAGCAGTTTGCCGGCTGGCTGCAGCAGCTGGGCCAGGGCCAGCTGGGGCAATCGCTGGTGACCGGCGGCGCGGTGCTGGATGAAATCAACCACCACCTGGGCGCCACGCTGCAGCTGGCCGCCGCCAGCGTGGCGCTGGCGCTGGGGCTGGGCCTGCCACTGGGGCTGGCCAGCGGCCTGCGCCCCGGCGGCTGGGCCGACCGCTTAACCCTGCTATGGAGCGTGGTACTACGCACGCTGCCGCCGTTTTTGCTGGGCCTGATGCTGATGCTGGGCCTGTCGGTACAGCTGGGCTGGGTACCGGCCGCCGGCCACGGTGAGGATGGCAACCTGCTGCTGCCGGCGCTGACGCTGGGGCTGGGCCTGTCCGGCCTGACCGCGCGCATCGTACGCGACAGCGTGCTGGCCGTGGTGCAGTCCGACTACTACCGCTTTGCGCTCACCAAAGGCCTGTCGCCGTGGCAGGCTTTCTGGCGCCACGGTCTGCGCAATATCGGCGTCACCGTGGTGGCTTACGCCGGGGTGCAGCTGATCCTGCTGATCGAGGGCGTAGTGGTAGTGGAAAGCCTGTTTGCCTGGCCCGGCGTGGGCCACGCGCTGGTACACGCCGTGTTCTGGCGCGATGTGCCCATGATCCAGGGCTGCACCTTGCTGCTGGCCTGGCTATTCGTGCTGCTCAATACCCTTACCGACCTGTTATGCCTGGCCATCGACCCGCGTGGCCCGGCGGAGCCGTAAATGACCTACCTTGCTTTATTACCCTGGCACCGCCGCCTGGCCTGGCTGCTGCTGGCGCTGGTGCTGCTACTGGCCATCGCCGGCCCGTGGCTGTGGCCAGACCCGGCGCGCCAGGACCTGATGCAGTTTCTGGCCAGCCCCAGCCTGGCCGAGCCGCTGGGCCGCGACCAGCTAGGCCGCAGCGTGATGGCGCGCGTGGCCAGCGCCACCCGGCTATCGCTAGGGTTGGCCGCATTGTGCGTACTGAGCGCTGCGCTGCTGGGCAGCCTGCTGGGCGTGCTGTCCGCCTGGCGCGGCGGCCTCACCGACACCGTGCTGCGCGGCGTGGCCGATGGCGTACTGGCGCTACCGGGGCTGCTGATCGTGCTGATTTTCTCGGCCATGGCCAAAGGCGGCTTTCTCACGCTGTACCTGGGGCTGGCGCTGGCGCAATGGGTGGAATACTTCCGCATGACGCGGGCGCGCAGCCGGCTGGTACTGGCCAGCCCGCACGTGGAAGCCTCGCGCCTGCTGGGCTTTGGCCCCGGGTATATCGTGCGCCGCCACCTGTGGCCGGAGCTGTCCCCCATGCTGCTGACCATGGCCAGCTTCGGCATGGCCACTGCCATTCTGGCGCTGTCCACGCTGGGCTATGTCGGCGTGGGCCTGCAGCCGCCCGCCGCCGAGCTGGGCCTGATGATGACCGAAGCGCTGCCGCATTACAGCGAGGCACCGCGCCTGGTGCTGGCCCCGGTGGCGGTGCTGGCGCTCACGCTGGCCGCACTGGTGCTGCTGCGCCCGCTGGAGGTAACACGATGAGCACCCTGCATCTGGGCGGCGTAGCCGTCTACCAGCAACAGCACTGCCTGCTGCAGCCGCTGGACCTCACCCTCTACCCCGGCGAAGCACTCACCGTGCTGGGCGAAAGCGGCTCCGGCAAATCGCTGCTGGCGCACGCCATCATGGGTACCCTGCCCGCCGGCCTGCGCGCCAGCGGCGAGCTACGCCAGGACAGCCAGGCCTGGCCGCTGGCCGATGCGGCCAACCGCCGCGCGCTGTGGGGCGCACAGCTGGCCATCCTGCCGCAAGAGCCCGCCACCGCGCTGGACCCCACCATGCGCGTACTGCCACAGGTAGCCGAGGGCTGGCGCGGTGCGGCCAAGCTGGCCCACACCGAGGCGCACAGCCTGCTGGGCCGCCTGGGCCTGCACGCGGCACAGCGGCACTACCCGCACCAGCTGTCGGGCGGCATGGCGCAGCGGGTGGCGTTTGCCGCCGCCACGCTGGGCGGGGCCAGCCTGCTGCTGGCCGACGAACCCAGCAAGGGGCTAGACAGCCAGGCCTGCGCTACGCTGGCGCAACTGCTGCAACAACACTTGGCCAGCGGGCAATGCCTGCTCACCATCACCAACGACATCGCCCTGGCGCGCGCGCTGGGTGGCCAGGTGCTGGTAATGCGCGGCGGCGAGGTGGTAGAGCACGGCCCGGCCAGCCAGGTATTGCAGCAGCCACGGCACACCTACACGCAGCAGCTGCTGGCCGCCGAGCCACAAGCCTGGCCGACCATCCCCCACCCCGCAGCGGGCGACTGGCTGCTGCAGGGGCGCAGCCTTGGCAAGGCCTACGGCAGCCAGACGCTGTTCCAGAACGTGGATATCGATATCGCCGCTGGCGAGCGCGTGGCGCTGCTAGCCCATAGCGGCGCCGGCAAAAGCACGCTGGGCAATATCCTGCTGGGGCTGACCCGCGCCGACCACGGCAGCGTGCGCTACCGCGACGGCCTGCCGCGCACCGCCTGGCAAAAGCTGTATCAGGACCCGGTGCAGGCCTTTGCCCCGCACATTAGCCTGCACACCGCGCTGCACGACGTATTGCAGCACTGCGGCCAACCGGTGGCCAGCCTGGAAACGCTACTGCACCGGCTGCGGCTATCGCCCGATCTGCTGGCGCGTAAGCCGTCGCAGGTATCCGGCGGCGAGCTGCAACGGCTGGCGCTGATCCGCACCCTGCTACTGCAGCCGGCGCTGCTGTTTGCCGACGAGCCCACCTCGCGGCTGGACCCGCTCACCCAGCAGGACACCGTGCACTGCCTGCTGGACGAGCTGGCGCGCATTGGCTGCGCGCTGCTGCTGGTCACCCACGACCACGCACTGGCCAGCAAAAGCACTAGCCGGCAGCTACGCTGGTAAGCCACCGCCCCGTACCGCACCTGCCGTGGTACGGGGCAGCCCTTCCCCCCCGCCATGGCGCTACTGCAGCGCCACACACAGCACACGGCAGCCCGCATTTTTGACGCTGCCCCGCCCCCGCACGCACATTGCAGCTGGACTATTTGTCATTGCCTGTTAATATTTGGTCGGTATATTCATTACAAAACAATATAAATAGTAAGGTTATTCCTTACCACACACCGACCCACCCAGAGGCGAACACCGGCCGGCACGATAACGGCTGGGCTCGCCCTTTTTCATCTAGAGGCACACCATGTCGTTAAAACAGCGACTTATGCTTTTTGTGGCCATCCTGCTGGCCATTGCCATTGCCGTGCTGTCGGCACTGGCCTACCAACGCATGCGCAGCGAAATCGTACGCGGCGTAGAACAGGAACTGAACGCCGCCATTACCGGTAACAGCCAGGCACTGGGCCGCTGGGTAGGCCAGCGCGGCGATGCCATCCGCGCCACGGCCAACCGCCTGGGCAAGGAAGACGCCAGCGCGCCGTACGCAAGCCTGCAGCAAGGCAAAGAAGCAGGCGGCTTCGACCAGACCTTTGCCGGCTACGCCGACAAAGCCATGCGCTATCACAACCCGGAAAAACAACCGTCCGAAGGCTACGACCCCACGGCGCGGCCTTGGTACAAGCTGGCCAGCGACAAAAAAGACGTGGTCGTCACCCAGCCGTATATCTTTACCAGTACGCAAAAACTGGGCGTCACCCTGGCCAGCCCCATCCTGCGTGACGGCCAGCTGGTGGGCGTGGCCGGTGGCGACATCGTGCTGGAAGGCCTCACCGCCGTGGTGAAAGGCATCAAGCTACGCGGCGACGGCTACGCATTTCTGGCCACGCGCGAAGGCAATATCGTGGTGCACCCGGCCGAGGGCAGCACGCTCAAACCGGTGAGCGAGGTGATGAAGGGTTTTGACACCAGCTTGCTGACTGCGGCCAACAACACACCGCAGCTACACGAGGTCGATATCGACGGCCACACCTACTACGCCCAGCTGGTACCGGTAGAAGGCACCGACTGGGTGCTGGGTACCGTGGCCGAAAAAGACGTGCTGCTGGCGCCGTTGAACCAGATGCTGGTCACGCTGATGCTGGCCGGCCTGGCCGTGGCGGTAGCCGCCATCCTGCTGGCCAATGTGGCGCTTACCCGCCTGCTGGCCAACCTGGTCCGCCTGCGCGATGCCCTGCTGGATGTGGCCAGCGGCCAGGGCGACCTGACCCACCAGCTGCACATCGATAGCCGCGACGAAATCGGCCAGACCGCCCAGGCGTTCAACCGCTTTATTGGCAGCCTGCGCCAGATGTTTGTCGAAGTGCGCGACCACTCGGTCTCGCTGAACGGTGGCATTGATGCGCTCAACGGCATTACGCGCCAGCTGGCCAGCGACTCGCAGCAGCAGGCCGATGCCTCCAGCGCCACCGCCGCCACCATCGAACAGATCACCGTCAGCATCAACCACATCGCCAGTAACGCCGGCAGCGCCGAAGAGTCGGTGGTACAAACCGGCCACACCTCGCGCCAGTCGGCGCAGTCGGTGGGGGCACTGGCCGACAGCATCGAAGGCATTGCCTGTGCCGTGGGCGAGCTGGCCAGCACACTGGGTGGCCTGGGCCAGCGCTCGGCGCAGATGGACCAGATCATCAACGTGATCAAGGATATTGCCGACCAGACCAACCTGCTGGCGCTGAACGCGGCGATTGAAGCCGCCCGCGCCGGTGAAATGGGCCGCGGCTTTGCCGTGGTAGCCGACGAAGTGCGCAAGCTGGCCGAGCGCACATCCAAAGCCACGGTGGAGATCGGCGGGCTGATTCACGCCACGCACGCCGACGTGAACTCGGCGCTGGCCAATATGAACAGCACGCAGCAGTCGGTGCAGTCTGGCGTGGGCGCTTCGCGCCAGGTGGCGCAGGAGATTGCCGGCATCGAAAGCGAAGTGGGCCGCGTGGTGCAAACCATCCGCGACATCGCCGATGCCACGCGCGAGCAGTCCATTGCCACCACCGAGATGGCGCGTGCGGCCGAGGTAGCCAACCACATGGCCATTGAAACCGACCAGGCAGTACAAACCGCCACGCAAACGGTGAACGAGCTACACCAGCTGTCCAGCCACCTGCACGGCATGGTGTCGCGCTTCCGCCTGTAAACGGCAGCCCGGCAAAAGCACAAGGCCGCAGCATCCGCTGCGGCCTTGTTGTTTTATCCAGCCAGCCTGGCTACAACCCCAGGCACAGCTGGCTGGCCAGCTGCCCCAGCCGCTGCAGCCGTGCGTGCTGCTGTGTACTCCACGGGTCGGCACAGGACAGGCGCAGGCAGTGCCGGTAGCCGCCGCGCGGCGAAAACAGCGGGCCGGGTGTCAGGCCTATGCCCTCCAGCCGCGCCTGCTCGTACAGGGCAATGCTGTCAAAGCCCGGCGGAAACCGCAGCCACAGGCAAAAGCCACCCTGCGGCGCCACAAATTGCACACAGGCCGGAAAGTGGCGGCCAACCTCACCCTGCAATACCGCCATCTGGCTGGCAATGCTGCGCCGCAGCCGCCGCATGTGGCGCGGGTAAGCTCCGCTGTCCAGAAAGCGCGCCAGCACCTGCTGGTTCAGCGTGGGGGTGGAATGGCTGGCCAGGTATTTTTGTACCTCGATCTGGCTGTGATAACGGCCGGCGTCTATCCAGCCCACACGCAGCCCCGGTGCCACGTCTTTGGTAAGCGAGGTGCAATACAGCACATTGCCACTGCGGTCGAACGCCTTGATGGGGCGCGGGCGCTGCTGGCCGTAGTAAAACTCGCCGTAGATGTCGTCCTCGATCAGCGGTATCTGCCGGCTTTCCAGCAGTGCCGCCACCTGCTGCTTGGCCTCGTCCGGCATCAGCGCGCCCATGGGGTTGGAAAAGTTGGCCACCATCACCACGGCTTTTACCTGGCCGTCACGCGTGGCCAGCTCCAGCGCCGGCACCGAGATGCCGCTTACCGGGTCGGTGGGGATTTCCAGCACGCGCAGCCCCAGCTCCTTGATGGTGTACAGCAGAGAAAAGTAGGCGGGCGACTCTACCGCGACCACGTCCCCCGGCCGCGTCAGCGCCCGCAGGGCAAGGTTCAGCGCCTCGATCACGCCCTGGGTCACCACCAGCTGTTCGGGGTACATCTGCCCGCCCCATTCCAGCGCCAGCCGCGCCACCTGGCGCTTGAACGCCATGTCGCCATCGGGCCGGCCATAGTCGGACAGCGTGGCCGGCTGGCGGCGCAAGCTGTCCATCATTAGCCTTTGCAGCGCAGCCTCCGGCAGCAGGCCGCGCGGGGCGACGGCGGTGGCAAAGCCGTACTGGCGGCCAGGCAGTGGCTGGGACTGGTCGGCCACATAGCGCCACAGCAGCGGGTCAACAGCGACTTCGGTAGGGGCCAGCAGCTTTTGCGCCGGTGCCTGGCCACGCGGCGGGCACACATAGTAGCCAGACTGCGGCCGGGCCTCGATCAGACCCTGGTCTTCCAGGTGACGAAACGCCTGCTGCACCGTACTCAGGCTCAGGCCACGGCGGTTTTTCATCTCGCGTAGCGACGGCAGGCGCGCCCCTGCCTGCCATACCCGATGCGTGATCTGGGTGGCAATATCGTCGGCAAGCTGCAGGTAAAGGGGGCGGCTGTTCATGAAACCATGATATCCAAATGAAAATGGCGCGACATAGACAGTTTGCGCACAAATCTACCGGTACAGTCGCGCCAGGCCGGCAACTGTGCTGCCAGGCTTTATGCACGCTTGTGTCTACCGCAGAGGGCGCATGGTTTTTATGCTGGAAGCGTCGATCAAGGGAGAAACAGCATGGCACGCATTCTGTTGGCACACCGGGAAGTCATGGCGCTGGTACCGGCAGCGCTGTACAGCATCAGCGTGATCCACGGCTATCTGTGGATCAGCCACGATGGCGAAGACATTTTGCTGCAGCAGGGCGACTGCTGGGCGGTGCCGGCCGCCAGCCGGGAACGCATCGTGATCGAAGCGCTGCGCGGTAATGTGCAGTGCCTGCTGATAGGCAGCCAGGCGGCGTGGCAACAGGCAGCGGGCACCATCACCTCCGCCTGCCATCCCAGCGGCAGCCTGGCCAGCGGTAATGGCTAGGCCTAGCCCGCTTGCCAGGCCTGGCCTTCGTCTTCCAGCCAGGCGCAGAACCCGGCGCACAGCGGGTCTTCTGCCAGCGCCAGCGGCACCACCCACGAGTAGCCGCGCACCCGCACGGCCGGGGCGGGCAGCGCTACCTGCAGCTTGCCGCTGGCCAGCAGCTCATCAATCACCGGCCGCGGCCCCAGCGTAATGCCCATGCCGTCGACTGCGGCCTGCAGCGCCAGATAGTAGTGGTCGAAATGCTGGTTGGCCGCAGGCTGCAGGCCGGGCACGCCGGCGGCGGCCAGCCAGCGCTCCCACGCCACCGGCCGCGTTTCGGAATGCAGCAGAGTGTGTTGCGCCAGCGCGGCCGCATTGGGCAGCGGCTGGCGCGCCAGCAGGGCCGGGCTGGCTACCGGCAGCTCGTGCTCGGTCAGGAAAATATGCGAGACAAAGCCGTGCCAGTGGTCGTTGCCACGGCGGATAGCGATATCGAAATCGGCGTTCTGGTTGTTGATGATGGCGTCTGAGGTGGCCAGCCGCAGTTCGACCTCGGGGTGGCGGCGCTGGAACTGCGTGAGCCGCGGCAGCAGCCAGTGCATGGCCAGCGTGGGGGCGGCGTTGATGCGCAGCAGCCTGGGCTTCTGGCTTGTGAGTTTTTCAGTGGCATTGGCCAGGCTGTCAAACGCGGCTTGCACCATCGGCAAATACTGGCGCCCGGCGTCGGTAAGCTGCAGCCTGCGGCCAACCCTGTCGAATAATGCCAGGCCCAGCCAGTCTTCCAGCAGCTTTACCTGCCGGCTAACAGCACTGTGGGTCACGTGCAGCTGCTCGGCGGCGGCGGTCAGGCTTTGGTAGCGGGCGGCCATTTCGAAGGCACGCAGCGCATTGAGCGGGGGGAGTTTGCGGTTCATGCTTGTGAGAATAACGCACAAGCAAAGCCAGAAAAAGCCGTTTGTGCCACGGCGCTGGCCGCCCTACGCTAAGGGGTATGAACACCCTGATCATTCCAGACAAACAAGCCCTGTTTCGCGGCTTTTTTCTTATCGGCCTGAGCGGCTTTGGCGGCGTGCTGCCGCAGGCGCAGCACCAGCTGGTACAGCGCCGCTGCTGGCTTACCGATAGCGAGTTTGCCGAGCTGCTGGCACTGGGCCAAATACTGCCGGGGCCGAATATCGTCAATAGGG
>JAIXTB010000273.1 GCA_027484385.1 Neisseriaceae bacterium | reverse complement strand
TGTTTGAGCCGCGTGACGTTAGCACGCGGCGAGTACGGCTGCGCCTGGGGCGTGCCATTTTGCCCGGGGTTTCGAGCAGCCTTGGGGCGCGGGGTCTGCGTGCGAATCTTTGATTCGCTCAGTGATAGAAAAGGGGGGCAACCCGCCCCCTTTCCCGTCTGACTCCCTCGCAACGCTACGCTTGCCTCGCTCGGTCACGGGCGGCGCCGGCATCTTTAAACATCATCCGCGTAGCAGATTCAATGTCTTGCCTATTTTTTTCAAAAACCATCCTGACAAAAAATGCCGTTCACTTGTTTAAGTGAACGGCATTCAGCAGTGTGGCTGCTTTTTTGCGCTGCGTGGCCGGTTTACTGCCCCACCATCACCAGCCGCAGGTCCAGCTTGTTGGCCAGGTTGGCTACCGGCTCGGCGGCTTGCATGCGCAGCTCGCCGTCGACAAACAGGCGGGCGTCTACCGCGTATTGGCGGCCGGTCTTGACCGCCGCGTAGTCGTAGCACAGCGAGAAGGCGATGGGCGTGCCGACTTTCTCCAGCGTCTGTTCGGCCAGCACGGCGGGGGCGCCGCTGGTGACGTCCAGCAGGCGCACGCGCAGCAGGGTTTTGTCACGCGGGTAGGCGATGCGCTCCAGATAGAAGGCACTGCCGTTGACATAGCCCATGCCGGGGCGGGTGGCGCAGGCGGCCAGTGTGCTGGCGGCCAGGCCCAGTAGCAGGTGGCGGCGGTCTAGGTGGCTCATCAGTGTTCTACCGGTTCCAGTTTGGGGTTGCCCAGCTGCACCATGGCGCTTTCGCCGGGCCGCCATTCGCCTTGCAGGCGCCAGCTACCGGCTTTGTCTTCCAGGCGCAGGTACCAGTGATTGGCATTGCCCGGGGTGATGCGTGCCTGGTAGATATTGTCTGCCTGGCGGGTCAGGGTGATGCGCTGGTCGTCTTGCTGGCGGGTCGGGTGCAGCAGGGTCAGGGTAAGCTCGCCCTGCAGCGGGGCCTGGCTGGTGGTGACGATGCGCACCGACTGCTTGTCGTCGCTGAACATGGCTTGGGCGCTGATGCCCAGGCTGACGGCGGCTTTATCGCGTGTCAGTTCCAGGTTGATGTCTTTGCCGCGTTTGTAGTAGTCGTCATTCACCATGTCGTCGGCAGTGACTACCGCGATGCGAAAGGTGATGATGCCGGCAACGACGGCCAGAAAAGGGCCGGCCATGAGTAGCCATGGCCAGCGGTCTTTGTACCAGGGGCGCGGGGCCCCGGTTTGGTTTTGCATGCCTTATTCCCCGATAAAGCTGGATTTCTCTTCTACGCTGGCCTGGTTGGTCAGCGACTCGATGGTGAAGTGAATCTCGTGGCTGCCTTTGGTGGCAATTTCCGGTGCAACCTGGGCGCGTACCGACACCAGCTCGTTGCTCAGGCCTTCTACGCGCACTTGCGGGTGCTCGCTAACCAGCTTGATTCCCTCCAGACCTTCCACTTTGATGCGGAATGTCTGCACTTGTTCCGATACGTTCATGATACGGACGCTGTAGGTGTTTTCCAGCAGGCCGTCATTGGTTTCCCGTACCAGGGATGCGCGATCCCGAATGATATCTACCTTGAACGGTTTACGCATGGTGAGCGAGGCGATGGCGGCGATGAAAATGACCGACAGTACCAGCATGTACATGACGACGCGTGGCCGTTTCAGGCGGGATACGATGGCGCTTTCGGGGTATTTGCCTTCCAGTGCGGCTTCGGTGGTGTAGCGGATCAGGCCTTTGGGGCTGCCGATCTTCACCATGACTTCGTCGCAGGCGTCGATACAGGCGGCGCAGCCAATGCACTCGTATTGCAGGCCGTTGCGGATGTCGATGCCGGTAGGGCAGACCTGTACGCAGATGCCGCAGTTGATGCAGTCGCCCAGGTTGGCTTGCTCCTGGCCTTTTTTACGGGCGCCGCGTGGTTCGCCGCGTTTTTCGTCGTAGGAGATGATCAGGGTGTCTTCATCGAACATGGCGCTCTGGAAGCGGGCATACGGGCACATGTACATGCATACCTGTTCGCGCATATGGGCGGCCAGCAGGTAGGTAAAGCCGGCGTAGAAGAACATCCAGAAGGTTTCCCATGTGCCGTAGTTGAACGTCGGCATGGCCTGCAGCAGGTCTTGCATGGGGGTGAAATAGCCTACCAGCGTAAAGCCGGTCCACAGCGAGAACAGGATCATGATGCCGTGCGAGGTGCCTTTGATGCGCAGCTTGCGCAGGCTCCACGGTTCTTTATCCAGCTTGATGCGCTTGTTGCGGTCGCCTTCGATTTTCTCTTCGATCCACAACATGATTTCGGTGTACACCGTTTGCGGACAGGAGTAGCCGCACCACAGGCGGCCGGCAATGGTGGTCCAGGTAAACAGGCCGAAGGCACTGCACATCAGCAGGGCGGCCAGGTAGACGAAGTCCTGCGGCATGATGGTGAGGCCGAACAGGTAGAACTTGCGGCTGACCAGGTCGAACAGCACGGCCTGGCGGCCGTTCCATTGCAGCCAGGGCAGGCCGAAGTACACCAGCTGGGTAGCAATGACAAACAGGATGCGCCAGTTGGCAAACACGCCTTTTGCGCTGCGCGGGTAGATTTTCTTTTGCGCTGCATACAGCGAAACGGTTTCACCCTGGGGTTTTTCTACCTTCACCCCGATATCTTTCAGCTTGTTGCTCATCTGGCTTTCCTTGGAGAACGCTTCATAAAGCACCCAGCGTATTCTAGGGTCTTTATGAAGCATGCTTGATGCTAAAACAATTCACAAACAAATAAAATGTTAGCACAAAAGATACTGCCCGCTTGCGCGGGCAGTATTGAGCAGGGTCAATTACTGGGCTTTGGCGTTATTGGACAGGCCATAAACGTAAGCGGTCAGCAGGTGAACCTTGCCGTCGCCCAGGAAGTCTTTCCAGGCTGGCATCTGGTTGTTGCGGCCGTTAGTGACGGTTTCGATGATGGTTTTTTCGGTACCACCATACAGCCATACATTGTCGGTCAGATTCGGGGCACCCATTGCCTGGTTGCCTTTACCGTCTGCACCGTGGCAGGCCGAGCAAATGGCGGCGAAGGTTTCCTTGCCACGTGCTGCGCGGTCGGCATCGTGTTTCTTGCCGGACAGCGACATGGCGTAGTTGGCAACGTCCTTCACTTTTTCTTCACCGAAGGCTGCACCAAATGCTGGCATCTGGCCGTGACGACCACCGGCGATAGTGGTGTGGATGGTTTTTTCATCGCCACCATACAGCCAGTCGTTGTCAGTCAGGTTCGGGAAGCCTTTGGCACCGCGTGCGTCAGAACCGTGGCACTGTACGCAGTAGGTCTGGAACAGGCGTTTACCCATGGCTTGTGCTTCCGGGTCGGCAGCAACAGCCTTGATGTCCTGTTTCAGGTACTTGTCGTACAGAGGCTGGTATTTTGCCTCGGCAGCGGCTTTCTCTTCCTTGTACTGGCCGACTGCGGTCCAGCCACGAATACCTTTCCAGGTACCCAGGCCCGGGTACAGTACCAGGTAGCCAGCGGCAAAGATCAGGGTCAGATAGAACATCAACATCCACCAGCGTGGCAGCGGGTTGTTGTATTCAGCCAGGTCATCGTCCCAGATATGGCCGGTGATCTGAACTTCTTCACCTTTCTTGACCGTGGTTTTCGATTGCGTGAACAGCAGGTAGGCCAAGCCCACCAGGCCCACAATCACCACTACGGCGATATAAACGCCCCAGAAATCACTCACAAAATCACTCATTGCTTCGCTCCGTTGGAAGCGTTATCCGGCGCTGGCGTGTCGTCCTCGTCCATCACGAGGTTGGCCGCTTCGTCATAACGCTTCTTGGCTTTTTTACCGAAGGCACCCAATGCAATCACGATAAACACGGTGAAGCAGAATACCGTGAACAGGATGCGCCCCAGATTAGTCCAGTCCATGGCTTAACGCGCGTTCTTCAGTGCAAGACCCAGGCCTTGCAGGTAGGCGATAAGCGCGTCCAGCTCGGACTTGCCTTCAACCTGGGCTTTCGCCTCTGCAATTTCCTTGGCGGTGTACGGCACACCTACTTTGGTCAGTGCAGTCATCTTGGCGGCTACGCCGTCAGCGTCGGCCAGGTTGCGTGCCAGCCATGGGAAGGCAGGCATGTTGGACTCCGGTACCACATCACGCGGGTTGGTCAGGTGAACACGGTGCCATTCGTCGGAATAACGGCCACCTACGCGGGCCAGATCCGGGCCGGTACGCTTGGAGCCCCACTGGAACGGGTGGTCGTAGACCGATTCGCCGGCGACGGAGTAGTGGCCATAGCGCTCGGTTTCCGCACGGAACGGACGAATCATCTGCGAGTGGCAGGTGTAGCAGCCTTCGCGGATGTAGATGTCACGACCGGTCAGCTGCAGCGCGGTGTAAGGCTTCACACCGGCTACCGGCTGGGTGGTGGACTTCTGGAACATCAACGGTACGATCTCGATCAGGGCGGCCACGCTGATAACCAGCAGGGTCAGCACGATCAGATACGCTACGTTTTCTTCAATCAGTTTCTGGATCTTTTCCATGATGTTTCCTTGGCTCCCTTAGTGCGCGTGCGCGGTAACTGCCGGGATCTTGGCATCTACCGGGCGACCTGCTGCTACGGTACGGAAGGTGTTGTAAGCCATCAGCAACATACCGGACAGGAACAGGGAACCGCCCAGGAAGCGGACAAACAGGTACGGGTAGGACGCTTTAACGGCTTCTACAAACGAGTAGGTCAGGGTGCCGTCGGCGTTCAGGGCACGCCACATCAGGCCTTGCATCACACCGGCAATCCACAGCGAGGCGATGTACAGCACGACGCCCACGGTAGCCAGCCAGAAGTGCGCTTCGATCAGTTTCACGCTGTGCATGCTGTCGCGGCCGAACAGGCGTGGCAGCAGGTAGTACATGGAACCGATGGAGATGAAGGCAACCCAGCCCAGGGCACCGGAGTGCACGTGGCCAACGGTCCAGTCGGTGTAGTGCGACAGGGCGTTAACGGTCTTGATGGACATCATCGGGCCTTCGAAGGTGGACATACCGTAGAAGGACAGGGATACCACCAGGAATTTCAGTACCGGGTCGGTACGCAGTTTGTGCCATGCTCCGGACAGGGTCATGATGCCGTTGATCATGCCGCCCCAGCTCGGTGCCAGCAGTACCAGCGAGAACGCCATACCCAGCGACTGGGTCCAGTCAGGCAGGGCGGTGTAGTGCAGGTGGTGAGGGCCGGCCCACATGTAGGTGAAGATCAGCGCCCAGAAGTGCACTACCGACAGACGGTAGGAGTACACCGGACGGCCAGCCTGCTTCGGTACGAAGTAGTACATCATGCCCAGGAACGCAGCGGTCAGGAAGAAACCTACCGCGTTGTGGCCGTACCACCATTGCACCATGGCATCCACTGCACCGGCGTAGATGGAGTAGGACTTGGTCAGCGATACCGGGATGGCCAGGCTGTTCACCACGTGCAGCAGGGCGACGGCCAGAATGAAGGCACCGTAGAACCAGTTGGCCACGTAGATGTGTTTCACCTTGCGGATCGCCAGGGTACCGAAGAACACGATGGCGTACACCACCCAGATCACGGTGATCAGGATGTCGATAGGCCATTCCAGCTCGGCGTATTCCTTGCCGGCGGTAATGCCCAGCGGCAGGGTGATGGCGGCCAGCACGATAACCAGTTGCCAACCCCAGAAGGTAAACGCGGCCAGTTTGTCGGAAAACAGGCGAACGTTACAGGTACGCTGCACCACGTAGTAAGACGTGGCAAACAGCGCGCAGCCGCCGAATGCAAAGATCACGGCGTTGGTGTGCAGGGGGCGCAGACGGCCGTAGTGGAACCAGGGCCCAAAGTTGAGCTCCGGCCACACCAGCTGGGCCGCAATAATGACGCCAACCAGCATCCCGACAATGCCCCAAACCACGGTCATTATCGAGAACTGGCGCACCACCTTATAGTTATAAGTGGATTGCGTATCCATTTAGGGTTTTCTCCAAGGTTGCGAACTAGAACGTGTAAAACTGGTGACTTGAATTTTGTGTACCCGCCCCAAGCTGGGGAGGTGTATCAAGTTCTTGGGTGTCGATCAAAACCCCTGTAGCTGGTGCGCCCCGCTTTGCACCACTGCCTTGCCAGGCAAGAACAAGTGCTTTAATTCACCCGCGTATTCAACAGGCTATTCTAATCAATTCAGGCATCAGCCACCAGTCAAGAACGCGGGGCGACGTGCGCTTTTCCCTGCCCGTACTGGCTTTTTGGCCTTTTTAGCCTTTTGACAGACATGGATTATATTGTCATCGGTAGTACTGCTATTGATGAAGATCAAGCCGGAAGGTCAGGGGTGGTTTTGTACAGCCGGTGCTAGAATCCAGCATCTTTCTGCCACAGAACGGTTCTGCACCATGTCTTCCCCCGTTAGCTACCGCCTTGCCGTACTCGACCCGCACGCCCACCTTTTCGATGTGACCGTCACCATTGCCCAGCCCGCTGTTGCCGGCCAGGTACTGCGTCTGCCTGCCTGGATACCCGGCAGCTACATGGTGCGCGAGTTTGCCCGCCATATCGTGCAGATCAGCGCCAGCAGCGGTAAAAAGACAGTGCCCCTGACCAAGCTGGACAAACACAGCTGGCAGGCTGCCCCGGTCAAAGGCGAGCTGACCGTGCGCTACCAGGTGTACGCCTACGACCTGTCGGTGCGTGGTGCGTATCTGGACGCCAACCGTGGTTTCTATAACGGCACCAGCGTGTTCCTGTCGGCCGACGGTTTCGAAAACGACCCGTGCACCGTGGATATCGACGCACCAACCGACAAGGCACTGGCAGACTGGCAGCTGGCCACCAGCCTGCCCGCGCTGGACGTGCACAAGAAAACCGGCTTTGGCCGCTACCGTGCGGCCAACTACGACGAGCTGATCGACCATCCGGTAGAGCTGGGCCGCTTCCAGCGCATCCGTTTCAAGGCCTGCGGCGTGCCGCACGAGTTTGTGGTGTCCGGTGTCTGCCAGGCCGACCTCAAACGCCTGGCCGCCGATACCAAACGCATTTGCGAGTGGCAGATCCGTTTCTTTGGCGAGCCTGCCCCGTTCGACCGCTACGTATTCATGCTGTTTGTCGGCGCCGACATCTACGGCGGCCTGGAGCATCGCGCCTCCACCGCGCTGGTGGCCAACCGAGACGACCTGCCGGCCCCCGGCCTGGCCGAGGGCGAGATCGGCGACGGCTACCTGCGTCTGTTGGGCCTGATCAGCCACGAGTACTTCCACAGCTGGAACGTGAAGCGCATGAAGCCGGCGGTATTTACCCCCTACGACCTGAACCGCGAAGGCCACACCACCCTGCTGTGGGCCTTCGAGGGCATTACCTCCTATTACGACGACCTGGCGCTGGTGCGCAGCGGCCTGATCGACGAGAAACGCTACCTGGGCCTGCTGGCCAAAACCATTACCGGCGTGATGCGCGGCAACGGCCGCACCAAGCAAACCCTGGCCGACGCCAGCTTCGATGCCTGGACCAAGTACTACCGTCAGGACGAAAACAGCCCCAACAGCATCGTGAGCTACTACACCAAGGGCTCGCTGGCCGCGCTGGCGCTGGACCTGCATATCCGCCGCGAAACCGCCGGGGCCAAGAGCCTGGACACCGTGATGCTGGCGCTGTGGCAAAAATGGCTGGCCGACGGCCAGGGCCTGGCCGAGGGCGAGTGGGAGCAGGTGGCCGAGCAGGCTACCGGCCTGCCGCTGGGGCCGTTCTTCGACCATGCCATCCGCAGCACGCAAGACCTGCCGCTGGCTGAACTGCTGGCCACGCAGCGTGTCACTCTGCAGATGGTGCCAGCCGACAGCCCGGCCGATAGTGGCAGCGTGGTAGCGCAGATTACGCCCGCCGCGCTGCGGCCAACCCTGGGCGTCAAGGCGGCGCCAGACGCCCTGGGCGTGCGCCTGGTGCAGGTGCTGGATGGTGGCGCGGCGCAGGCTGCCGGCTTGTCGGGTGGCGATGTCATCGTGGCGGTAAACGGCCTGAAAGCCAGCGATCTTGATAAAGCCATCGCCCGCCACAAGGTAGGCGACACCGTCAAAGTACACGCCTTCCGTCGCGACGAGCTGGCCACTTACAAAGTCACACTGCAAGCCACGCAAGCCGATACCTGCCGCCTGAGCCTGGCCCCCGGTGCCGCAGCGTGGATCACACCATAACCAGGGACGCTTTGCGTTGATAAAGACAAGCGGGCGGCATAGCCGACCCGCCTTGCAAGCCTACTGAGGATGCCCGTTCATGAGCCAACAACAGCCACAGATCAAATACCGCCAGGACTACCTGCCGCCCGCCTATCTGGTGGACAAGGTAGACCTGACGTTCGATGTCCTGGAAGACACCCAGACCCGTGTACGCGCCCGCATGGTGATACACCGCAACCCGGAATCCACTGCGGCCAACGTGTTGCAGCTGGACGGCAGCGCCACGCTGCTGTCGGTGGTGCTGGATGGCGACCAGCTGCAGCCGGGTGCCTACCATCAGCACGCCGAAGGCCTGGCGATTCCCGATGTGCCGGACAGCTTCATTCTGGATATCGAAACCGAAATCGACCCGGTCGCCAACACCAGCCTTAACGGCCTGTACGGCTCCAGCGGCAACCTGTACACCCAGTGCGAGCCGGAAGGCTTCCGCAAGATTACCTACTACCCGGACCGGCCAGACGTGATGGCCAAGTTCAGCACCACCATCATTGCCGACAAACAGAAGTACCCGGTACTGCTGTCCAACGGCAACAAGGTAGGTGAAGGCCAGGCCGACAAAAAGCGCCACTGGGTAAAATGGGTCGACCCCTACCGCAAACCGGCCTACCTGTTTGCCCTGGTGGCCGGCAAGCTGGTGGCACTGAAAGACAGCTACACCACCGCCAGCGGCCGCAAGGTAGCACTGGAAATCTGGACCGTACCGGCAGACCAGGACAAGGTGGACTTTGCCATGGGCGCGGTAAAGCGCTCCATGCAGTGGGATGAAACCCGCTTTGGCCTGGAATACGATCTGGACATCTACATGATCGTGGCCGTGGGCGACTTCAATATGGGCGCCATGGAAAACAAGGGCCTCAACATCTTTAACACCTCGGCCGTGCTGGCGCGCCAGGACACCGCGACCGACGCCGACTTCGAGCGCGTGGAAGCCATCATCGGCCACGAGTACTTCCACAACTGGACCGGCAACCGCGTCACCTGCCGCGACTGGTTCCAGCTCAGCCTGAAAGAAGGCCTCACGGTATTCCGCGACCAGGAGTTCAGCTCGGATTTGCACAGCCGCCCGGTGAAGCGCATCGAAGACGTGAAAAAACTGCGCCAGCTGCAGTTCCCGGAAGACGCCGGCCCCACTGCACACGCCATCCGCCCCGACAGCTACATCGAGATGAACAACTTCTACACCATGACGGTGTACGAAAAGGGGTCCGAAGTCGTCCGTATGTACCACACCCTGCTGGGTGAGGAAGGCTTCCAGAAGGGCATGAAGCTGTACTTCCAGCGCCACGATGGCCAGGCCGTCACCTGCGACGACTTCCGCGCCGCCATGGCTGACGCCAACGGTGCCGACTTCACCCAGTTTGCCCTGTGGTATAGCCAGGCGGGCACCCCGCAGCTGCGCGTGCGCGGCGAGTACGATGCGGTCGCCAAAAGCTACACCCTGCACGTGAAGCAAAGCTGCCCCGATACCCCGGGCCAGAGCGGCAAGCTGCCGTACCATATCCCGCTGGCCGTGGGCCTGCTGGGCCGCGCCGGCCAGGATCTGCCGCTGCAGCTGGCAGGCGAGCTTGAGCCCGGCGCCGGCACCCGCGTGCTGGATGTCCGCGCTGCCGAGCAAAGCTTTACTTTTGTGAACGTGCCCGAGCTGCCTGTGCCGTCGCTGTTGCGCGGTTTCTCTGCACCGGTACGCCTGCAGTTCGACTGGCGTGACGACGAGCTGTCGTTCCTGATGGCCAATGACAGCGATGCCTTCGCCCGTTGGGAAGCCGGCCAGGCCTACGCCGAGCGCCTGCTCAAAGCCCTGCTGGCCGACCATGCTGCCGGTCGTGCACTGCAGCTGCCCGCTGGCTTTGTGGCGGCGCTGCGTGCGGTGCTGAAGGACCACGCCGCCGACCCGGCTTTCAAGGCACTGATGCTGAGCCTGCCATCCGAAGCCGACATCCTGGAAATGGTCGATGCGGCCAACCCTGCGCATATCCATACTGTGCGCGAGTTTGTGCTCAATGGCCTGGCGCAGGCGCTGCGTGGCGAATGGCACGAAGCCTACGATCTGAACCAGACCCAGCGCTACCAGCCTGCTGATGGTGGCCGCCGCAGCCTGAAAAACCTGGCGCTGGCCATGCTGACCCGCCTGCAGGATGCCTGGCCGCTGGAAGCTGCCGAGAAGCAGTGCCTGGAAGCAGACAATATGACCGACCAGATGGGCGCCATGCTGGCCCTGCGCGACCGCGACGTAGCCGAGCGTGAAAACTGCTACCTGTCGTTTGCCAGCCGCTGGCAGGGCGATGCGCTGGTGATGGACAAGTTCTTTAGCCTGGTGGCCAGCAGCCAGCTGCCCGGCGTGCTGGAGCACGTGAAAGCCGCCATGCAGCACCCGGCGTTTACCCTGAAAAACCCGAACAAGGCGCGTGCGCTGCTGGGCAGCTTTGGCCGCAATATGCAGCATTTCCACGCGGCAGACGGCTCCGGCTACGCTTTCCTGGCCGATCAGGTGCTGGCACTGGACGCCATCAACCCGCAGGTGGCCAGCCGCATCGTGTCGCTGTTCAACCGTCGCCAGAAGCTGGAGCCACAACGCCAGGCGCTGATGACCCGCGAGCTGCAGCGCATCCTGGCCAAAGATGGCCTATCCAAGGATGTTTACGAAATCGTATCGAAGAACCTGTCGGCATAAGCGGGTATACTGCTGTTTTGCCCCAAGCTGGTGCCCGCACCGGCTT
This sequence comes from Neisseriaceae bacterium, assembly GCA_027484385.1. GTDB lineage: Bacteria > Pseudomonadota > Gammaproteobacteria > Burkholderiales > Chromobacteriaceae > Vogesella. The sequence goes on along the minus strand of JAIXTB010000273.1, from coordinate 2,899 downwards.
GGCGTGGCTGGCCTGGTGCCGGTTTAACGGGCACCTGGCCGGGTAAAACCGCGCCACCCGTCATGCCTTGCGGCACGCGCCGCCTCGCTGTTGACACAACAAACCCTGTGTGCGTTGCCAGCAGGGTTTGTCATCCATCCCGAGCCGGTGCCTGCACCGGCTTACTTTGTGGCCATTGTTCTATGCCTGTTTCTGCTTCCCCGCTGGTCAGTGTGTTGATGCTGCTGGGCCTGTGGTTTGCCTGGGGTACCAACTGGGTGGTGACCAAGCTGGGTCTGTCCTACGCTACCGCCTTTCAGCTAGGCCTGCTGCGCACCCTGTTTGCCATCGCCACCCTGGGGCTGGTGATGCGCCTCTCCGGTCGTGGCTTTCAGCCTACCCCCATGCGGCCAACCTTCTGGCTGGGGCTCACGCAGACCGCGGGTTTTGTGGTGTTTACCAACCTGGCGCTGGTGGCGGGTGGGGCGGGCAAGGTGTCGGTGCTGTGTTACACCATGCCGTTCTGGACACTGCTGCTGGCACGCATTTTCCTGCACGAAAAGCTGGCGCTCAGCCAGTGGCTGGGCGTGGCGCTGGCCTTTGCCGGCTTGCTGGCCATTCTGGAACCGTGGGACCTGGGTGGTAGCTGGCAGTCTGACTTGCTGGCTATTACCGGTGGCCTGGTGTGGGCCAGCTCGGCCATTATCGCCAAGCGCCTGCGGGCGCAGCACCAGGTAGATACGCTGTCGCTGACGTTCTGGCAGATGGTGTGGGGTACGGTGCCATTGTTGGTACTGCTGCCTTTTTTCCCCACCCGCGAGCTGGTGTGGGGGTGGCCGCTATTGGGCGTGTTGCTGTTTTCCGGTGTCCTGGCCGGTGGCTTGGGCTGGCTGGTGTGGATGGTGTTGCTGTCGCGCCTGAGTGCCGGCATGGCCAGTATCAGCATTCTGGCCATTCCAGCCGTGGCGGTGGGCATGGCGTGGCTGCTGCTGGGCGAGCAGCCATCGCTGGCCGAGGCGTGCGGCATGCTGATGATTGCGGCGGCCCTGATACTGATTTCGCTGCGGGCGCTGCGCCGCCGTTAAGGTTGGCCGCAGCGCGGCCTAGTTTCCCATGGCCTGCGCGAGTGGCAGGCGCTGGCTGTGCTTGATCGGCTCCAGCGCTACGGTAGATTTCACGCTGCGTACCAGCGGCAGCGTCATCAGCTTGTTCATCACGAAACGCGATAGCGAGGGCAGGTCGGCCACGACGATGCGTAGCCAGTAGTCTGCCTCGCCGGCTACCGCGTAGCACTCCAGGATTTCCGGCAGGTTGGCGATGGCGGCGGCAAATTCGCGTATCGACGCCTCGCCATGGCGCTCCAGGCTGACACTGGCAAAGGCGGTGACCGACAGGTTCAGCAGGTCGGGGCGCAGGCTGATGTGGTAGCCCTGAATCACCCCGGCTTCTTCCAGCCGCTGAATGCGGCGGCCGATTTGCGATGCCGACAGGGCTACCTCTTGCGCCAGCTTCTGGTGGGTGGCGCGCGCGTCGCGCTGCAGCGCCTCCAGAATCTGGAAATCAAAGCGATCAAACTCCAGTTTGCGCATTTTGTGCATTTCCGCTGATTTGGTGCGGTAAGTATGCGAAAAAAGTGCCGTGCAAGCAAATGATGCGGCCAACGCGCACGCCGCAGCTTCTACACTTGTGCTACTGGCACCTGCCGCACACACAAGAGAAAAATCATGGAGATGAACACCTTTACCGTACCGGATATCACCGTGCGCAAGAACGCCGGCCTGAGTCACGGTGCCGACTTTACGCTGCCGCAGCCACTGGACCGCTACAGCGACGACGACCACCGCACCTGGGCCACGCTGTACCAGCGCCAGTGCGCGCTGCTGCCGGGGCGGGTGTGTGACGAATTCCTGCAGGGCCTTGCGCTGCTCACCATCGATGCCGACCGTGTGCCGGACTTTAACCGCCTCAACGAAAAACTGGCTGCTGCCACCGGCTGGCAGATCGTGGCGGTGCCGGGGCTGATTCCCGACGATGTGTTCTTCGAGCATCTGGCCAACCGCCGCTTCCCGGTGACCTGGTGGCTGCGCGAGCCGCATCAGCTGGACTACCTGCAAGAGCCGGACGTGTTCCACGACCTGTTCGGCCACGTGCCGCTGCTGGCCAACCCGGTGTTTGCCGACTACCTGCAGGCCTACGGCCGTGGCGGCATGAAGGCCAAGGGTCTGGGCTACCTGCCGCTGCTGGCGCGCCTGTACTGGTACACGGTGGAGTTTGGCCTGATCAACACGCCGCAGGGCATGCGTATCTACGGTGCCGGTATCGTGTCCAGCAAGTCCGAATCGGTCTACAGCCTGGATAGCGCCAGCCCCAACCGCGTGGGCTTTGACCTGCAGCGCATCATGCGTACCCGCTACCGCATCGATACTTTCCAGAAAACCTATTTTGTCATCGACAGCTTCCAGCAGCTGTTCGACGCCACTGCGCCAGACTTCACCCCGATCTACCCGCTGGTGGAAGCTGCGCCATTGCTGGGTGCCGGCGACATCGATGCCGCTGACAAGGTGTACACGGTGGGTAACCGCGAAGGCTGGCTGGACACCGAAGACGCCTGAGCCATGCGCTAGGGCAGCCCCAAAAAACAACCCCCTGTTGCCTGGCAGCAGGGGGTTTTGTCTGGTATGGCCGTGCGGTGATTAGTGGCTGGGGCTATCGGCCGTGGCACCGGCTTGCTGTAGCCAGTACAGCATCTGGTGGCGTGCGCTGATGAAGTCCAGCTGTTGTAGCGCATCGCCCAGGCGCTGGTTGGCCGCTGCATCGTGCGCGGCCAGCTGGCCGGCAATCTCGTTGTAAACGCGTTTGGCGCGGATATTGCGCTCGCGCAGTAGCTGGTCCAGTGTTTGCAGTGCCGCCAGCGGCAGGC
>JAIXTB010000193.1 GCA_027484385.1 Neisseriaceae bacterium | reverse complement strand
TGGCCGAAGAGTTTCCACGCCTGAAAACCGTCGGCGTGTTGTCGGGCCCCAGCTTTGCCAAAGAAGTAGCGCTGGGCTTGCCGGCAGCCGTTACGCTCGCCTCGGAAAACTACGCCTTTGCCCGCGATTTCGCCCGCGAGCTGCACAGCCCCTTGCTGCGCATCTATGCCAACGATGATCTGGTAGGGGTAGAAGTGGGTGGCGCCGTGAAAAACGTGATGGCCATTGCCACCGGCGTGGCCGATGGCCTGGGTTTTGGCATGAACGCCCGTGCCGCGCTGATTACCCGTGGCCTGGCCGAAATCACTCGCCTGGCCGTGGCGCTGGGTGGCAGCCAGCAAAGCATGCTGGGCTTGTCTGGCGTGGGTGATTTGCTGCTGACCTGCACCGGCGCGCTGTCGCGTAACCGCCAGGTGGGCCTGAAACTGGCCGAAGGCAAGTCGCTGGACACCATTCTGACCGAGCTGGGCCATGTGGCCGAAGGCGTGCCCACGGCGCGCGAGGTGCTGCGCATGGCCGAGCGGCTGGAGGTGGATATGCCGATTACCGCCGCGGTGTGCGAGCTGTTGTATCACCAGGCCAAGCCGCAGAGTGTGGTAGAGCGCCTGCTGGGCCGCACGCCCAAGCCGGAGTTCGGCACACCCTGAACAAGGTTGGCCGCAGCCTGCCCGCACAACCCCTTTCTTGCTGAAAGGGGTTTGTTTTTTATGGGGTGGAGCAAGCCACCACGCCGCCTGCTCTAAGTAGCGTATCGCTGTGCCGTTGGCTGTCGGGCGGTGTACTCACCAGGCTTCGCCATCTGTGGCATCTGCCGCTGTGGCGGGCGGGGCAAACACGGTGGCCAGTTTTTCGCGCAGGCTGGCCAGATCAAACTCGTGCTCGTCGGTATCCAGCCGCTGGGCGAAATGGATGGTGTCCTGCTCATCGGCCAGCCATAGTGCCGGGCAGGTGACGCCTGCCAGGGGAATATCCTGCAGCAGCACGCCATAGTGTTTGTGAAAGTCGCGCCCGCGCAGGGTAGATAGCAACACCACCTGTGGCAAGCCGTGTTCGCGCCGTGCGCGCTGCAGGCTGAAGGGTGAATCCACGGTGACCACGATAAACTGCAGCAGTGGCCAGGCTTCCAGTGCCCGGCGCAGGTCTTGCAGCATGGCGAGGCCAGCCGATTCCGCATCGATGGACAGCAGGGTGATGACCAGCTTCACGCGGCCCAGATAGCGCTCCAGCGAGACATCGCGCAGCAGCTCGTCTACCAGCATGAAGCTGGGCAGGGTCTGACCGGCTTCAGGGAAGCTGCCGCCCACTTCCAGTGTTTCTTCTTTATAGATAAAGGGGTGTAGTGCCATCGAATCCTCCCGGCTTTTTACCATCGTGGCTTATCCGGGAGGAATTTCAAGCGGGTATTGCTGAGCATGCGGCGGGCAGGGTGCCCGGCATGCAGAGGTAACACTCAGGGGTAGTAGAAGTGCAGGCTGTAGCCGAGTGCTTTGCCCTGGGTCATTTCCATGCGCAGCTGCAGTTTGAGCTCGCTATTGCCGTTGAACTGGCCCAGCTTCAGCTCGTTGGCGGGTACGTAGTCTTCCGGGCGGAAGGCTTTGCGTGCCACGACCTTGTCCTCGGCATCCTTCAGTGTCAGCTCCATCACCGGGAAGGCTTGCGGATAGTTAGCCAGGTTTTTCAGCGTGGCATTCAGCTGGATCAGATGGTCGTTCTGTGGCACAAAAGACAGCTCGGACCATTCGGTACGGATAAGCTGGCGGTCGGTCGGCAGCGGTACGCTGCAGCCCAGGCTGGCGCACAGCGCTTCGAACGCCGGGCGCAGCTCTGGCGCTTCGGCACTGATGCGGGTGCGGTTAAAGAAGGCAATCTGCCCCAGGAGTGCCAAGCCTAGCAAAATGGCAACCAGGCTTTGCACGGTGGTTTTCAGCGCGCTAGGGTTGGCCGCAGGCGGCTCTTCTGGCACAGCGTCGTCCTGCTCGGGCAAGGCCGCTGCAGCCGGGGCGCTGAACACCGGTTCTGTGCGCGTTGCCATGGCTGGTGCAGGGCTTGGGGCAACTGGCTCGTCCGGTTCTGCGGGTTCGGGCTCGGGCTCGCTTTGGTAGGCCGACAGCTTTTTATTGCTGGTCGGGCTACGTAGTGCCTCTGCCAGTGCCTGCTGAAAGGCGGCTATTTCCTGGCGGCTGGCTTCGGCTTCGGCCGCGGCGGCGCGGAAATCGGGTGCGATATCTGGCGTTGGTGTGGCTATCGGAGCCGGTGGTTCTGGTTTGACGGCGGCGGCAGCGATGCGCTGTTTGTCCAGCAGGTCGAAATCCGGCAGGTCAAAATCGTCGTCATTAACGGGGGTGTCCTGTCGCGCGGGTGCCGGTGTGCGGCTCACCGCGGCGGGTGCAGGCTGGGCGGGCGCCGGCTGAAAGTCGGGTAGCTCCAGCTCGAAATCGTCGTCCAGGCTGCCAGGCAGCGGCATGTCTGCGACGCTGGCCGGTTGCGACATCACGGGTGGGGCGGGGGGAACCGGGGGCGCTTGTGGCACCTCCGGTACGGCGGCTTCCAGATGGCTCGGTGCGTGGAAAACATGGCTACAGCGCCCGCAGCGTACCATGCCGCCGGCAAGGGCGAGATGGGCGTCAGAGACTTTGAACTTGGTCTGGCAGCTGGGGCACTGTGTGGTTTGGCTCATGTTTTACGGGCGTTTGGTTCCGGATAGTCGGGTCCAGCCCTCGTCGAACACGGCGGCGTCCATATCGAACCATTTGGCGTAAATGGCAGACAGTTCTTCGGCCTGCTCGGCAAGAATGCCGGAAAGCACGATTTTACCACCGGTTTTCACGTGGCTAGCCAGCAATTCGCCCAGCATGCGCAGCGGGTTGGCCAGAATGTTGGCCACGACGACGTCGTACTCGCCAGGCTGCAGGGTATTGGGCAAGCCAAAGTCGGCACTCACGCTGTTTTGCTGGGCATTATCGATACTGGAGCGCACCGCTTGTGCATCGATATCGATGCCGCGCGTCGCGCCAGCGCCCAGTTTCAGCGCGGCAATGGCCAGAATGCCGGAGCCGCAACCGTAGTCCAGTACCGTTTCGCCGCCCTGGATCTGCTGGTCCAGCCACTGCAGGCAGAGGCGGGTAGTAGGGTGGCTACCTGTACCAAAGGCCAGGCCCGGGTCCAGCTGCAGGTTGATGGCAGCCGGGTCTGGCGAGGTGTGCCAGGTCGGGGTAATCCACAGGCGG
>JAIXTB010000252.1 GCA_027484385.1 Neisseriaceae bacterium | reverse complement strand
TCGATGGCGGCATTCAGCGCCAGCAGGTTGGTCTGGTCTGCCACATCGCGAATCACGCCAATGACAGCGGTAATGCTTCCCAAGCGGCCAGCCAGATCGTCTATGCTGCGTTGCGTGGCCATCACCAGGGTACCGATTTCATTCAGCCGCCCTACGGCCTCCGCAATCACTTTTTGCCCGCTGGCGGCGCTGTTGATGGCATCGTCACTTTGCAGGCGTGCCTCCCGCGCCTGCCCAGCGGCGCCGGCAACTTGCTGGCTGAACTGGTCAGTAGCCTGGCTGATGCGCACCGTGGCTTCGGTTTGCTGCTGTACCAGCACCCGGCTGCCGGATGCCTGGTCCACAATGGCATGGCTGCTCTGGTTCAGTGTCATGACAGACTGGCTCATATTGCCCAGTAGCTCACGCAAGGCGGTGCGCATGGTCAGCACGGCACCAAAAATGCTCTGCGCCGGCACCTTGCCAGCCAGGTCTTCGGTGCCACGCAGGTCACCGGCAGCGACCTTTTGCACCAGTGCCTGCACCTCGTCCGGCTCGCCCCCCAGCTTGGCTAGCAAGCCGCGTACAGACAGCAATATCACGGCGGCAATACAGGCCACCATCAGCAGGCATACCAGCACCTGCCAGCGCGCGGTATGCCAGAAGCGCTGGTCGACCTCGGCAAAGCTGATACCGGTACCCACCACCCAGTGCCAGCGCGGGGTACGCTGCGCCAGCGACAGCAGGTCGACGACCTCGCCCTCGCGCAGTGCCGTCCACCAGTACTCGGTCAGTTGGCCATCGGATTTTTGCAAGGCCGCGCTGAGGATGGCACCGACACTCTGGCCATCTGCGTCCTTGAAATCGTTAAAGCTGGTGCCATGCAGCTGCGGGTCCAGCGGCGTGGCGACAAAATTAAGCTTCTCGTCTGCCACATACACGTACTCGGAGCTACTGTATTTGTTTTCCCGCAGTATCTGCGTGGCAATGTCTTTGGCCTGGGCATCCGTCAGCTTGCCGCTGGCGGCCATCTTTTCCAGCTCCAGAATGCCGGAGTAGGTACTGAACATCAGCTGCTTGATACGTGCGCGGTTATCCTGGTCGCTCATCTGGCGCATGGTATAGGTGCCTGCCAGCGCAATGGCCAGCATGCTGACCAGTATCAAAAGCGATACCCACCAAGCCTTGTGTTTCACTTTCATGGCCTGCTCCTGTGTCTGTGTGTGTTGTGCCACCTGGGTGACGAATGAAGGCGTGTAAAAGTATTGTGGCATGGCAAAATCATGTGGTCTTTGATTGGTATTATCGAAATGGAAAACCATCCGGTAGAACCGTCTTTTTTTTACATCACGCTTTCAATCACAATAAAAAAACCCCTTCCGGATACCGGAAGGGGTTGAGAGCGATGACAAACCCTATTTGACACACAAACAGCGTTTGTTTTGTAAACAGCCCGGCTACGGATGCCGCCACTGCGGTGGCGCGGCTCGGCTTTGCCGGGTCCGGTGCACGTCAGACAGACCCACTGTCAGCCGCAAAAAACCCCTCCCGGATACCGGAAGGGGTTTGGGGTTGATACGGCCTGGCGATCAGGCTGGGCGCTTGGCGCGGGCGATATCGGCGATTTTCACGCTCCATGCCGCCGGCCCGGTGTTGTGCACCGAGATACCACTCGAATCGACAGCGACGGTTACCGGCATGTCTTGCACCTCGAACTCGTAGATGGCTTCCATACCCAGGTCGGCAAAACCGACCACCTTGGACGCCTTGATGGCCTTGGAGACCAGGTAGGCCGAGCCGCCCACTGCCATCAGGTACACGGCTTTGTTGTCCTTGATGGCTTCGATGGCAGCCGGGCCGCGCTCGGCCTTGCCGATCATGCCCAACAGGCCAGTCTGTTCCAGCATCTGGCGGGTGAACTTGTCCATGCGGGTAGCGGTGGTAGGACCGGCCGGGCCAACCACTTCGTCGCGCACCGGGTCTACCGGGCCCACGTAGTAGATAAAGCGGTTGGTAAAGTCTACCGGCAGCTTTTCACCCTTGTTCAGCATGTCGACCATGCGCTTGTGCGCGGCATCGCGGCCGGTAAGGATCTGGCCGTTCAGCAGCAGCACATCGCCCGGCTGCCAGCTGGCGACTTCTTCCGGGGTGATGTTGTCCAGGTCCACACGCTTGCCATTGCTGGTGTCGTAGGTGATTTCCGGCCAGTCTTCCAGCTTCGGTGTTTCCAGCACAGCCGGGCCATTACCATCCAGATGGAAGTGGATATGGCGCGTGGCGGCGCAGTTCGGGATCATGGCGACCGGCAGGCTGGCGGCGTGGGTCGGGTAATCCAGAATCTTCACGTCCAGCACGGTAGTCAGGCCACCCAGGCCTTGCGCACCGATACCCAGCGCATTCACTTTTTCGAAGATTTCCAGGCGCAGCTGTTCCACACGGCTCAGCTCGGCACCGCTGGCCGCCTTGGCCTTCAGCTCGTGAATATCCACATGATCCATCAGCGACTCTTTGGCCAGCAGCATGGCTTTTTCCGGGGTACCACCAATACCGATACCCAGGATGCCCGGCGGACACCAGCCTGCGCCCATGGTGGGGACGGTTTTTACGACCCAGTCAACAATGCTGTCGGACGGGTTCAGCGCGTAGAACTTGGATTTGTTCTCGGAACCACCGCCCTTGGCCGCACAGGTCACTTCCACGCCGTCACCTTCGACGATCTCGAAGTGCACCACGGCCGGGGTGTTGTCCTTGGAGTTCTGGCGCTTGCCTGCCGGGTCCAGCAGCACGGAAGCGCGCAGCTTGTTGTCCGGGTTGTTGTAGGCACGGCGCACGCCCTCGTTCACCATTTCCTGTACCGACAGGGTGCTGTCCCACTGCACTTTCATGCCCACTTTCAGGAACACCACGGCAATACCGGTATCCTGGCAAATCGGGCGGCGGCCTTCGGCACACATGCGGCTGTTGATCAGGATCTGCGCCATGGCGTCTTTGGCCGCCGGGCTTTCTTCGTGCAGATAGGCCTGGTACAGCGCCTCGATATAGTCTTTCGGGTGGTAGCAGCTGATGTACTGGAAGGCATCGGCAATGCTCTGGATGAAGTCTTCCTGACGGATGATGGTCATTATTGGGTTCTCCAGCGTAGGGGCTGTGTTGGGTTTGTGCCGCTATTTTAGGCGTTTCGCCCACAGGCAGGAAGGCGCAATGCTGCAACGCAGGAAGATAAAAGCTGAACAATGCAAAACCGCCGGCTCGGCGCCGGCGGTTTTGTAGGCATGCACTGCGGCCAACGTTGGCCGCAGGCAGGCATCAGCCCTGGTGGTAGCCGGTCACACGGGCCACTTCTTCCTTGGAGCCCAGGAACACCGCGACGCGCTCGTGCAGGCCCTGCGGCACGATATCCAGGATACGGCGGTGGCCATCGGTAGCCAGGCCGCCGGCCTGCTCGATGATGAAGGCCATCGGGTTGCCTTCGTACATCAGACGCAGCTTGCCTGGCTTGGCCGGGTCACGCGCATCTTTCGGGTACATGAAGATACCGCCACGGGTAATGATGCGATGCACCTCGGCCACCATGGAGGCGACCCAGCGCATATTGTAGTCTTTGCCCAGCGGGCCTTCCTTGCCAGCCAGCAGCTCGCTGACATAGCGCTGCACCGGCGCTTCCCAGTGGCGCTGGTTGGACATATTGATAGCGAACTCGCCGGTGGTAGCCGGTACAGTCATATTGCGGTGGGTCAGCACCCAGGAGCCCAGCTCGCGGTCCAGCGTAAAGCCGTACACGCCCTGGCCAAAGGTCAGCACCAGCATGTTCTGCGGGCCGTACACCGCGTAGCCGGCGGCGACCTGGCGGCTACCTGGCTGCAGGAAGTCGGCTTCGGTAGGCTGGGTGTTGCCTTCTGGCGCTTCCAGCACCGAGAAGATGGTACCCACAGAGATGTTCACGTCGATATTGGACGAGCCGTCCAGCGGGTCGAACATCAGCAGATAGCGGCCACGTGGCATGTGCTCGGGAATGGAATGCGGCAGCTCCATTTCTTCGGACGCCATGGCGCCCAGGTTGCCGCCCCATTCGTTGGCTTCCAGCAGGATGTCGTTGGCGATCACGTCCAGTTTCTTCTGGGCTTCGCCCTGCACGTTGCCGGTACCGGCATCGCCCAGCACGCCAGCCAGCGCGCCTTTGTTTACCGAGTGGGCAATGGCCTTGCAGGCGCGCGCCACGGTTTCGATCAACAGGCGCAGGTCCGGCGGCAGCGCGCCGTGCTGGCGCTGTTCTTCAATCAGGAATCGGGAGAGGGAGATACGGCTGCTCATTATTGTCCTCGTATCACGTAGGTAGCAGAAAGGGTTGGCGAAGTTTACCACCCCACCCCGACATGCTGGGGTGTTACCTGCGCACTACATGCATCAGCAAAGAAAAACGCCCGACCAGGGCAAAACGGAAACCGTTTTGGCGAGTCGGGCGCGGGGCAGAAACGCAACGCTTAGGCGTTCAGTTCCTTGGCCAGGTACAGCCAGGTTTCCACGACGGTATCCGGGTTCAGCGAGATGGTCTCGATGCCCTCTTCTACCAGCCACTTGGCAAAGTCAGGGTGGTCCGACGGGCCTTGGCCGCAGATACCCACGTACTTGTCCAGCTTGCGGCAAGCCTGGATAGCCAGATGCAGCATGGCTTTCACGGCTTCGTTGCGCTCGTCGAAGGTGGTAGCGATCGGGCCGCCGGAGTCACGATCCACGCCCAGGGTAAGCTGGGTCATGTCGTTGGAGCCGATGGAGAAACCGTCAAAGTGCTGCAGGAACTTCTCGGCCAGAATGGCGTTGGTCGGCAGTTCGCACATCATGATCAGGCGCAGGCCGTTTTCGCCGCGCTTCAGGCCGTTGGCGGCCAGGATCTCGATCACTTTTTCGGCTTCGGCCAGGGTACGCACGAACGGGATCATCACTTCCACGTTGGTGAGGCCCATCACGTCGCGCACTTTCTTGATAGCGCGGCATTCCAGCTCGAAACAGTCGCGGAAGCTGTCGGCCACGTAGCGGGCTGCACCACGGAAACCCAGCATCGGGTTTTCTTCGTGCGGCTCGTACAGTTGGCCGCCGATCAGGTTGGCGTACTCGTTCGACTTGAAGTCGGACATGCGCACGATGACCTTTTTCGGCGAGAACGCGGCAGCCAGTGTGGACACGCCTTCGGCGATCTTGTCCACGTAGAAGTCTACCGGGCTGGCGTAGCCTGCGATGCGATCGGTAATGGTCGCTTTCAGGTCGGCCGGCAGGGTATCAAACTCCAGCAGGGCTTTCGGGTGGATACCGATCTGGCGGTTGATCACGAACTCCATGCGCGCCAGGCCCACACCTTCGTTCGGCAGCTGCGCGAAGTCGAAAGCCAGTTCCGGGTTACCCACGTTCATCATGATCTTCACAGGTGACTTCGGCATCTTGTCGAGCTCAAGCTCGATGATTTCCACTTCCAGCAGGCCATCATAGATGTTGCCGGTGTCGCCTTCGGCGCACGATACGGTCACTTGCATGCCGTCGCGCAGCAGATCGGTAGCGTCGCCGCAGCCGACTACAGCAGGGATACCCAGCTCGCGCGCAATAATGGCCGCGTGGCAGGTACGGCCGCCACGGTTGGTCACGATCGCAGCAGCGCGCTTCATAACCGGTTCCCAGTCCGGGTCGGTCATGTCGGTCACCAGCACGTCGCCGGCTTTAACCTGATCCATCTCGGACGCGTCCTTGATCATGCGCACGGTGCCCTGGCCAATTTTCTGACCAATGGCACGGCCTTCACACAGGACGGTGGAGGTGTTTTTCAGACGGTAGCGGCGCAGGGTGTCCTTGCGGTCTTCCTGCGATTTTACCGTTTCCGGACGGGCCTGCAGGATGTACAGCTTGCCATCCAGACCGTCGCGCCCCCACTCGATGTCCATCGGGCGGGCATAGTGTTTCTCGATGATCAGCGCGTACTGGGCCAGCTCGGCCACTTCGGCGTCAGTGATGGAGAACTGCTTGCGCAGGTCTTCCGCCACATCAACGGTTTTCACGGAACGGCCAGCTTGCGAGGCGTCGGTGAATTCCATCTTGATCAGCTTGGAGCCCATGGTCTTGCGCAGAATGGCAGGACGACCGGCTTTCAGGGTTGGCTTGTGAACATAGAACTCGTCCGGGTTCACCGCGCCTTGTACCACTGTCTCGCCCAAACCGTAGGAAGAAGTGATGAATACCACGTCTTCAAAACCCGATTCGGTGTCGATAGTGAACATCACGCCTGCCGCGCCGCTATCGGAACGGACCATACGCTGCACACCCGCAGACAGTGCCACCACATCGTGGGCAAAGCCTTTGTGTACGCGGTAGGAAATAGCGCGATCGTTATAGAGGGAGGCGAATACGTGCTTCATGGCGTCCTTGACGTTGTCAAGGCCACGAATATTCAGGAAGGTTTCTTGCTGGCCTGCGAACGAGGCATCGGGGAGATCTTCTGCGGTTGCAGAGGAACGTACTGCTACGGAAATATCGGCACCACCGGCATCGGCAACCATTTGGTCCCAGGCAGTCTTGATATCTTCATCAAGCTTGGCCGGGAATGGTGTGTCGATAATCCACTGACGGATTTCCTTGCCGACACGAGCCAGCTCCGTTACGTCGTCGATATCAAGCTTCGACAGCGCGGTATTGATGCGGTCAGCCAGACCGTTGTGCTGGAGAAAATCCCGATAGGCGTCTGCTGTGGTAGCAAAACCTCCCGGAACGCGCACCCCGGAATGGGCAAGCTGACTGATCATTTCGCCGAGCGAGGCATTCTTGCCGCCTACTTTCTCGACATCGGTCATGCGCAGGTTCTCGAACCAGATGACGTAGTTCTCTGCCATCACTTCACTTCCTGTGTTGGATTGGACGATAGGGAAGCACGCATTCTAGCCGAACAAACCCCGGTTTGCGTAGCGACTTTTGCATCGCACAACACAGGGCTTTCCCTGATTTTTCAGCATACTGGATAAAAAATACGATTTATCCCACTGAATCGTAGGGGGAAATGTAATGCCGCCACTACACACCATGCGGGCAGATCAGCCGCCCGCTTGATCTGCCTGCTTGCCGCTGGCGGCAAAACGGCACAGACTTCATGCCAGCGTACAACCCAAGCACAGGACACACCATGCCACACCGCCGCTCTGCCTTCTTTGTCTCTGACCGCACCGGTATCACTGCCGAATCGCTGGGTAACACCCTGCTGACCCAGTTCGACACGGAAGAATTCAAACGCGAAACCATCCCCTTTATCGATACCATCGAAAAAGCGCAAGAGCTGGCGCTGCGTATTGATGAGGTCGCTCAGCAAGACCACGAAAAGCCGCTGGTATTCACCAGCATCATCAAGGCCGACGTGCGCGCCGCACTGAATATTCCCAGCGCTCTGGTGATCGATTTCTTCGAAACCTTCATCGGAGAACTGGAAAAAGAGCTGGGTGAAAAAGCCACACTGGAAGTGGGCAAAGCGCATGGCATGTCCAACGAAGAGAAGTACGACCACCGCATCGAGGCGGTGAACTACTCGCTGAACCACGACGATGGCGTGAAGCTGAAAGACCTGGACGAAGCCGATGTGATTCTGGTGGGGGTGTCGCGCTCCGGCAAAACGCCTACCTGCCTGTACCTGGCCCTGCAATACGGTATCAAGGCGGCCAACTACCCGCTCACGCCGGAAGATCTGGGCAGCCCCACGCTGCCCAAGATCCTGCTACCGTTCAAGAACAAGATTTTCGGCCTGACCATCGACCCGAACCGCCTGCACTTCATCCGCTCCGAGCGCCGCCCCGACTCGCGCTATGCCAGCATGGACAACTGCCGCCGCGAGGTGAACGAGGCCGAATCGATGTTCCGCCACCATGCCGTTCCGTTTATCAGCACCACGCACAAATCCATTGAAGAGATCGCCTCCACCATCATGCACAAGGCGCATCTGGGCCGCCGCTTCTAAAACACGCGGCCAACACAGGATGGGCCCCGGGTACGCTGCCACGACATGGCGCACCCGGGGCCTTTGCTTGCTGGCGACCGCAAACAAAATATGTGCATTTTTCCTGCATCGTTCTATGCTGAACACAGGTTCGCCCACCGCAACCACCTGCAGGAGAGCACATCATGAGACTGGAACACTTCAACCATATCGCCAACCTGATCGGCTTGAAGAAGAAGTCCCGCGAAGCCGTTTGGCTAATAGAAATAGATGGCATGACCGGCTATGCAGCCTCGCGCCAGCTGGACATCAGCCAATCCACCGTCTCCCGCGCCCATGCCCGCTTTCGCAAGGCGCTGAACGAAATCAACCAGCTGACCCCCTACCTGCCACTCTGAACCAAACCAAACGGCCAGCCTGTGTCTGCAGGTTGGCCGCATCAATCAAAGCGTGCGCTCTGCACATAGCCGTCAAATCCCAGGCAATCCTCAACCCGCTGGCGCTGTACCGGCGGTAGCTGATCTGGCGCCACCCAGGCCCAGGCCGTGTGCTCCTGGCTCAGGCGTATCACGCCCCCCTGCGGTAACTCACCGCGAAACACAAACGCCTGCGAATCGTATTGCGCGTGGTAGTACACCCCCGACAGATAGCGTATCGCCACGACCAGGCCCAGCTCCTCGGCACACTCTCGCAGCAGCGCCTGGTGGATGGTCTCACCCGGCTCCAGCGCGCCACCGGGCAAGCCCCAGGCCTGGCTGCCGTAGCTGGCTTTCAGTAGCAATACCTCACCGGCGGCATTGCAGATCACAGCGTGGCTACTCAAGCGGAATCGGTCGTCAAATGCCATGTTTTACCTGCCTTGTCTCTCTGTCGTATCTGCCGTTGTTGTCGCATAACGGCGACTTGCCAGCCAGCACGCTGCGAATGATGGCGTTATTTTACAGAAATGTGTTGACAGCCAAAACCGACTTCCGTATAGTTCGCCTTCTCGCAAGACAACAGTCAAACGAGAACAGCGCACCCGTAGCTCAGTTGGATAGAGTATTTGGCTACGAACCAAAGGGTCGGGCGTTCGAATCGCTCCGGGTGCGCCACAACTTGTCCCCATCGTCTAGAGGCCTAGGACATCGCCCTTTCACGGCGGTAACCGGGGTTCGAATCCCCGTGGGGACGCCAGCGCACCCGTAGCTCAGTTGGATAGAGTATTTGGCTACGAAC
>JAIXTB010000290.1 GCA_027484385.1 Neisseriaceae bacterium | reverse complement strand
GGTCCAGTTGCCGGACGCCGGGTGTACCACCAGGCCTGCCGGCTTGTTGATCACCATGATGTGTTCGTCTTCGTACACCACGGGGAAGTCTACCGGCTCGGCGGTGTAGGCCAGCGCTTCGGGCTGCGGGATCACTTCTACAGTGATGACTTCGCCGCCCAGGAGCTTGGTCTTGCCGGGCATGTGCTTGCCGTCCAGCAGCACTTTGCCGTCTTTGATCCACTGGGTCATGCGGCTGCGCGAGTAGTCGGGCAGCAGTTTGGTGAGCGCCGCATCCAGGCGATCGCCGGAAAATTCGTAAGGTACGGAAAGTTGCTGCGCCTCGCCGCCGGCGCCGCTTTCCCCTTCGCTGTCCGCAATATCGTCGTCCAGCAGTTCGTCGGCGAGAATGTCTTGTTCGTTCATGGCTTTGTGGCGTGAGGTAAATCGGGCGATTTTAAAGCAGTCTGGCCAGCTTGTCCTGTTGGCGTGGCAGCTAGATGACAGGTAACTGGTCTGCAACTGGCGCTTCATGGCGGGGTAATCATTAGCCCATACCATCAAACAGCTGTTTCAAACCAACCCCACCTATTAAAAAGCGCCATGAGCAAAAACAACTTCACCCCGCTGCCGAACGGCGTCGACCCGGACGATATCGGCAACAACACCTCGAACAACCCCACCATGCAGGACATCCTGGCCGCGCGCATGGGCCGCCGCACCTTTATGCTGGGCTCGGCCGGCGCCGCCGTGTTTGGCAGCATGGGGCTCACCGGCTGTCTGGGCCTGGGTGGCGCTGGCAGCAGCGCACCGGCCGCCGCCAGCGAAACCTTGCTGGGTTTCAAGCCGGTCGCCAAGAGCCTGGCCGATGCCTTTATCGTGCCAGAGGGCTATACCGCCAGCGTGATTTACGCCAAAGGCGACCCGCTGTTTGCCGGCGTGGCCGCATTCAAGAACGATGGCACCGATACCGGCTACGACCAGCGCGCCGGCGACCACCACGACGGCATGCAGTACTTTGGCCTGAATGCCGCCGGCAAAGCCGACCAGGCTGGCGCCAGCCGCGGCCTGCTGGCCATGAACCACGAGTACATCGACCAGACCACCTTGTTTGCCACCGGCCCCTCCGCGCTGCCACGCCCGGCCGCCGAGGCGGATATCGAGATCGCCTGCCACGGCGTATCGGTAGTCGAAGTGGCCAAAGGCAGTAACGGGCGCTTTGCCACCGTGCAAACCAGCCCGTTCAACCGCCGCATTACTGCCGAAACCACCATCGAGCTGGCCGGCCCGGCACGCGGCAGCAGCCTGCTGGTGACCAAGTTTTCGACCGATGGCACCCGCACCCGCGGCACGCTGAATAACTGCGGCACGGGCAAAACCCCATGGGGCACGCTGCTGACCGGCGAAGAAAACTGGTCCGGCTACTTCAAGCGCGGCAGCGACGCCGCCGCCCGCAGCGCCAAAGAAATCGCCGCGCTGACACGCTATGGCCGTGCGGCGGGCGCCAGCAGCCGCTATGGCTGGGAAACCGCCGGCACCGACGACCGCTATGTGCGCTGGGACATCACCGCCAGCGGTGCCAGCGCCGCCGCCGACTACCGCAACGAGATCAACGGTCAGGGGTATATGACCGAGATCAACCCCTACGACCGCAACAGCGTGGTGAAGAAGCGTACATCCACCGGCCGTTTCGCCCACGAAGGTGCTGCTTTCTCGCTGCTGAAAACCGGCAAGCCGCTGGCGATCTACATGGGTGACGACTCGCAGTTCGAATATATCTATAAGTATGTATCGAACGCCGTGTGGGACCCGGCCGACGCCAAGCCGGCCGACCCGATTGCCACCGGCGACAAATACCTGGACAACGGCAAGCTGTACGTGGCCAAGTTCAACGCCGACGGCACCGGCACCTGGCTGGAGCTGTCCATGGCCAACCCGTTGATTACCGGCTATGCCAGCTACGCCTTTGCCGACCAAGCCGATATTCTGGTAAACGCCCGCATCGCGGCCGACGCCGCTGGCGCCACCAAAATGGACCGCCCGGAGTGGAGCGCTACCCACCCGACCACCGGCGACATCTACTTTACGCTGACCAATAACAGCGGCCGCGTGACCAGCGGTAGCGACGCCAGCAAAGTGGTGGATGCGGCCAACCCGCGCAGCTACACCGACGTCAAGAATGGCACCACCACCCAGCGCGGCAACGTTAACGGCCACATCCTGCGCCTGGCCGAGCAGGGCGATGCCAATGCCACCACCTTCCAGTGGGATGTATATCTGTTTGGCTCCGAAGCGGGCGCTATTGCCAGCATCAACCTGTCCGGCCTGACCGATGTGAATGACTTTTCCAGCCCGGATGGCCTGCAGTTTGCCGAAAGCACCGGCATTTGCTGGATCCAGACCGACGATGGCAACTACAGCGACATGACCAACGACCAGATGCTGGCCGCACTGCCAGGCCGCGTAGGCGACGGCGGCAAGGTGTCGGTAGCCAACGGTAGCGTGCTGGTGGATACCTATATGGGCAAGAAGCCCACCACCGATACGCTGAAGCGCTTCCTGGTAGGCCCGAAAGGCTGCGAGGTTACCGGCGTGGCAGAAACGCCGGACGGCAAGGTGATGTTCGTCAACATCCAGCACCCTGGCGAAGGTACCGCAGTCAGCGACCTGGGCGACCCGAGCAAGTATGTCAGCCAGTGGCCGTCCAATAGCGGCTACGGTGCCGGCAAGCGCCCCCGCTCGGCTACCGTGATGATCACCAAGAATGACGGTGGCCGTATCGGCACCTAAGACCAGCCTGTACTAGCCACACCGCCTGTCGGCCCGCCCGGCAGGCGGTTTTTTCATGGCAACGGCGCAGACGGCAGCAAGAAACCGCTGCCGGGCGTGCGCAAACAGCAGTTTTGGTTATAATCGTGCGCAGTCAAACAAGGACACCTCATGAAAAAAAGCTTTGTAGCCTTGCTGGCCGTCGTACTGATGGCAGGTTGTGCCTCGGTGGAGCCGCAGGACGAAACCCGTGGCTGGACGGTAGACCAGATCTACAGCGAAGCCCGCGACGAGCTGAATGGCGGCAACTACACCCGCGCCCTCAAGCTTTATGAAACCTTGCAGGCACGCTTCCCTTATGGCCGCCACGCGCAGCAAGCGCTGATGGACCAAGCTTATACGCATTACAAGGATAGCGAGCCGGAGCTGGCCATTGCTGCGGCCAACCGCTTTCTGCGCCTGTACCCGGCGCACGCCAGTGCCGACTACATGTACTACCTGAAAGGCCTGGTGCACTTTAACGACGACACCAGTTTCCTGGCGCGCGCCACCGGCCAGGACATTAGCGAGCGCGACCCGAAAGCCGCCCGTGAATCGTTTAACGATTTTCGCGAGCTGATTACCCGCTACCCGGCCAGCCGCTATGCAGAAGACGCTACGCAGAAGATGCAGCATCTGGCCGCCGCGCTGGGCGGGCACGAAATGCACGTAGCCCGTTACTACATGAAGCGCGAAGCCTGGCTGGCTGCAGCCAACCGCGCCCAGACTGTGGTGCAGGCCTACGCCAATACCGGCCACAACGAAGAGGCGCTGGCCATTATGGTGCAGGCTTATGGCAAGTTGGGCATGGACACGCTGCAGGCCGATACCCGCCGCATTCTGGCGCTGAACTTTCCGCAGAGCGCCTACCTGACCCAGCCGTGGGAATACCGCGGCCAACCCTGGTGGAAGTTCTGGGGCTAAGCCGGAAAGCAAAAAGACCGTTGCACAAACGGTCTTTTGGGCTGCAAAAGCAGCACCGATCAAGCTTGTAATGGATCCAGCAAGGCAGGGTGGCACCGCGCAAGCCCTTGAATCCGCAGCCCTGCGCTTTGCCGCACAAGCAAAAAAGACCGTCGTATAGACGGTCTTTTTTTTGGCCGGGTGGGCAAGGGCAGGCATGGCTGTGCCATACCAACGCCTTGCCTGGATGTGTGCTTACACCGCGTCTTCGCCAGTTTCGCCGGTGCGGATACGCACCACTTGCTCTACCGGGTAGACAAAGATCTTGCCGTCGCCGATCTTGCCGGTGCGCGCAGTCTGGATGATGGCTTCGATAGCACGGTCTACCAGATCGTCGGCAATGACCACTTCGATTTTCACCTTGGGCAGGAAATCCACCACGTATTCGGCACCACGGTACAGCTCGGTATGGCCTTTCTGACGGCCGAAGCCTTTTACCTCGGTAACGGTCAGGCCATTGATGCCAATGTCAGATAAAGCCTCGCGCACTTCATCCAGCTTGAACGGTTTGATGACTGCTTCGACTTTTTTCATGGATCGCAACTCCTTGTATGGATAGGGCAAAGCGGGCTGTTGGCAGCATGATTGTCTGGCAATATTCCACCTGCGGCCTTATAAAAGCGGGGGATTGCGTGTATTATTACGCGCTTTCCTGATCCTTGTCTCCATTGTTGCGGGTATACAATGTCGCACATTCTTAAGCTGCGGGGCGGCGTCGCCCTGTCCCAGTTCCGACTTGATAAACTCTTGGCCAATGCGCGCGAAGCGGGTCTATCAGACCTGACTATTGCCGCCGAATACTGGCACTTCGCCGAAAGCGAGTCGCCACTATCCGAGGCACAAGTTGCCGTGCTGGAAAAACTGCTGACCTATGGCGAACCGCCGCTGGCACAGGAACCAACGGGTGAGTTTTTCCTGGTTACGCCCCGTTTGGGCACCTTGTCACCGTGGGCGTCCAAAGCGACTGACATCGCTCGCCACTGTGGCCTGGAAAATGTCCTGCGCATCGAGCGCGGCATTGCGTACCACATCCAGACCACCACCCCGTTTACCGAAGAGGCTCGCCAGCGTTTGGCGGGCCTCTTGCACGATCGCATGACGGAAACCGTGCTGGCCAGCCTGGCCGACGCGGACCGCCTGTTCGTGCATGTTGACCCACAACCACTCTCCACCGTGGATATCCTGGGTGGTGGCAAGGCTGCGCTGGACGCGGCCAACGCCGATATGGGCCTGGCCCTGTCGCCGGACGAGGTGGACTACCTGGTAGAAAACTTCATCAAGCTGCAGCGCAACCCTAGCGATGTCGAGCTGATGATGTTTGCCCAGGCCAACTCCGAGCACTGCCGCCACAAGATTTTCAACGCGCAGTTCGTGATTGACGGCGTAGAGCAGGGCAAGTCGCTGTTCCGCATGATTCGCGATACGCACGACGCCCACCCGCAGGGCACCCGCGTAGCCTACAAGGACAACGCGTCGGTGATCGATGGCGCCACCATCGAGCGCTTCTACCCGCAGCCAGGCAGCCACACCTATGCCTACAGCGAAGAGCCGACCCACATCCTGATGAAGGTGGAAACCCACAACCACCCGACAGCGATTTCCCCGTTCCCCGGCGCGTCTACCGGTAACGGCGGCGAAATCCGCGACGAAGGCGCTACCG
>JAIXTB010000227.1 GCA_027484385.1 Neisseriaceae bacterium | reverse complement strand
TGCGGGGGCATGGCTTCGCGGCCAAAACCGACACGTTTGCCCAGTACCAGCGCAGCTACCAGGCCAGCAATACCTGCGTTGATGTGTACAACGGTGCCACCGGCAAAGTCCAGCACGCCATGGTCAAACATCCAGCCGCCAGGTGCCCATACCCAGTGCGCAACCGGCACATAAACCAGCAGAGACCACAGCGCCATGAAGACCAGCATGGTGGAGAATTTCATGCGTTCGGCAAACGCACCGGTAATCAGTGCCGGGGTGATGATGGCAAAGGTCATCTGGAAGATCATGAATACCGCTTCCGGAATGGTACCTGCCAACGGATGAACGGTCAGTTTGCCTTCGTCTTTCAGAAAGAGCATGCCGTCCAGCAGGATGCGGTCCAGGCCACCAATCAGGCTGTTGCCGGGTGTGAAGGCCAGGCTGTAACCGACTACAGTCCACAGTACGGTCATCAGCGCACAAATGGCAAAGCTTTGCATCAGGGTAGCCAGTACGTTTTTCTTGCGCACCATGCCGGCGTAGAACAGCGCCAGACCAGGGATGGTCATGAACAGTACCAGCGCGGTGGAGGTCATCATCCAGGCGGTATCACCTGCGCTGATGACTTTGGTTTCTACCAGGGTAGGGGCCCCATCGGCCAGTGCCGGGAAGGCTGTACACAGTGCACCGAGTGCCGCTAGCGAGAGTAGTTTCTTGCTCATTTTCTTGTCCTTTCAGCTAAGGCTTAAACGGCATCTGCGCCAGTTTCACCGGTACGGATACGAACCACTTGCTCCAGGTCGTATACAAAGATCTTGCCATCGCCGATCTTGCCAGTGCGGGCTGCCGTTTCGATAGCTTCCACCACCTGATCCAGCTGTTCATTGCTGATGGCGATCTCCAGTTTTACCTTGGGCAGAAAATCCACCACATACTCTGCACCACGGTACAGCTCGGTATGGCCTTTCTGGCGACCAAAACCTTTCACTTCGGTAACGGTAATACCTTGCACGCCGATGGCGGAAAGGGCTTCACGGACTTCGTCAAGCTTGAAGGGCTTGATAATGGCGCTGACCAGTTTCATGTTGGCTCCTTGGTGCTCAGTAATGAGTGAGTGTGACAAATTTGCCTATGCATGAACTGTGCCAGAATCGTATTTGTTTTATATTTCAAGCAATTGCAGCGGTTCCTGTTTTTGTATTCGATATATTCTTACAGTGTCGTTGGGTCTGTGTGCTGCTTGCCCGTTAATGGTGCGTTTGCGCTTATGCAGGGGAGGGCGCTTTTTGCTAAACTGCCCAGCATTCATCATGCCAAAGTCAAGGCGCCATCATGCTTAGCCAGAAACTGTTCGACGAAATCAGCAACAAAATCTCCGAAACCATCGCCGCCAGTCCGGCAAAAGATCTGGAAAAAAACGTCAAAGCCATGATGGCTGCCACGTTCAGCCGTATGGATCTGGTGACCCGCGAGGAGTTTGATATCCAGCAGGAAGTGCTGGCGCAGACGCGCGCCCAGTTGACAGCGCTGGAGCGCCGCCTGATTGCGCTGGAAGCCCAGAGTGCCGCGCCTGCCAGTACGGATGCACCGGCAGAACCTCTCTAGATCTGTATGTCGCTCGCGGTCTGTCTGAGCCGCGCGCTTGCCGGCGTCAGTGCACAGGAAGTCGCTGTCGAAGTGCATCTGGCTAATGGCCTGCCCGCCTTTACCTTGGTCGGCTTACCCGATACCGAGGTGAAGGAGAGTCGTGAGCGCGTGCGGGCAGCGATCATTCAGTCCGGCTTTGATTTCCCGGCCCGTCGCATTACGGTGAACCTGGCGCCAGCCGATTTACCTAAAGAGTCGGGCCGTTTTGATTTGCCTATTGCCGTAGGCTTGTTGGCTGCGGATGGTCAGCTACCTTTGCTGGCTTTGCCACAATACGAGCTTGCCGGAGAATTGGGCCTTGGCGGTGAACTGAGGCCTGTCCGTGGTGCATTGGCCATGGTGGCCGCAGCACGTGGCAGTGGACGGCGCTTTATCCTGCCCAGAATTAGTGCAGAAGAAGCCTCATTGGTGCAGGGGGTTGAAATTTATGCAGCCGATAGCCTGGTGGAGGTATGTGCCCACCTGGCCGGTATTAGTCAGCTTGGATTGTGCAGCCATCGCCAGCGTGTGCCTACCCAGCCAGTGTATCCCGACCTGAATGAGGTAAAAGGGCAGGGGTTGCCCAAGCTGGCTCTTGAGGTGGCTGCGGCAGGCGGGCATAGCCTGCTGATGCAGGGGCCGCCAGGTACGGGGAAATCCATGTTGGCCGCACGCTTGCCCGGTATTTTGCCTGCCATGACCCAGGATGAGGCATTGGAAAGTGCTGCGGTGCAGTCTTTGGGCAGTCAGGGGTTTGATGTGCGTTTGTGGTGCATCAGGCCCTATCGCCACCCGCACCATACGGCTTCGGCTGTGGCACTTGTCGGGGGTGGGCCGGATCCTCGCCCTGGCGAGGTTACCTTGGCGCACCATGGTGTACTGTTTCTGGATGAGCTGCCAGAGTTTGATCGCAAGGTCCTGGAGGTGCTGAGGGAACCTCTGGAGACCGGGGAGATTCATATATCCCGTGCCGCGCGCCAGGTATGCTATCCAGCGCGTTTTCAGCTGCTGGCGGCAATGAATCCCTGCCCATGCGGTTACCTGGGCCATGCTCGGCGAGCTTGTCGCTGTACGCCGGAGCAGGTTTTACGCTATCGCGGTAAACTGTCGGGCCCTTTGCTGGACCGGTTTGACCTGATGGTAGAGGTGGGATCGTTGTCGCTGGATGAACTGCAGACGCTACCTGAAGGGGAGTGTAGTGCCACGGTGCGCGAGCGTGTGGATGCAGCGCGACAGCGTCAGTGGGAACGACAGGGCAAGAGCAATGCCAGCTTGCACGGTGCAGAGTTGTCCTTGCACTGCGCGTTGTCGCCACCATTGCAGCAGCAGCTGAATCAGCTGCTGGAAAAGCTGGATCTGTCTGCTCGTGCGTACCACCGTGTTTTGCGCGTGGCCCGCACATTGGCAGATCTGGCAGGAAGCCAGGAACTGTCGCGCCAGCATATCTTGCAGGCGGTACAGTTCCGGCGAGGGCTGGCCGGTTTTGGTGCTAGCAAATAACCAGCTTGGCAAGATTAAAATCAATATAGTGGGCTTATGAGTAACAGAGATTTGAAGCATGCCACCCGTTCGGGTGGCCGAAGTGCGCCAGCAGGCAAGGGTGGTGGCGGTTTGATGACGGGTGTACTGGTAGGGTTGATTGTGGGTGTGGGTATTGCCGTGGGCATGACCATGTACCTGAACCGTGCTTCTACGCCTTTCAGCAATCTGGAAAAAATGCAGGGCAAAGAGGAAGCCTCCTTGCCGGCAGCCGAGCTGTTGGAGCCCGGTGCCAAGCTGGCCACGACGACAGCACCTGTACCCGCCCCGGTGCCGGTGCCCGCTGCCGTGCCTGCAGTGACGCCTGCCTCGGCTCCGGTTGCGGCGGTACAAGCCAAGCCCGCCCCGGCTGACAGCGATGGCCAGCGTTTCGACTTCTACAAGATTCTTCCTGGCCAGCAAGAGGCGATTCAGCAAGATGGCAAATCGGCCGACGCGGCCACCCCGACACAAGCGCCGAGGTTGTTCTTGCAGGCTGGCGCCTTCCAGTCGGAAAGTGATGCAGACAATATGAAGGCGAAACTGGCATTGATGGGTGTAGAAGCCAAGATTCAGTCGCTGAATTTGCCTGAAAAAGGTTTGGTGCATCGGGTGCGTGTTGGCCCGTTTGAGCGCCAGGAGGATGTTGATGCGCTGAAGGCCCGCCTGCGTCAGGAAGGTGTCGATGCATCGCTTGTAAAATTACCCGCCAAATAAGACGAAAGACCTGTCATGAAGAAGTGGTTGCTTGCTCTGATGTTTACCCTTACCAGTGTTGCCCATGCTGCGATCGTAGAGGGTAAAGACTACGTTGTCCTGCCCAAGCCCCAGCCAGTCGCGACGCCGGGCAAAGTGGAAGTGATCGAGTTTTTCTCTTATCACTGCATACATTGCTTCCATCTGGAGCCGGTGTTGGCGCCTTGGGCTAAAAAACTGCCTGCCACGGTGAGCTTCCGTCGTGAGCAGATTGTGTGGGGCGCGCAGATGGAGCCACTTGCGCGGCTGTTTGCTACGGTGAATGCGACGAAAACCATGGAGAAGCTGCATGCACCCGCACTGAAAGCCATGGTAGAGCAAAAAATCAATCTGGCTGACGAAGCCGCCCTGACCAAATGGCTTGCCACACAGCCTGGCGTGAATGTGCCTGCTTTCATGCAGACGTATAAATCTTTTGGTATCAATGCCCAGGTTGGCCGCGCCAGCAAAATGACCCGCGACTACGCTATTCAGGGGACGCCCACCATTGTGGTGGCTGGCAAGTATGCGACGATGGCTGCCGAACCTGCCCGATTGCTGCAAGTGGTGGATGAGCTGATCGTTAAGGCTCGCGGCAAGTAAGCTGCGGTGACGTGGCAGGCCGCCCCGCGATGGGCGGCCTGTTTCTTTACTTAAGACAAAAGGTTTTCTGTGGACTTTCTATTGCTCGCCAAGGCACTGCTCTTGGGTATTGTCGAGGGGATGACCGAGTTTCTGCCGGTGTCCAGTACCGGCCACCTGATCGTGGTGGCTGACCTGATCAATTTCCAGAACGAAGGCAAGGTATTTGAGATTGCCATCCAGTTTGGTGCCATTCTGGCCGTACTGTTTCAATATCGGGAGCGTTTTGTCTCGCTGGCCACTGGCATTACCCACGATGCCAAGGCGCAACGTTTTGCGGCCAACTTGCTGATTGCCTTCATGCCTGCCGCGGTGATGGGCTTACTGTTTATCAAACAGATCAAGTTTTACCTGTTTAACCCGCTAAGCGTCGCCATGGCGTTGATTATCGGTGGTTTCGTGATTCTGCTGGCCGAGCGGCGTCAGCAGGTGGCGCGCATTCATAGTGTGGATGAGATTCGTGGCCGCGATGCCTTGAAAGTAGGGCTGGCACAGGTAGTGGCCATGATCCCTGGCACGTCCCGCTCTGGCGCTACCATTATTGGCGGTATGTTCTTTGGTCTGGACCGCAAAGTCGCCGCCGAGTTTTCGTTCTTCCTGGCTGTGCCAACCATGTTCGCCGCGACCGTGTACGACCTGTACAAGCACCGTGACCTGCTCTCCATGGCCGACTTCCCCATGTTTGCCGTGGGCTTCGTGGCGGCCTTCCTGAGTGCGCTGCTGGCGGTGCGTACCCTGGTCAAGTTTGTGGCCAACCACACCTATGAAATCTTTGCCTGGTATCGCATTGCGTTTGGTCTGGTGATTCTGGCGACATGGCATTTTGGCCTGGTGGCCTGGCACGTATAAAAAAGCTTGACGTTATTATAGAGATCGTCTATTATGCGTTCTCTCTGTCGCGGGATGGAGCAGTCTGGTAGCTCGTCGG
>JAIXTB010000073.1 GCA_027484385.1 Neisseriaceae bacterium | reverse complement strand
GCCACCAGCAGGTCGTTGCCTTCCATGCCGACCAGTACGTCGCTACCCTTCATGCCCAGTATCACGTTCTGGCTGGCATCGCCCACCAGTACGTCGTCGCCGGCACCACCGATCATGGTGTGGAAGCCGCGCACGGTGACCTTGGCCGCCTCGTTGGTAAAGCGGCTTTCCGACGGCACGTCGGCCAGCGGGCCTTTTACGGCTGCCGGCATGGTGTAGGCACGGCCACTTTCGTTGATGCGCACGCCGCTGTTGTACTGCGACAGGTCCAGGATATTGCGGGCACCGGCTTTTTCGTTGCCGCCGGACACGCCGACACCACGGGTAGGGCCGCCGTAGAGGCTGTTGGTAATGGCGGCCTGGTTGGCAAACACGAATACATCGCTATTGCTGCCGCCAATCAGGTTTTCCACGCCCAGGAAGCGGAACAGGCGGTCGCCAAAGTTATTGTCGTCATTGGCTTTGCCCGCGGCGGTATTGGTGATGACACCTTCGTCCAGCGCCTCGTCAGCAGTGATCAGGCTATCGAGTTTGGCGGCAGCTTTGCTGCCCATACTGGCCTGCAGTGCGGCGACGTCTTCGGCCACATTGCTGACATTGATATGCAGCATGGCTTCTTCGGCCGACATGTCGATGGTGTCGTCACCCTGGCCGCCCACAAACAGGCCCACTTCGGTGACGGCATCGAAGCTCATCAGGTTGCTGCCGGCAGACACATTCAGGCCAGCGGTATCCAGTACCAGGCTGCTGGCCACGGCCGAGAAGTCGAACACGTTGGCCGCACCGCCGCTATCGTCGTCGTGCACGGTGGCGCTGGCCCAGTTTTCCAGGAAACGGTAGCTGTCGCTACCGCTGCCGCCGATCATCTCGGTACTGCCACCGCGCGCCAGCAGCAGGTCGTTACCGGCATTGCCACGCAGGATGGTGGTACCGGTACCGCCGATCAGGATATCGTCCTTGGCACCGCCAAGGAGCTGGTCCTTGCCAGCACCGCCCACCAGCACGGCCTGGATGGTTTTCAGGCCGCTGGCGTCGATGATGTCATTCCCCTTGCCGGCGTAGCCCAGGATGCGCTTCACGCCGCTATAGGTCTTGACGTACTCCACGCCGTCCAGCGTGGCGGTGATTTCGATCTCGCCGTTACCGATTTCCTTGATGACGAATTTCTCGTCGCCGTCTTCGATATTGCGGTTGATGCGGTCGCGGGCCTGTTTGTTGATGTCGCTGCCGTAGGTGGCATCCACGTCGATCAGGTTGGCACCGTCAAACGAGCCCATATGCAGCACCCAGGTGCCGTCGCCGTTGTCGTCGGACGCCAGGATCGGCATGCACGGTGTCGGGGTCCACTGCAGCTCGAACAGGTCCACCTCCAGCAGCGTCTTGTCGAACACGGTGGCCCAGCCAAACAGCACGAACAGCTTCACGTACACGTCCACGTACAGCGAGCCGGCAATACTGGCTTCTACCACGTTCAGCGGGTTGCACATCAGGGCATTGATGATTTCCTTGGCGCGGAACTTGCCGTCATTGGCACCCGGGCCTTCCTCGTCCCAGAAGTCCACTTCGCCTTTCAGCTTCAGGCCCGCTTCGATACCGGCGCGCAACACACCGGCATTGAACTCACCGTAGATGGCCAGCTTGGCCAGCACGTCGATTTCCGGCAGGTCGATACCGTTCTTGAAGTTATCGCTGACATAGAAGCCGTCGAAGATATCCAGCGCATTACCCGAGTCGATAAACTTGATGATGCCGCTGGTATCAAAGCCCAGCGTCAGGTTCACCGCAATATCCAGCGAACCGCGCATGCCCACTTTCAGGCCCGGGAACACAAAAGCCCCGACATCGATCATCACGCCCACGCCCAGGCTAGGCGGGGTGTAGGTCACCAGGTCTACCGGTTTGCCCATGATCAGGTCCAGCACTTTGGACAAGTCTTGCAGCAGCGGTATCTTGAAGGCGTTATTCGGGTTGTTCAGCTTGTCCAGGAAGCCTTTGGTGCCGCTGGCACTTGGCGTCTTGGCCGGGGTGCTGCTACCACTGCTGGCTGCCGGTTTGGGGGTATCCAGCGCCTTGTTCACGTCCTGGGTCTGGCCGGTGAGCGACGCCCCTTTACGGCTGGCCGCATTGGTCAGGTCGCCGGCCAGGTTGAACACGCGCCCTACCGGGATAATCAGGCCTTCGGCGTCCACCGGAATGCTGTTGAACAGGTCCAGCATGGTGACAAAGGTCTTGATGAACTCGATGCGCTTGTCACCCTTGCCCAGGTCGGAAGCCAGGTCCAGCAGGGTGTAATCCTTGCCTGCCAGCTTGGACAGGCCCGGAATCGGCGTGGTGAGGCCATCGATAATCGGCTGCAGCGGCTTGGTGATGCTCTGTACCTTGGACACGATCGGGCCCAGGAAGTCGCTGAAGAAGCTGCCGACATCAATGCCCAGCTCGGTAATCCACACCTGCGGCGAGGTGGTGAACAAGCTGTCGTAGCCAATGGCCGCCGGGTTGTTCTTCAGGCCCCAGGTCAGATGGAAGTCGGCCACCAGGCGCGGCAGTACCTTGCTGCCTTCGATGGACAGGTCCATCTTGAAGTTGGCCTGCGCCTTGCCGGTGACTTCGGATTTGAACAGGTCGCCAAACTTGCCGCGCGTCATCTCGCCAAAGGTGATGCGGCCGTCGTTGCTGCCGGCACGGTCGATCATGTCGATGGCAAAGCTGCCATGGAACCAGGTGCGCGAGCCGATATCGCCGCGGTTGCCTGCGTCAAACAGGCCGCCGGCACCATCCTTGGTGTACGGGGTCAGGTTGCTGGCGTCAGGGCCGACAATAGCGTTGCCGTGGTCGTCGGTAAGCTTGCCTTGCAGGAAGAAGATCTTCGCTGTCATCGAAGCCGGCTGGGTGCTGTCTTTGAGCTTGGCCGCATCGGCCGACAGGGTTACGGTCTTGCCAACAAACTTGTCACCCGCAAACACCACTTTGTGGCCGGTAATCTTCTTGGTGGCCGGGTCGGCTTGCGCGGTAACCGTAATACCGGTGTACGACTTGCTGACCGCCTTGTTCAGCGCTGCCTGAATCTGGCTGGCCGACGCGCTGCGGCTGATGGCCGCCGTGGTGTAGGTCTTGCTGCCATCGCTAAAGCTCAGCGTGTAGGTACCGGCATCGCCCTTGGTAAAGTTAAAGCTGCTTTCCGTGGCACCATTAGTCACGTCCAGCTGGCCACCGCCGCTGCCGATCAGGTAGGCATCAAAGCTGATGCTGATCTCTTTGACCGTTTGCGCTTCGGTGAGCTGCCACGGGTTGATGATTTCCGGGTTGGCCGCGGTGTAGGCCGCTTGCTGGTCTGCCGCTACCACGTACTGCCCGTCCGGCAGGCCGGCCTTGCCGGCCATATTGCTGACCAGGTACAGGCCGTCGGTGGTGTTCACGCCAAAGCCCAGGTAGAAATCCCAGCCCAGGTCCAGCTGTACGCCGCCTTCTACTTCTAGCGACAGGCCCGGCAGGCCCATGTCGAACGACAGGTCGATATCGCGCGACAGCAGGTTCTGCCCCAGGTGCATGCGGAACTGCAGCGCCTTGGCTTCTTGCAAGGCATCGTGGCCTGCCAGGGTGTTGACGACGTCGCCACCCTTCTTGTCGCCACGCTTGTCGTCCTTGGTACCGGCCAGGGTGTAGCCCAGGCGCGTACCGTTGGCCACGCCGGTCAGGCCCATGGCCAGGAATTCCACCACGATGTCGTCGGCGGTAATCAGGCTGTCGCCGTTGTAGTCTTTCAGGAAGTTCAGGAACGGGTTATCGCCGGCCTCTTCGCCTTTTTCCAGCCACTGGTCCAGCGACGCGGCCTGAATCTTGCCATCGCCGTTACTGTCATTGGTAAAGGCTTCAAACAGCACCTGGCGCAATGCGTTGTCCATGCCGCCGTAGGTGTCTACCGTGCTGTTCACAAAGTCGCTGATCTTGGCAATCACGCTGCTGCGGAAATCACCGACAAACTGCGTGCCCTTTTTCAGCTGGCTGCCAATCAGCGGCAGCGGCAGCGAGGCCATGGCGTCTAGGCTCTTCTGGATACCCTTCAGTGCGTAATCGATGCCGTCAATGATGATGGCCGGGTTGCGGATCAGCTGGATCAGCGGGTTTTTCAGCGCCATCACGCTGTAGACCTTGTCCAGGTTTGGCAGCGCGTAGTTGATGATCTTGGTGGCGTCGTAGTCGCCCGCAGTCTTGATCTGCGCCGAGCTGACCGCCACACCTTGCAGCATGGCCTGGGTCAGGGCTTTCAGGCTGTTGATGCGGACTTCGACATTGCCCACCTGATAGGTGCTTTCCAGGCCCGGAATCAGCACCTGGCCCAGCTCGACCAGTTCGCTGTCCAGCTCTACGCTGGCAGGCAGCAGCACACTGGCGGTACCGTCAAAGTCCACATCCAGGTTATTGAACAGGGTACCGAACGGGCTGGCTTTCAGCTTGGTGGTGTCGGCGCTTACCGTCACCATCTTGCCCGCCAGGGTGGCGCCGCCAAAGCGGATGCTGAAGCCGCCGTAGTTCTTGTCTACCACCACTTCGATACCGCTATAGCCTGCGCCCACCGCCTGGTTCAGGCGGGTTTGCAGCTCGGTGGCGCCAATGTCGTAGGCCAGGTTGGCCGCAACATAATTCACCCCGCCAGCGCTGAACTTCAGATCAAAGGTGCCGCTGCTGCCGGCCACCACCGACACGCGCGCCACGGTGGCGGTTTGCAGGCCGCTCGGGTCTTTACCCGCCACCACCGGTACCACGGCTACCGCGCCCTGGTGGGTCAGCTTGGCGGTATTGGCGGTCATGGCCGCCACGGACTTGCCTGCCAGGCCACCGGCAAAGCGTACGTCCCAGCCCTGGGCCAGGTTGGCCGCATTGTGGGCGGCCACGCTAACGGCTACCGCCACCTCGCCGACTTTCACTGCCGCCAGTTTGGCGTTCAGCGCGCTGGCCACGTCGGCAGCGCTGGCGTTCCAGGCGATGTCGTCGGTGGTGTAGGTTTTGCCGGCAATCTCTACCGACAAAGTAAAGCTGCCGCCCGAGCCGCTAGGCACGCGCACCCACTGGATGGTATCGGCGCTACCCAGCGCGGCCTCGCCTGCTTTCAGGGCGTGGGCGGTCACGGTAATGGTTTTGCCGGTGAGCGCACTCCCGCCCAGGTTCACTTTCCAGCCCTGGCTCAGGTCGGACGGGTTCACCGCCGTCACACTCACGCTGCCCTTGATGGCCTGCGGGCCAAAGAACAGCGCTTTTTCCAGCAGCGCCTGCATGGCGTCGGCGTCGTAGCTGCGGCTAAAGCTGTCGGTGTAGAAGGTGCTGCCCCCTACCACCAGCTTCAGGCGGTAGGTTTCATCTGCCGTCGAGGCGGTATCGTCGGCTGGCGGCACCAGCTTGATGACCGCACCGCCGGTATTGCCGCTAATGCTGAAGTTGGCCGCAGCCTCCTGCCACTGCAGTGCCACGCTATCGCCCTGCTGCAGCACGCTTACTGCCACGGCAGACGACAGATAATGGCGGCCGTCGCCATGGCCGGCACTGCCGGCGGCTTCGTCGTTCAGGTACAGGCCGGCACGGGCCAGTACGCTGGCGATACCGTTGCTGATCTTCAGCGACAACGGCCCCAGGCCGGCGGCAAAGTTCAGGTCCTGGCCATCGACCTCCAGCCCCAGCTGGGCAAAGGTGCCTTTGTCGTCTTTGTAGTTATCGGCGGTGCCGTTATTGTCGTGGTCAAAGACAAACAGCTCGCCGGAATCCAGGTCTACGCCCAGCGCGATATTCAGCATGGCGCTGGATTTCAGGCCGATCTTGGCACTGCCGCCCACATCGGCCAGTGTGCTGACCGCGCCCATCAGCTGCTTCACGGTATCGCCGCCGATCAGGTCGCCCAGTTTTTCCAGGTCCATGGCCAGCGAGAAGTTCTGGTCGGCCAGCTTGATCACGAACGGGATGGTAATGGCCAGGGCATTGGTCTTGGCGTCGTAATCGATATTGATGCCGAACACGTCCGGGCGCGCCGCGTCGTAAATCGGCATGCCAAAGCTTTCGGACAGCACCTTGCGCAGCTCGGTCACGCCCTGGGCCGGGTTGCTGCCCAGCTTGTCCAGCGCGTGCGCCAGCGCAGACGCCACGTCCAGCATGTCGTTGACGCTGCGGTCGATCAGCGGAATGTTCTGGTTCAGGAAGGCAAAGCTGTCCATCTGGCCCAGCAGGTTGCCCACCATTTTCAGGCCGTCGATCAGCTGTACCCACGACAGCTTGCGCAAACCCATCAACACGTCGGCACCGGTTACACGCACGTCTACCGCGTCTTTCAGGCTGCTCACGCCTTTCCATACGTCGATGATGGGCAGGCTGATATCAATGCTCGGGTTGGCATCCGGCGGCAGCAGGTTCAGGCCGCCAGCATCGACCTTGATGCCTTCGATCGTCAGGCTGGCGGTCGGCTGGGTACCCGCGCCGTAGGTGGAGTCGCTAAAGGTAATCGGGGTGAAGTAGTCCTTGATCAGGCTACGGCCCACCACGGTCATGGCGGCGGCGGTCGGCGCGGTAAACTTCAGCACCGCGTTTTGTTGCTCCACGCTGCCATCCAGCTTGTACAAATCGCCCAGCGTGACAAAGGTGTGGCTGGCAAACGGCACGGTCGCCAACGGCGGCACCTGCTTGCCCGCCCAGGCGGTCAGCGCGGCCTTGATGGCGGCGTTCACGTCGCCGGCCAGGTCGGCCAGCGAGGTATTGTTGGCCGCATCGGCAGCCAGCACGGTGACATCCAGCGCAATGGCTTTGCCGCCGTTTACAGCCGGGTCGGTCAGCGTCACCCGCAGGCCCACGTCCAGCGGCAGCTGGCCGGTAAGCGGGTCGACAGCCAGCGCGCCCAGGGTTTTGCTCTGGTCTGCGGTAAGGGTAATGTCGGAACGCGAACCCAGCAGGCTGTCGTTGCGGCTG
>JAIXTB010000086.1 GCA_027484385.1 Neisseriaceae bacterium | reverse complement strand
TTCTCGCGTGGTACCAGGCCAGTGGCGATGGTGGAGCCGATAGAGAAGAACACCCCATGTGCCAGACCGGTGAGGATGCGCGCCATGATCAGTGCCTGGTAGCCGGGGGCTTGCCAAGCTACCAGATTGCCCACCGTGAACAGGGCCATCAGGCTCAGTAGTAGCGTCTTGCGCGGCATGCGGCTGCTGAGCGCGGTTAGCAGGGGCGCACCGATGGCCACGCCCATGGCGTACAGGCTGACCAGTAGCCCGGCAGACGGCAGCGACACGTGCAGGTCGGCGGCTATGGTGGGAATAAGACCGACAATCACGAATTCCGTGGTGCCGATGGCAAAGGCGCTCAGGGTGAGTGCCCACAGGGCTAGTGGCATGAACCGCTCCTTGGTTGACAGGGAATGCGGCGATTATCTGTGCTTGTAATGCCGATAAAAATAGGGATAAATGGCAAAGTCTTTTGACTTGGAATCAACAATGTTATCCAGTGAAACCTTGAGCGTATTCGTCGCGGTGGTTGAGGCTGGCTCATTTACAGCGGCAGCCGAACGGCTAGGGCTGACACCGTCCGGCGTCAGTCGCAGCATTGCCAAACTCGAGAAGCAGCTAGGGGTACGGTTGATTACCCGTACCACGCGGCGGCTGGACCTGACGGTGGAAGGGCAGTGGCTGCTGGAGAATGCGCGTGACATCCTGACCCGGCTACAGGAAACCGCGTTGACGCTGCAGTCTGCGGCCGAGCATCCGTCCGGGCTGCTTCGCATCAATGCCGCGACTCCGGTGTTTAACCACCTGTTGGCACCGCTGCTACCGGCCTTTCAGGCCCGCTACCCACGGATCCGCCTTGAGCTGGTGAGCGGCGAGTCCATCGTCGACCTGATCGAGGAGCGCGCCGACGTCGCGATACGGGTGGGGGAGCTGCAGGACTCCACCCTCAGCGCCCGGTTGTTGTGCCAAAGCCGCTTGCGGCTGCTGGCGGCACCTGCTTACCTGCAGCGTTGCGGCCAACCCGACACGGTGGACGCGTTGGCCGCACACAGCTTGCTGGGCTTTACCCAGCCTGCGTCGTTGAACATCTGGCCGTTACGCCATGCCGGCGGCGATGGCTACCCGGTGCAGGCGGCAATCAGCACGTCTAATGGCGAAACCTTACGCCACCTGGCGCTGAACGGTAGCGGCATCGCCTGCTTGTCGGATTTTCTGACTGCCGAGGACCGGCGGGCAGGGCGGCTGGTGGAGGTGTTGCCGGCGCAGACGCTGGACTGGTGGCAGCCAATCTGGGCGGTGTATTACCGTCAGGGGTTTCTGGCAGCGCGAGTGTCGCACTTTGTTGCTTTCCTGGCCGAGCACTTGCAGCAACCTGGCATGAATGGGGCGCCTGGCAAGGGCGCCGTGAAGTAAAGGCGCGGGGGCCTGGGTGGTGGACAGGCCTGTGGTCTGAGTGCATCGTAGTATCGCATGCAGCGCTTCGGTTATCTGAGCATGGCATTAGCGCACGAAAGCAATGTCATACCACGAGCTATCAGTTATGGCTGCCGCAAGATCCGAGTACGAGAGGACTCCTTTCGCTTGCCCCTCCTCGAGCAGACGATCAGCTAAGTCCGGCGGCTAGCCTGCCGCGCTGCCGTCGTATGCCATCAAAAATGGCCAGTGCCAATTCCGCCGGAAAATCTGCCGGCAGTGTTTGCGCAACGTCTTCTAGCACCTTGTCTGTGCAATCTATCAGCTCGTTCAGCAGTGTCTTGGCCCATGCTTCGGTCAGGCCGCTGCTGCGTGCTTGTGCCAGCCAGTGGCGTGGCTGGATGCGGTCGATCAGGTAGTGATTGCTTTGCCCGCGTACCGCCATGGCCAGTTTGGCTTTTTGTGGTGCCACCTTGCCAGCACCATGGCCGATGACGGGGTGGGCGGACAAGATGTCGTATAGCGGTGTGGCCCGGTAACGGCCACCCGGCAGATGAAACAGGCTGAAGTTCTTGGCGTGGCCGTCGGTGGCGGCCAGCAGCCAGAACACCACTTGGGCCTTGAAGAACTGCTGGCGGTCAGCTTCGCTGTTTTCCGAGCCGGCCAGAATATCGAGGATGCGCGCCATGCCCGGGCCGCCATCGCTCTGGTATTTGAGATGGGGTGGCGTGCCGGTAGCCTGGCAGAAGTCTTCTTGTGGCAGGCGCATCAGCCAGCTGCCGTCTGCGGCTAGCCGGCGGTCAAAGCGTTCCACCACCAGCACTTTCTGCGCGTCAAAGCGGGCAATGTCGCAGCGGGCTACCCGCAGGCCGAATGCGGCAACCAGCTGCGCGCAGAGCCATTCATTTTCTACCGAGCTGCGCATATCGGCTTGCATACCGCCAACCAGCCCCATGGGCAGTTTCAGGATATGGGTAGTGGGCGTACTACCCAGCGGGCGCTGCCAGCGCCCATCGTGGTACAGCAAGGCGGTTTTCTCCTGTGCGCCGGCAATGGATAAGCGCAGGTCGGCCTCATATTCCTGTTGCCCTGGTGCGCCAGCATGCACTGTTTGTTGCAGCAAGCTGGCGATGTCCGCCTCTGTCAGTGCTTCCCCGTGGATGCTGTGCAAGTCTTGCGGTGTTTCGTCTGGGGGCAGCAGTTGCAATGCGCCGACGCAGTCGCGCCCTAGCGCGGCCAACAGGGTAAACGCAGCGCTGTCGCCTAGCCGGTAGCGCTGCGCCAGACGGCGGCGGATGCTGTCGCTATCGGGTAGCAGGTTATCGAAATAGGCGTTGACCACGGCACCGCGATACGCGGCATTGCCGGGTAAAAACGGCAGTGATAGCGACAGTGGCCGTGCTTGCGGGTGATGCAGCCAGCTGTCGTGGTAAGTGAAGGTTTCGCCGCTACGGGTGAGCGACCACTCGCCCACCAATAAGCCATTCATCCACACATTCAGCTGCTGCCGGTGACGCTTGCGGCCCATCTCACCACGCCTCGTCGCTGGTGGTGGTCTGTTTGTCATCGCGGGTGTGGATCACCAGCTCGGCATCCAGCGCCCGTAGCAGTTTGCTTAGCCGCTCCACGCTGGCTGCGGCCGGGCGGGCTTCCAGCCGGGCATAGCTTTGCTGGCTGATGCCCAGTCGTTCGGCCAGCTGTGCTTGGGTCAGCCCGGCGCGCTGGCGCAGGCTGCGTAGCATGGCGGGCAATTGGTCCGGGGTGATGATGGGGTAGTGCATGGTATCCGAGTCCGTATAGGGTACGCATTACATTCTATGTGTTGTAAATGCAAAATACAACTTTTAGGGTGTTAATCTGTTTTACAACGTAAAGGGTGTGGAAAATCTGGTCGCTGCCGACAGGTAATCACGGTGGAGAAGGAAGGTTTTGTAGCCTGAAGCTTGCGGTGGCCGGCAGTCGCAACTGACGGGCTGGCTGTGCGAGTTGGCGATGTGGAGTACGTTGGCCGCCGGTATGTCGTAAGTAAGCTGTTGATGCGTGGGGGGAGCGACATCCCGCAGCAAAACCGGCTACCCGACGGTCAAAAAGCCTGCAAATCCCAGAAAAAAAGTGTGACACTTTTCCGGCGCCTGGTTCTCGTGGCATTTACCGAGCAGGTTCACGATGGCTTTAGATAAGTGCCTGTCTTGAAAAGTGATTCTGATGGCGTGTGATTCTGAGGTGATGCGGATGATGGCAAAAATTTGCCCTCATAACCCGAAGGTCGTAGGTTCAAATCCTGCTCCCGCAACCAAACACAAGCCCCTGATTCAATTGAAAAATTGGATCAGGGGTTTTGCGTTTTCCCTCCTCCGTTTTGGGCACAGACCGGCTTCTGTGCCCATTTCTGTGCCTAAGCCGTGCCCACAGCACATCCCTGATGAGGTTTTTTTGACCTTTGGGCTGAATGAGCACGCTGACCGGACCACCCCCGACACTTGAAGGGGATTAAGACATCGCCGCCCACTTGCACTCCGGCTTCATGTGGTTCGGACTCTCCATCGCCCTTGATGGTGATGATGACCGCCACTCCGCCGCCGCTGGCCGTCTCAAGTTTGAACCCCCAGCTTTTCCTGAGGCTGTATGAGACGAGCTGGATTGGTGGCCTTGACCAGCTTAGCCCTGCGGCCAGCCGGCCTCGCCGCTGCCGTATACCGTCAAAAATGGCCTCTGCCACTTCCACTTCTAGTACCTTACCCATGGAGCCTATCAGCTCGTTCAGTAGTGTTTTGGCCCATGCTTCGGTCCGGCCGCTGCTGCGCGCTTGCGCCAACCCGTGGCGTGGCTGGATGCGATCGATCAGATAGTGGGGGCTTTGTTCGCGTACCGCCACCGAGCTGCGCGTATCGGCATGCATGCCGCCTACCAGCCCCATGGGCAGTTTCAGGGTACGGGTGGTGGGCGCTTAACCCGCTATCACTCTCCCGCGCGTGATATGAAAAAGCCCGCCTTGTGGGCGGGCTGTGAAGGAGGGTGAGAAAACACGGTTGCTACAGCGCGACGGCCTCGCCGCTACGAAAAGCCTGGGTAATGGCCAGGCCGATCCGGGTGGCTTCGCGCGCGTCCTCCAGCGTTACCGGCGACGGGCGGTCGTGGCGGATGGTGTCGACAAATACCTGTGCTTCGGTGACGAAGGCGTCGGCAAAGCGCTGGTAGAAATCCTGCACGCAGGTATTGCGGATACCGCTGGCGTCGCTGATTTCCACGCGATCGGCACGCGGGTTGGCACCCACACTGAGGCGGCCTGCGGTGGCAAAGATTTCGGTGAGGGTTTCGTGCCCGTGGGCCAGCGTGCGCGAGGCAAAGAAGCAGGCCAGCTGGCCGCCTTCGAACTCGCACATGGCCATGCCGTTGTCCACGTCCTGGTGTTCGGCTAGCGCCGGGTGCAAGGCATTGGTACCGGTAGCCCAGACGCGTTTGGGCTTGGGGTTGCCCAGCAGCCAGCGCGCCAGGTCGATGTCGTGGATGCTGCAGTCGAGGAAGATGCCACCGCTGCTGCTGGAAAAACGCACGAAAAAGCCGGACTCGTCGTTTTTGTCGCAGGTTTGCGAGCGCACCATGTATGGCTGGCCCAGCCCGCCTTCGGCCAGAAGGTTGGCCGCATTGCGGTAGCTGGCGTCAAAGCGGCGCACGAAGCCGATCATCACTTTCAGCTGCGGATGGCGGCGTGCTTCTTCCTCCACGGCCAGGCAATCTGCCACGTTCAGCGCCAGCGGCTTTTCGCAGAACACGTGTTTGCCGGCGCGCAGGGCGGCAATGATCTGCCCGGCGTGCAGCGAGGTGGGCGTCACCAGAAATACGGCATCCACTTGCGGGTCTTGCAGCAGGGCGTCGTAATCGCTGTACAGGGAGCAGCCTGGCAGGGCGGTGACAGCCCAGTCGCGCTCTTCTGGCAGCGGGCTGCAGGCGGCTTGCAGCCGTGCGCCTTGAGTATGTTGCAGGTTGGCCGCATGGCGGCGCCCCAGCCGGCCCAGGCCGACAATGCCGATACGTACAGTGGTCATGGGGTATTCCGTCGCGTTGCCGCTGCTGCGCTGCGTGCCCGTATACCGTTCCTATCGTCCGGTGGGCGGCATGCAGGCCGCACCGGTACCCGGCAGGCAGGCGGCGCAGCGCAACAGTGCCGGCAAGGGTTACAGGGTGATGGCGCGGCCTTCTTGCCAGGAGCGGGTGGCAGCATCGGCCAGCTCCAGCGCTTTCACGCCGTCCTGTACCGTGGTGCGCGGGGCTTCACCCTGGGTGATGACGCGGAAGAAGTGCGCCATCTCGCCGGCGTAGGCGGCCTGGTAGCGTTCCAGAAAGAAATGCTGTGGCAGGTCGGTGCTGACCTGGCGGCTGCCATAGGCGGTGACTTCGGTGGGGCGGTGGTTACCGGCTTGCAGCATGCCGTTGCTGCCCAGCACTTCAAAGCGCTGGTCGTAGCCGTAGGCGGCGCGGCGGCTGGTGTTGATCTGGCACAGGCGGCCGCTGCGGGTACGCAGGGTAACCGCGGTGCAGTCGGCGTCGCCGGCATCGGCAATGGCCGGGTCGGTCAGCACGCTGGCGCTGGCGTGTACGGCCACCACTTCGTCATCGAGAATCCAGCGGCAGATATCGAAGTCGTGAATCAGCATGTCCTTGAAGATACCGCCGGAGCGTTTGATGTAGTCCACCGGCGGGGCACCCGGGTCGCGGCTGGTGACCACCAGCATTTCCGGGGTGCCGATTTCGCCGGCTTCGATGCGGGCTTTTACCGCGGCAAACGTGGGGTCGTAGCGGCGCTGAAAGCCGATGACGCACGGCACATTGGCTTGGGCTACGGCGGCGGCGCAGTCGCGGGCACGAGCCAGGTCGAGGTCGACCGGCTTTTCGCAGAAAATGGCCTTGCCGGCGGCGGCAGCGCGCAGGATCAGCTCGGCGTGGGTATCGGTACTGCTGGCAATGACCACGGCACCCACGCTGCGATCGTTCATGGCGGTGTCGGTATCGCTGACGGTGGCACCGTACTGTTCTGCCAGCGCCTGGGCAGACGGCGCATGGGTATCCACCACGTATTTCAGGCGCACGCCTTGGTGGGCGAACAGGTTGGCCGCATGGATCTTGCCGATGCGGCCTGCTCCGAATAGGGCTACTTCAATCATGGTGCTCTCCGGGTCGAGGTTTGTTATGCCAGTCTGCGCGGCGTGTGGCGGGCTGTTTGGCCGCGTGACCGTTGGGCACAGTATATTGTTGGAAATTAATTTCTCAAATATAAATTTAAAAGAAAATATTGTTCAATGTGACGCTGTGCGCTGCTTGCAACAGGGGCTCCCCCTGGCGGCGCCGCGTGTCAATCCGGCCTGGCGAGCGGCGATGACCATGGCACCCCTGGCACGATGCCCGCCGGATGGCTGCTACAGGTGTGCAAGGCTATCTGGCCGTATGGGCCGAGGCATAGCGTGCGGCCTGGCCCGATAGCGACAGGGCGAATGATTGCCATACAGCAGTTTTGCAACAGGGCGGCTGGCGACAGTGCCGGCCACAGCAGGGAGATACCCCATGACAGCGACACCACGGCGCAAGCGCTCGGCGCGCTTTAGCGATATTGCCGATGTTGCCGGCGTGAGCATTGCCACCGTCGACCGGGTGCTGAACGAGCGCGGCAGTGTGTCGCGCAAGGCGCGCGAGCAAGTGCTGTCTGCCGCGCGCATGCTGGGCATACCGCGCTGGCTACCGGAGGTGGATACCGGCATGGTGCACGTGGATATTGTGCTGCCGGATAACCGCTCGCCGTTTTTCCAGCGTTTGCGCCTGGCGTTCCAGCGCATGGTCGCCATGCTCGATCGCCGTCTGGTCGTACATCGTATAGCGGTAGCCGATAACGACGAGGCTGCTCTGCTGCGTGTGCTGGCACCACGCCGCTACCTGCGGCGTGCGCTGATCGTGGCGGCCCCCGATTCCGATGCTACGCGCCAGGCGCTGCAGCAGGCACAGCTGCGCGGTGAGCACGTGGTGATGGTGGTAACGCGTGTCGAGGGGTTAGGCAGTGCGGCTTATGTCGGTATCGACAACTACGCCGCGGGGCGCACAGCCGGCCACCTGATCGGACGCTACTGCCCGCAAGGTGGCCGGGTGTTGATTCTTAGCAGCCGCCGGGACTACTGTGGCCACCGTGAACGCAGCCAGGGCTGCCGCGATGCGCTGGCCAGCCTGCCGCACCTGCACTGTGATGCGGTCAGCCGCGAAACATGGGATGACCCCGACCAGTGTTATCTGGCGCTCTGCGCAGCTTTTCGTAGCGGTAACAGCTTGGCTGCCATCTACAACACCGGTGCCGGCTCGCCGGGGGTCGTCGCGGCCTTGCGCCGTTTTGCAGCCCGCAAGGTGTGCTGGGTAACGCATGAACTGTCGGATGACCATCGGCAATATATGCAGCAGGGGCTGCTCGATGTGGTTATCGACCAGGACCCGGACACCCAGGCGCTGCGTGCCATCCAGCACATGTTGGCCGCACTGGGGCTGGCGCCTTCGGCCCTGGGGAGCGCGCAGGCTGGCGAGTTTCGCCTGTACGTGCCGGAGAACATGCGCGGTGAGCGCTACCTTGCCGAATAAGTTGCAGAAAATAATTTCTGTAAAATGTAAAACAAGAAAATATTTTGCAATTTGAGCGGCTTCCTATATCGTGAGCGGGTAGCCGCCGGTATGGGCACGCTTGGCCGCACACCGGGCAACACAGGACAAGGAGACACAGGTGAAAACGATACGCTTGACCGTAGCCCAGGCGCTGGTGCGCTATCTGGCTGCACAGTATGTGGAAGACGAACACGGCCAACGCCAGCGCCTGTTTGGCGGGGTGTGGGCCATCTTCGGCCATGGCAATGTGGCCGGGCTAGGCGAGGCACTGCATGCCGCGCGCGAGCAGCTGCCCACCTTCCGTGCGCACAACGAGCAGGGCATGGCGCTGGCGGCCACCGCTTACGCCAAGGCACACTTCCGCCGCCGCATGATGGCAGTCAGTACCTCCATCGGCCCCGGCTGCACCAACCTGGTGACCGCGGCGGCGGTGGCGCACGTGAACCGCCTGCCCATGCTGCTGCTGCCGGGTGACATCTTTGTCAGCCGTGCCCCCGACCCGGTATTGCAGCAAGTAGAAGACTTCCACGACGGCGGCGTGTCGGCGGTGGATACCCTGCGCCCGGTGTCGCGCTATTTCGACCGTATCGTGGTGCCGGACCAGCTGCTGACCGCGCTGCCGCGTGCCATCACCTACCTGACCGACCCGGCGCTGTGCGGCCCGGTGACCCTGGCGCTGCCGCAGGACGTACAGGCCCAGGCCTTCGACTGGCCGCTGGCTTTCTTTGACGAGCGGGTGGTGCGTTTCCGCCAGCCGCCGGCAGAAGATGCCGAAATCCAGGCCTTGGCGGCCATCCTGCGCAGCGCCAAGCGCCCGATGATCGTAACCGGCGGTGGCGTGCTGTACAGCGAAGGCGGCCCGGCAGCCCTGCAGGCGTTTGCCGAGCGCCACGGCATACCGGTGGGCGAAAGCCAGGCTGGCAAAGGCGCGCTATCGTGGCAACACCCGCTGCTGGCGGGTTCGGTGGGCGTCACTGGTAGCCCGGCTGCCAATGCACTGGCCGAAGACGCCGACGTGGTGCTGGCCGTGGGCACCCGTCTGCAGGATTTCACCACCGGCTCGCATGCGCTGTACGCCGAGGCGAAATTGCTGTCCATCAACGTCAACACCTTTGATGCTATCAAGTGGGGCGGGGTCAGTGCCCAGGCAGATGCCCGTGCTGGCCTGGCAGCCTTGTCTGCCGCGCTGGGCAACTGGCGTGCCGATACTGGCTGGCAGGCGCAAGCCACCCGCCTGTGCGATGCCTGGCGGCGTCAGGTCAGCGAGATCGTAGTCAGCCCGCGCGCCACGCTGCCTACCTACGCCGAAGCCATCGGTGCGGTGCAGGCGTCTGCGGCCAACTCGTGCGACAACGATATCGTGGTGTGTGCCGCGGGTACGCTGCCGGCCGAGCTGCACAAACTGTGGCGCACCAGCCGTCCGGGCGGCTACCACATGGAATACGGCTACTCCTGCATGGGCTACGAGGTAGCCGGTGCGCTGGGGGTGAAGATGGCGCGGCCCGAGCGCGAGGTGATCGTGATGGTGGGCGATGGTAGCTACATGATGCTCAACAACGAGCTGGCCACCTCGGTGATGCTGGGGCAAAAGCTGATCGTGGTGCTGCTGGACAACGCCGGCTACGCCTGCATCAACCGCTTGCAGCAAGCCTGCGGTGGTGCCGAGTTCAACAATATGTACAAAGACTGCCTGACCGGGCCGGATGGGGCACCCGCTATCGATTTTGCGCTCAATGCCCGCTCATTGGGTGCCGAGGCAGAGACCGTACACAGCGTGGCCGAGCTGGAAGCCGCCATGCACCGCGCCCGTGCCGCCAGCCGCAGCTACCTCATCAGCTTGCGTATCGACGGCCCGCAGTGCACGCCGGAAGGGGGTGCCTGGTGGCAGGTCGGCATCCCTGAAGTTTCCACTCGTAGCCAGGTGACAGACGCGTTTGCCCGGCACCAGCAAGGCATACAGCGCCAGCGTCGCTGAGGCGACGTTGCTATTCCTCACCAAGGCCGCTTGCAGCGGCCTTTTTTCATTTTTCCACCCTTTTGGTGTTGTCATGTGCATGGCGCAGGCGATGGCTGCTTGCAAGACGACAAGATCTGCAGCGGCAGGGCGGCAGCTAAGTTGATGATTGGAAAATTGTTTTTGTTGCTATGCAGCAATTGG
This sequence comes from Neisseriaceae bacterium, assembly GCA_027484385.1. Taxonomy (GTDB): domain Bacteria; phylum Pseudomonadota; class Gammaproteobacteria; order Burkholderiales; family Chromobacteriaceae; genus Vogesella. Next base: position 10,341 of record JAIXTB010000086.1, on the reverse strand, counting down.
AAATGCTGTTGCAAGTTTGTGGAAATTAATTTCTACATAAAAAATCTTGTGAAATTTTATTTGCAAAATAGAGCGGCTGCTCTTATCTTAGCCATACGGATTTGCATGGCTTACCGCGCAGCAGCGCCTGCCGTTGCACCGACTTACACAACAAGGAGAGACACCGATGAAACGCATGACCAAGTTTGCTGGTTCCCTGGTTTTCCTGTCCCTGACTGCCGCTGCCATGCCGGCATCTGCCGCCAAAATTGGCGTCACCATGTCCGCCTTCGACGACAACTTCCTGACCGTGGTGCGTAACAGCATGAAGAGCCACGCTGCCAGCCAGAAGGATGTCAGCATTCAGTTTGAAGATGCGCAGAACGACATCGGCAAACAGCTTTCCCAAGTCCAGAACTTTATCGCCCAGAAAGTCGATGCGATTGTGGTCAATGTGGTGGATACCGAAGTCACGCCAAAAATCAGCAAAATGGCCAGCTCGGCCGGTATCCCTTTGGTGTATGTCAACCGCCTGCCGGCCGACCGTGTGCTGCCGGCCAAGGTAGCGTTCGTCGGTTCCAACGAGCTGGAGTCGGGCACCTTGCAGATGAAAGAGGTATGTCGCTTGATGGGTGGCAAGGGCAACATCGTGGTGATGATGGGTGATCTTTCCAACCAGGCGGCCCGCCAGCGTACCAAAGACGTAGAAGACGTGATTGCTACCCCTGCGTGCAAAGGCATCAAGATTGTCGAGAAACAGACGGCCAAATGGTCGCGTACCGAAGGCCGCGACCTGGTGATGAACTGGCTGAGCGCCGGTGTGAAGTTTGATGCGGTGGTGTCCAACAACGACGAGATGGCACTGGGCGCCATTCAGGCGCTGAAAGCGGCGAAACGCACCAATGTGATCGTGGCCGGTGTGGATGCCACCCGTGATGCACTGACCGCCATGAAGGCCGGCGATCTGAAAGTCACCGTGTTCCAGAACGGTGCCGGCCAGGGGCGTGGTGCCATCGACGTAGCGCTGAAGCTGTCCAAGGGCGAGAAAGTGCCGGCGATGAACTACATTCCCTTCGAGCTGGTTACCCCGGCCAACCTGAAGACCTACGAAGCCCGTAACTAAGCACGACCCACCATCGGCCGGCCGGCCCTGCGGGGCCGGCAACGGCCAGCAACAAGGATGACGAGCCATGCTGAGTCTGGCCCCAGAAAAAGTGACTGCCGCCCAGCCGGCGCCGCAGAAAGTGGCAGCCGTGCCGCTGATCGAAGTAAAAGGCGTGCGCAAGGAGTTTCCTGGTGTGGTGGCACTGGATGACGCCTCGTTCTGCCTGCGCCACGGTACTGTCCATGCCCTGATGGGCGAAAACGGTGCCGGCAAGTCTACGCTGATGAAGATCCTGGCGGGTGTCCAGCCGCCTGACAAAGGTGTATTCCGCCTCAATGGGCAGGATGTGACACTTAGCTCGCCGCTGGATGCGCTGGAAAAAGGCATCGCCATGATTCATCAGGAACTGAACCTGATGCCCTACATGACCGTGGCCGAAAATATCTGGATTCGCCGCGAGCCACTTGGCCGTTTCGGCCTGATCGACCACGGCCGCATGGCCGACATGACCCGCCAGCTGCTGAGCGAACTGGCTATCGATATCGACCCCGAAAGCCTGGTACGCGACCTGAGCATTTCCGAACGCCAGATGGTGGAGATCGCCAAGGCGGTGTCGTACAACTCCGACGTGCTGATCATGGACGAGCCGACCTCGGCGCTGACCGAGCACGAAGTAGCCCACTTGTTCCGCATCATCAAATCGCTGCGGGCGCAGGGCAAGGGCATTATTTACATCACCCACAAGATGAATGAACTGTCGGAAATTGCCGACGAAGTCACCATCTTCCGCGATGGCCGTTACATCGGCTGCATGCAGACCGAGCGCCTGGACCGCGACGAGATTATCCGCATGATGGTTGGCCGCGAGGTCGGTGACATGTTCCCCAAGGAAACCGCGCAGATCGGCGAGGTGGTGATGTCGGTGCGGAACCTGACGCTGGATGGCGTATTTCACGATGTCAGTTTCGAGCTGCGCAGCGGCGAGATTCTGGGCGTCGCCGGGCTGATCGGCTCCGGCCGCAGCAATGTGGCGGAAACGTTGTTCGGTGTCACCCCTGCCAGCAGTGGCAGCATCAGTTTGTTTGGCCAGCCGGTGACCATCAGCTCACCCAAAGTCGCCATGTCGCACGGCATGGCATTTCTGACCGAAGACCGCAAAGACACCGGCTGCTTCCTCAAACTGAGCATCCAGGAAAACATGCAGATTTCGGTGCTGGGCGGTGACAACGTCCAGGCCGGTTTTGTTCGTCAGTCTGCCTTGAGCAGCGTGTGCGAGGAGATGTCCGCCACGCTGCGGGTCAAGGCACCGGGTTTGTACGAGCGGGTAGAGAACCTGTCCGGTGGTAACCAGCAAAAAGTGCTCATTGGCCGCTGGTTGCTGACCAACCCGCGCATCCTGATTCTGGACGAACCGACCCGTGGTATCGACGTAGGGGCCAAGGCAGAAATTCACCGCCTGATTTCCCGCCTGGCCTGCCAGGGCGTGGCCGTGATCATGATCTCGTCCGAGCTGCCCGAGGTACTGGGCATGAGCGACCGCGTGATGGTAATGCACGAGGGCAGGGTCACCGGCATCCTCGACCGCAGCGAAGCCGACCAGGTTCGCATCATGCAGCTGGCGTCACACTGAGCACCGACAAAAAACACAGAGAGACAGGCGCCGTACGCGGCGCCAAACCGGAGGATTCACAATATGGCAATCAGCAACGCAGGGCAGATCGGCAATGCCGGCAAGCCCGCCAAGTCCACATTCCGCCTGCCTGGCGAGGCCCGCATCTTTGTCGTGCTGATGGGCGTAGCACTGTTGTTCGAAGTACTGGGCTGGTTTCTGGTAGGGCAAAGCTTTCTGGCCAATACCGACCGTCTGCTGGTGATGATCCTGCAGGTATCCGTGATCGGTATCATCGCGGTGGGGGTCACCCAGATCATCATCATGGATGGCATTGACTTGTCGTCCGGCTCGGTGGTGGCGCTTACCGCCATGGTGTCGGCCAGCCTGGCACAGACGTCCGACTTTGGCCGCGCCGTGTTCCCGTCGCTGACCGACTTGCCGGTGGTCGTGCCGCTGCTGGCTGGCCTGCTGGTGGGGCTGTGCTGCGGCTTGCTCAACGGTTTTGTCATCGCCAAGACGGCGATCCCGCCGTTCATCGCCACGCTGGGCGTGATGGTGACTGCCCGTGGTCTGGCCAAGTGGTATACCGAAGGCGAGCCGATCAGCATGCTGTCCGACGACTATGCCGCCATTGGTAGCGGGGTTACCCCGATCCTGATCTTCCTGGGGGTAGCCGCCGTGTTTCACGTCATCCTCAGCTATACCCGCTACGGCAAATACACCTACGCCATCGGTGCCAACCGTGCTGCCGCCCGTGTATCCGGCATTAACGTCAACAAGCACCTGGTGATTGTCTACACCGTGGCCGGCCTGCTGTCCGGTCTGGCCGGGGTGGTCACGTCGGCCCGCGCCGTGTCCGGCCAGGCTGGCATGGGGATGATGTACGAGCTGGATGCGATTGCCGCTGCGGTCATTGGCGGTACGTCGCTGGCTGGCGGGGTTGGCCGCATCACCGGTACCGTGATCGGCGTGCTGATTCTGGGTGTAGTGACCTCGGGCTTTACCTTCCTGCGCATCGATGCCTATTACCAGGAAATCGTGAAAGGCGTGATTATTGTGGTGGCGGTAGTCGCCGACCAGTACCGCCAGCGTAACCGCCGCGCCTGATCGCTGCTGAACGCCCCTCTTCATCCAAGCCCGGCTTTGCCGGGCTTTTGCCTGTTAATGCCATGCTCCTTGCTGCTGTCCGTCGTCGTCTCCCCGAAACCGCTTTGCTAGGGGTGACCCTGCTGGCTGCCAGCGGCTGGCTGTTTTCCAAAGCGGTGCTGCGCGACCTGCCGCCGTTGTTGTTCATGGCCATCCGTTTCGGGCTCAGCGCGCTGGTGTTGACAGGGCTGGTGCTACGCCGGCAGCGCTGGCAGGGCGGCGTATGGCGCCCCGCACTGCGTGGCGGTCTGCTGCTGGGGCTGGCCATGATGTGCTGGGTGTACGGTTTGAGCCTGAGCCAGCATGTCGGGGTGGCGGCTTTTATCAGTAGCCTGGGCATTGTGCTGGCGCCGTTTGCCGCCCGCGTATTGCTGGGCAGTACGTTATCGCGGCGTGCCTGGCTGGGCATGGCGGTGGCGATGGCGGGGATGGCTTGCCTGTCGTGGCGGCCGGGCGGGGCCTTGGCGGCAGCAGAAAGCTGGCTGCTGCTGGCGGCTGCCGGGCAGGCAGCTTACCTGGCAGTAAACAGCCGCGACATGGCAGCCATGCCGGTGATGCAGGCAACAGCCTGCCAGCTGCAGGTAGCAGGCGCGGCGTGTCTGGCAGCCAGTGCGCTGCTGGAAAACTGGCAGGGCCTGGCGTGGCAGGCCTGCTGGCCGCCGCTGCTGGGCAGCGTGCTGCTGGCAACCTGTTTGCGTTTTGTGTTGCAGGGGTGGGGGCAGGGCCGGCTGGGGGTGGCGCAGGCGTCGTTCATCCTGCTGCTGGAGCCGGTGTGGACGGCACTGTTGGCCGCATGGTGGTACGGCAGCGGCTTCAGCTGGCAGCAGGGCAGCGGTGCTGCCCTGGTATTGCTGGCTTTGCTGATTACTCGTCGTAACTGACCGCGTCGCGGGTTTCTTCCACTACCAGTTCCAGCCGGTAAGACAGCGCAATGAACAAGGCCTGGCACAGGCTGATGGTGCTGCTCATCGAGCGGAAGGCAAAGGCGCTGCCTTCTTTTACCGTCAGGATGCTGGCCGCGTCGCGGCACAGCGGGCTGAGCTGGCTGTCGGTGATAACCAGCAGCTTGGCCTTGTTCTGGCTGGCTACACGGGCGCAGTAGCGGGTTTCGCGGCCATAGGGCTGAAAACTGATGGCGATCATCAGGTCGCCCTCACCGATACTGCGGATCTGCTCGTGGTACATGCCGCCCAGGCCCGATACCAGATGCACGCGTTTTTTGGTGTGTTGCAGCGCGTAGGTAATGTAGCTGGCAATGGGAAACATCCGGCGCACGCCGATCACGTAAATGTTCTCGGCACGCTGCAGCAGGTCCACGGCGGTATCAAAGGCTACCGGGTCCAGCGTTTGTGACAGCTCGTCCAGGCCCTGCTGGCAGGCGGCCAGAAAGCTTTGCGCCAGGTCGGTATTGCTCAGCGGCGCATTCTGTCTGGCGATCACATCGCGGATGCGGTGCTGGTAGCTGCTGGTATTGGGCTGGGAGGGGACAAAAGCCTCGCGGAACAAAGCCTGCATGTCGCTAAAGCCGGAAAACCCAAAGCGTTGTGCGAAACGCACAATGGCAGACGGCTGTACTTCACAGGCTTTGGCAATGTCGGTGATGCGTTCCAGCACCAGCGTCTGGCGATGATCTTCGATGTACTTGGCAATGATCTTGAGTTGCTTGCTCAGGCCTTCGTACTCTTCGGAGATACGCTTCATGAGCTGGTCGGCGGTCATGTTATGGCTCATCGGCAGGGTCTCTTCGGAGAGGTGATACAGCTATGTTACGGCGGCTGTTGCAGAAATGAAAAAAAATTTGCAGAAATAAATTTCCGATACAACAAATATACGAAAAAAAATTTGCAAACGTGCTGGGTGCGCAGTAATCTAGTTTCATCACGGTAGCCCGCTGCGCCGAGTCCGATCGGCGGCTGAGCACAAGACCTCGGGCATCGGCAACCAATGGAATGGAAACCATGCAGAACCAGACTCACTTTGCTTCAGAGCGTCCGCTGGACGTGATTTGCCTGGGCCGCCTGGCCGTGGACCTGTACGCCCGCCAGCTGGGCTCGCGCCTGGAAGACGCCAGCAGTTTTGCCAAGTATCTGGGCGGCTCCTCGGCCAATATCGCCTTCGGTACCGCCCGTCTGGGCCTGAAGTCGGCCATGCTGTCGCGCGTGGGTGACGAGCAGATGGGGCGCTACCTGGTGCAAGAGCTGCAGAACGAAGGCTGCGATACCTCGCAAGTGAAAACCGACCCGTCGCGGCTGACCGGCCTGGTGCTGCTGGGTATCAAGGACCGTGACACCTTTCCCTTGCTGTTCTACCGCGAAAACTGCGCCGACATGGCGCTGTGCGAAGACGATATCGACGAAGCCTTCATTGCCAGCAGTAAGGCGCTGCTGATCACCGGCACCCATCTGTCCACCGCCACCGTGAATGCGGCCAGTCGCAAGGCGCTGGGCTATGCCCGCCAGCACAATGTGCGCACCGTGCTGGATATCGATTACCGCCCGGTGCTGTGGGGGCTAACCGGTCGTGGTAACGGGGAGCAGCGCTTTATTGCTGACGATGCCGTCAGCGCCCACCTGCAATCGGTGCTGCCGCTGTTCGACCTGATTGTGGGCACCGAAGAAGAATTCCTGATCGCCGGTGGCAAGCCGGCATTGATCGACTGCCTGAACGTGGTACGTGGCCTGGCGCCGCAAGCCGTGCTGGTGGTGAAGCGCGGCCCGTTGGGCTGCGCGGTGATCGCCGATGCGGTGCCTGCCGACATTGACGACGCCTTTACGGTGCAAGGTGCCCAGGTAGAGGTGATGAACGTACTGGGTGCCGGCGATGCCTTCCTGTCCGGCTTCCTGTCGGTGTGGCTGCGCGGTGGCGATTACGGCCATGCCTGCCGCACTGCCAATGCCTGCGGCGCGCTGGTGGTGTCCCGCCACGGCTGCTCGGTGGCCATGCCCACCCAGGCCGAGCTGGACTATTTCCTGGGCCTGCCCGTACCGCCACAGCGGCCCGGCGACGACGCCACGCTGACCCGTTTGCACCGGGTCACGGTATCGCGCCCGCACTGGGACAAGCTATGCGTGTTTGCCTTCGACCACCGCAACCAGTTCTTCGAGCTGGCGCGCCAGAACGGCGTGCCGGAAGCGCGCCTGACCGACCTGAAAGCCCTGCTGGTGCAGGCCGTGGCGCAGACTGAGCAGGCCAACGGCCTGCAAGGCCGCATCGGTATCCTGGTGGACGACCGCTACGGCGAGGACGCCATGTACGCCGCCACCGGCCGTGGCTGGTGGATCGGCCGCCCCATCGAGCTGCCTGGCTCCAACCCGCTGGAGTTCGATCACGGCCGTGCGCTGGCAGCGCGGCTGGAAGCCTGGCCCAAGGAACACATCATTAAATGCCTGGTGCAGTACCACCCCGATGACGAGGTAGGTAACCGCCTGGAGCAGGAAGCGCAAGTCAAGGCGGTGTACCAGATGGCCCAGATCAGCGGCCACGAGCTCCTGCTGGAGGTGATTCCTTCCAAGAAACTGCCGCAAGCACCGGACACCGTCCTGCGTGCGATGAAGCGGTTTTATAACCTGGGCATTTACCCGGAATGGTGGAAGCTGGAATCGATGAGCGCCGAGCAATGGCAAGACGTGGACGCCCTGCTGGCACAGCGCGACCCGCACTGCCGCGGCGTGGTGTTGCTGGGACTGAATGCCCCAGTGGCCGAGTTGCGCGAAGGCTTTGCCCAGGCACGGGATGCCAAGACCTGCCGCGGCTTTATGGTTGGCCGCACGCTGTTCCAGGAGCCGTCGCAACGCTGGTTGTCCGGCGAGATCGACGATGCCGGCCTGATTGCCGCCGCCCGCCACAATTTTGAAACCCTGATCGACATCTGGCAGGCCCAGCGCCGCCAGAGCCAGTGCTAAGACACAGGCCCTTCCTTCTACAACACAGCACAGACGGATAACACGATGACTGCTACTTTCAAGGTTCGTATCGGTATCAACCCGATTTCCTGGTGTAACGATGACCTGCCGTCGCTGGGCGGCGAAACCCCGCTGGAAACCATCCTGCGTGAAGGTAGCGAGATCGGCTACCAGGGCTTCGAGCTGGGTAACAAGTTTCCGCGTGACCCTGCCGCCCTGCGTGCCGTGCTGGCGCCCTATGGCGTGGCCTGCGTGTCCGGCTGGTACTCCGGCCGGCTGGCCGAGCGTTCGGCAGAAGAAGAAATCGCGGCGGTAGAAGCACACCTCACCCTGCTGGTGGAAAACGACTGCCAGGTGATGGTGTATGGCGAAGTGGGCGGCTCCATCCAGGGCCAGATCGATACCCCGCTGTTCAAGCGGCCAACCTTTACCAGCGAAGAAGCCTGGCAGCAGTACGCCGAGCGCCTCACTGTGTTTGCCCGCCACCTGGCCTCGCGCGGCATCAAGCTGGCTTACCACCATCACATGGGGGCCTTCGTGGAAAGCCCGGCCGATGTAGACAAGCTGATGGCGCTCACCGGTGCCGAAGTGGGCCTGCTGTTCGATACCGGCCACATGGCGTTTGCCGGTGGCGACCCGCTGGCCGAGCTGGACAAGCACATTGCCCGCGTGGTGCATGTGCACTGCAAGGACATCCGCGGCGAAGTGCTGCGCCGTGCCCGCAACGGTAGCTGGAGCTTCCTGCAATCGGTACTCAACGGTGCCTTTACCGTGCCGGGCGACGGTGACATCCCGTTCGGCCCCATCATCGAGCGCTTGGCCCGCCATGGTTACCAGGGCTGGCTGGTGGTGGAGGCGGAGCAGGACCCGACCATTGCCCCGAGCTACGAATACGCCCAGAAAGGCTTTCAGACGCTGCAGTCGCTGGTGGCCCGCGCCAGCTGCTAAGGAGACAGGCATGAATCTGCTGGTAAAAGCCGACCGGGCGGGCAAGCCGCTGGTCGATGTCACCCCGGCCTCTGCTGGCTGGACCCACGTCGGTTTTCGCGCCGTCAAGTTGGCCGCAGGCGAGCACGAAGTGTGGCAACAGTCTGGCCGCGAATGCTGCGTAGTGATCCTGGCCGGCAAGGCCAGCGTGCAGGTAGGGGAGACGGTATGGCAGGGGCTGGGGCAGCGCGATAGCGTGTTCGACGAGCAGGCACCGTACGCGGTGTATGCCCCGCCGGGGTTGGTGGTAACTGTGACGGCAGACAGCGCGGCCGAAGTGGCGTTTTGCTCGGCACCGTCGGCGGGCAACTATCCGCCGCGCCTGATTACGCCGGACAGCATGACGCGCAGCGTGCGCGGCAAGGGGGCCAATACCCGTTATGTGACCGATATCCTGCCGCAGACCGAGCCCGCCGACGGCTTGCTGGTAGTGGAGGTGCGTACCCCGTCCGGCCACTCGTCCAGCTAGCCGCCGCACAAGCACGACCGCGATGCGCTGCCGGAAGAAAGCGTGCTGGAAGAAACCTACTACCACCGCCTTAACCCGGCGCAGGGTTTTGCCTTCCAGCGCGTGTATACCGACGACCGCCGCATCGACCAGTCGATGGCGGTAGAAGACCACGACGTGGTGATGGTGCCGGAAGGCTACCACCCGGTGTGCGTGCCCTACGGCTACGACTCCTACTACCTGAACGTGATGGCCGGCCCGCGCCGCGAGTGGTGCTTCCGCAACGACCCGGTACACGAGTGGCTGATCGCCCAACCCTGACCTGACCCCGATTTCACCCCATACCACCATGGTAGCCCCCGCGGGGGCTGCCAGGGCACCCTGCTGCCCGCTAGCTGAGGATACTGCTTTATGAACCGCATCATCTCGCATTACATTGCCGGTCAACATCATGCCGGTACCGGCACCCGCACCACCCCCGTTTTCAACCCCGCCACTGGCCGCGTGCAGGCCGAGGTGGTGCTGGCCGAGCAGGAGGATGTCGATGCGGTGGTAGCGGCTGCCAAGGCAGCCTTTCCGGCATGGAGCGACATGGCACCGCTGCGCCGCGCGCGCATCCTGTTCAAGTTCAAGATGCTGCTGGAGGCACATCAGGACGAGCTGGCGGCGCTGATCAGCAGCGAACACGGCAAGGTACACGCCGACGCGCTGGGCGAAGTGACGCGTGGTCTGGAGGTGGTGGAGTTTGCCTGCGGCATTCCGCAGCTGCTCAAAGGCGAGTACACCGAACAGGTTGGCCGCGGTATCGATGCCTGGACCATGCGCCAGTCGCTGGGTGTGGTGGCGGGCATTACCCCGTTCAACTTCCCGGCCATGGTACCGATGTGGATGTTCCCGGTAGCCATCGCCTGCGGTAACACTTTCGTACTGAAACCATCCGAACGCGACCCGTCTGCCGCACTGTTCATCGCAGCCCTGCTGGAAGAAGCCGGCCTGCCGCCGGGCGTGTTCAATGTGCTGCAAGGTGACAAACTGGCTGTAGACGGCCTGCTGACCCACCCGGACGTGCAGGCGGTAAGCTTTGTCGGCTCCACCCCGATTGCCCAGTACATCTATGAAACCGGTGCCCGTCATGGCAAGCGTGTGCAGGCACTGGGCGGCG
>JAIXTB010000198.1 GCA_027484385.1 Neisseriaceae bacterium | reverse complement strand
GGTGCCTCGGCGGCCAGCTCTTCTACCGGCACGCAGCGGTAGCTCACGCTGACGCCGCTTTCCAGACCGTGCAGCTGGGCCACTTTCAGCGACTTTTTCGCCAAGTCGATACCGGTGACGCTGGCGCCGCGTGCCGCCATGCTCTCGGCCAGAATGCCGCCGCCGCAGCCTACGTCCAGCACGGTTTTACCGGCCAGGCCGGCGTGGCTGTCGATAAAGTCCAGACGCAGCGGGTTGATCTCGTGCAGCGGTTTGAACTCGCTGTCCATGTCCCACCACTTGTGGGCTATCTGGCTGAATTTATCCAGCTCCAGTTCGTCTACATTGCTCATTTCGTGTCCTGCTTATTTGGCCAGAATGCGCACGCGCCAGGCGTCGGCACGGGCTTTCAGGTCGGCTTCGTCCAGGGTGGTCAGCGTGCGCTCGCTCAGTACTTTGCGGCCGTTTACCCAGACGTGGCTCACCTGCTCGCGGCCGGCGGCGTAGACAATGTGGGAAATCGGGTCAAAGCTTGGGCTGGTTTCGATCTGCGCCAGGTCTACGGCAATCAGGTCGGCCAGCTTGCCAACGGTCACGCTGCCTACCTTGTCGCCAATGTGCAGTGCGTTGGCACCCTGCTGGGTCGCCATGCGGATGGCGGTGGCGGCCGGTACGGCTACCGGGTTCAGCGTGCCTACCTTGGCCAGCAGCGCACCCATGCGGGTTTCGCTCAGCATGTCCAGCTTGTTGTTGGAGGCGGCGCCATCGGTGCCGATACCTACTGTTACGCCCGCATCCAGCAGCTTTTGTACCGGGGCGATGCCGGAGGCCAGCTTCATATTGCTGGTCGGGTTGTGGGCAATTGCTACGCCACGCTCAGCGCACAGGGCGATCTCTTCATCGTTCAGGTGCACCATGTGCGCGGCGATCAGGCGCGGACTCAGCATGCCCAGCTTGTCCAGGCGCGCCAGCGGGCGCACGCCGTGCTCGGCTACGCCGCCGTTTACCTCGTCCTGGGTTTCATGGATGTGGCAGTGGATCAGCATGTCGTGCTCGTCGGCCAGCGCCACCACCTTGCGGAAGGTGTCGTCGGACACGGTATACGGTGCATGCGGGGCCAGCGTGAAGGTAATCAGCTCGTTGCCCTGGTAGTTGGCCGCATCGGCCAGACCCTTGGCAATGTAGTCGTCTGCGTTCTGGCCGTAGGCGGTGGGGAATTCCAGGATCGAGCAGCCCACAAAGGTACGCATGCCGGCTTGCAGGCCCGCGCGCGCCATGGCGTCGTGGAAGAAGTACATGTCGTTGATGGTGGTGGTGCCGCTGCGGAACATCTCGCCCATGGCCAGCAGCGCGCCGTCGAACACGAACTGCTCGCTGACGTGTTTGCCTTCGGCCGGCCAGATGTGGTTTTGCAGCCAGTCCATCAGCGCCTTGTCGTCGGCCATGCCGCGCAGCAGCGTCATGGCGCTGTGGCCGTGCAGGTTCACCAGGCCCGGCATCAACACATGGTTATCCAGCATCACCCGTTCGGTGGCGTCGGCTGCCGCGATCTGCTCTGGCGACAGGATGGCGGCAATGCGGCCATCCTTGATACCCACAGCGTGGTTTTCCAGCACCACACCATCTTGCTCTACCGTAATAATCCAGCGGGCACAGAGCAATTGGTCGAAGCGATTGTTTTCCATGTGATATCTGCCTTTTATAAAGTTAGCCAAGGATTGTAGGCGGGCTGTTCGGCATTCGGCAACCGGCCATCCCTGTGTATACTATGCATACAGCGTCTTTGCACACCACGGCAAGGGCGCTTATTCTGTGTAAATAACTGATGAAACCAGCGGCAAAGTGCCCTGAGGGTAAACGACTCCATGAACCAGAAGCCAGACAACTTCGATAGCTACCTCATCGGTTCTCGTTTGTCTTTGCGGCAAGTTTTCCTGATGGCACTTGTGCTGGGTTTGCTGATTCCTGCGGTCATCATCACCGTGCTGAGCTACAACCTGCAGCGCGAACGCATGGAAAACCAGCTGGCCGTGGACCAGAAGCGCCTGCTGGACATCGTGGCGCTGGGTATGCAGGAGCCACTGTGGAACCTGAGCAGACAGGCCGGCGCCCCATTGGTTTCCTCGGTGATGGACGACACCCGCGTCATTTCCATTCGCGTGTCTGACACGCAGTCCAACACCGTCTTTCTGTCCACCCTGCGCAGCGAGCGCCGCATTGGCAGCGTGGCCTTTGTGCAGAAAGACGTGGTGTACCGCGGCGAGGCCATCGGCCAGGTCAGCATCGAGTTTGATACCGAACACCTGGCCATCGACCAGCGTAACCAGCTTAAAAACCTGTTGATGATCGTGGTCGCGCAGCTGCTGCTGTCCGTGCTGCTGATCATGACCATTCTGCATTCACGCTTTCTGCGCCCCATCCGCCAGCTGTCCGAGCAGGCTACACAGTTGGCCGCACTCAAGCTGGACGAGCCGTTTCACTGGGGCCGCCAGGACGAAATCGGCACCGTGGGCAAGCACCTGGAATGGATGCGTGCCGAGCTTAAACGCCTGATCGACGAGCTCAAGTCCAAAACCCTGGCGCTGGAAGCTGATATCGAACGCCGCCGCGAGGTAGAAGACGCGCTGCGCCGCTCGGAAAACAAATACCGCGAGCTGTTCTGGTCCAACCTGGACGGCATTGTGATCAGCTCGCTGGAAGGCCAGATCATCGACGCCAACCCGGCCTTCCTCAGCCTGCTGGGTTACAGCCTGGACCAGCTCAAGCTGCAAAACTTCTGGGGCCTGCTGGACCGCGAAAGCGAGCCGCAAGAGCGCTACAACCTGGACCACAAGGTGATGCGTTTCGGTTTCTGCGACGAATTCGAAGTGCAGTACATCAACCGCGTCGGCAACCCTATCCCGGTCAGCGTCAAGACCGTGGCCATGCGTGACGCCGCCGGCCGCATCACCGCCGTATGGCGCATGGTGCGCGACATCTCCGAGCGCCGCGCTGCCGAAGAGCGCATGCAGCTGGCCGCCAAGGTGTTCGAGAACACCGCCGAAGGCATCATGATTACCGACGCCGACGTGCTGATCCGCTCGGTGAACCGTGCCTTTACCGAAATCACCGGCTTCAGCCAGGACGAAGTACTGGGCCAGCGCCCCACCGTGCTGACCTCTGGCCGCCACAGCAGCGAGTTCTACGAAGCCATGTGGAAAGAGCTGCGCGAAGAGGGCTTCTGGCAGGGCGAAGTATGGAACCGCCGCAAAAACGGTGAGGTGTACCCGGAATGGCTGGCCATCAACGTGGTGAAGAGCCCGGCAGGCGAGGTGACTCACTACGTGGCCATCTTCAGCGACCAGTCCGAGCGCAAAGCCGCCGACGAGCGCATCCAGTTCCTGGCCCACTTCGACGTACTGACCGGCCTGCCCAACCGTGGCCACCTGCAAGACCGTGCGCTGCTGGCTATCCAGAACGCCGTGCGCGACAACGGCAAGCTGGCTATCCTGCTGCTGGACCTGGACCGCTTCAAAACCGTCAACGAATCGCTGGGCCACGCCGCCGGCGACATCCTGCTCAAGATGGCGTCCGAGCGCATTCGCAAGGTGCTGGGCACCGGCGAAGTGGTGGCGCGCCAGGGCGGCGACGAATTCATCGTGCTGCTGCCGCTGATCAGCGATGCCGCTGTAGCCGCCCACGTGGCCGAACGCATCCTCACCGAGTTCGGCATTCCGCTGGAGGTGTACAACCACACCCTGTCCATTAGCGGCAGTATCGGTATCAGTATCTTCCCGGACGACGGCCGCGACTTCGACACCCTGGTACGCAACGCCGATGCGGCGATGTACCACGCCAAGTCCAGCGGCCGTAACAACTACAAGTTCTACACCGCCGACCTCAACGCCCGCGCCCGCGAGATTCTGGCCATCGAAAGCCAGCTGCGCTACGCGGTAGAGCACAACGAATTCATCCTGCACTACCAGCCACAGGTCGACATTGCCAGCGGCAAGATCATTGGTGCTGAAGCGCTGATCCGCTGGAACCACCCGTCGCTGGGCCTGCTGGGGCCGATACACTTCATCGACGTAGCCGAAGAGCGCGGCTTTATCGTACAGATCGGCAACTGGGTCATTCGCGAAGCCTGCCGCCAGATTGCCGCCTGGCACGCAGCCGGCCTGCCGCTGGTGACCGTGGGCGTGAACCTGTCGGCGCTGCAGTTCCGCCACCAGGACCTGGTACAGGTGCTGAGCAACGCGCTGGCCGCCTACCAGCTGCCGGGTAGCTGCCTGGACGTGGAAGTGACCGAAAGCGTGATCATGGACGATATGGAAGCCACCATACAGACCATTCGTGCCATCCAGTCCATGGGCATCCGCATGTCCATCGACGACTTCGGTACCGGCTACTCCAGCCTGTCCTACCTCAAGCGCTTCAAGGCCGACAAGCTCAAGATCGACCGCTCCTTCGTGCGCGACATCCCGGACGACCAGGACGACACCGCCATTACCCGTGCCATCATCAACATGGCCAAGAACCTGAACATGCAAGTGGTGGCCGAGGGCGTGGAAACCATCGAGCAATGGTCGTTCCTGGAAGAGCACGGCTGCGACCAGGTGCAAGGCTACCTGCTGGCCAAACCCATGGCCGCCGAGCTGGTAGAGCCGCTGTTGCGGCAAGAAACCCTGCGCCCGCCGGTATAACGTGCCGTGCGGCCAACTACCCGGCTGCGGCCGGGTTTTTTCATGC
This sequence comes from Neisseriaceae bacterium, assembly GCA_027484385.1. GTDB lineage: Bacteria > Pseudomonadota > Gammaproteobacteria > Burkholderiales > Chromobacteriaceae > Vogesella. The sequence goes on along the minus strand of JAIXTB010000198.1, from coordinate 6,346 downwards.
CCGGCAGGCGCCGGCTGGCCGCATGGTTACACAAACTAAACAGTGGCAGATTTGATAGCTTGCCCTGTTCAAATTAGAATTCGAGCCATTAACCTAATTCGAGACCTGTTCAGTGAACGCACCGACCTCTCTTCGCGACCTCCCGCAAGGCAAACTTTTCCGCCAGGGCGACGTATTCGTGCTGTTTGGCGAGCTGTTCGGCCGTGGCTACGCCAACGGCCTGATCAACGAAGCCCGCGCCGCCGGCATGACCATCATCGGCCTGACCGTAGGCCGACGCGAAGCCGATAACAGCCTGCGCCCGCTGAATGCCGAAGAGCTGGCCGAAGCCGAAGCCCGCATCGGCGGCAAGGTGATCAACGTGCCGCTGATGGCCGGTTTCGACCTGGACGCCCCGGCTGGCGAACCCACCCCCACCGAGCTGCTGTCGGTACTGACCCTGAAAAACTGGCAGGACGAAAAGCTGGACTGGGCGCAGATCGAACGCTGCCGCGAAGCCGGCGTAGCCCGCTTCAAAAACAGCGTGGCCGAAGTGATGGCCCAGCTGGAGCCGCTGGTCGCCGACGGCAGCAATGTGTTCTTTGCCCACACCATGGCCGGTGGCATCCCCAAGGTGAAAGTGTTCCTGGCCATTGCCAACCGCATCTACAAAGGCCGTGGCGACCGCTTCATGTCGTCGCGCGCGCTGCTGGATAGCGACCTGGGCAAGCTGATCCTGATGAACTTCGACGAAGTCACCGCCAACACCTTCCAGTACCTGATCGACGGCAGCGCCGCGCTGCGCCAGCGCCTGGAAGCCACCGGCGGCCAGGTACGCTATACCGCCTACGGCTACCACGGCACCGAGATCCTGATCGACGGCCAGTACCAGTGGCAGACCTACACCAACTACACCCAGGGCGGCGCCAAAAAACGCCTGGAAGACCACGCCCGCACCGCGTGGCAGCAGGGCGTGAAGGCCACCGTGTTCAACTGCCCGGAAATCCGCACCAACTCGTCCGACATCTTTGTGGGCGTGGAGCTGTCGCTGTTCCCGCTGCTCAAAGCCCTGCGCCAGGAAGCCCCGGGCGAGTGGACCGAGGCACAATGGGCCGCCTGCCACGCGCTGCTGCAAGACGGCTACAGCATTGAAGACCTGCTGGCGCAGATCGAAGCCTACAATACCGACGCCACCATGCTGGCCTTCCGCGACTTTGCCGCCTGGCCCATGGACAACTCCCCGGCGCTGGCCGACGTGATGATCGGCACCTCCGACGACATCACCAGCAAGCACAAAGAGCGCAGCGCACTGGTTACCGACCACCTCAGCGCCCTGGTGCTGGAAGGCACCGGCCCGCTGATGTTCGGCGAAGCGGCCAACCCTGCCGGCCCGGTGCTGTGGCTGAACCACGACATCATCGCCAAACAGCTGGCCAAGCTGCACGGCTAAGCGGTTTGCTGTAACACGGCAAAGCAAAACCCCGGTCTACTGACCGGGGTTTTTTCATGCGCGTACCGGGGGGCGGCTGGCAGCGTTAGCATCAAATCTGGTACTTACCGGCTGGCCAAGGTTGTTGGGCTTACCCTTCCACAAGGTTGAGTACGTTGACGTTCTCCTTGGCTCAGGCACGGAAAGAGCCACTTCTTAGCTTTAGCTTTTACGCCCTCGACAGCTTCATCCTCTGACGCTAGCTCCTTTACCTGACTTCGGGAAGAGTGGGGTCTCTTAATCCATGCCGAATTCTCTCTGCAGGTGGACAGAGATATAATAATGCCCACCAAGCGGCATTCCGGTATGGTTGCCTAGGGTTATCGACAAAATTTGTGATCATGCTATCCCAGGCAGCCATAGCATTTGCTAACCTCCCGGCGGTTATATGACTATCAATTTGCTCCCAGAGCAGCATGATTCCTTTTATGTGTAAATTGACCTCATCCACCCGCTCAGTAAGCGCCAAAACTTCGATAGTCATGTCCCCTTTAGCATCCCGTCCTTCAATCGTCCACTGCCACAGCCTCCAAGGCTCATTTCTATTAACGGGAGTCCACTGGAGATGATCGAAAGGATTATCACGCCGAGGATCCACTAGAAGAGCTTGCTCTGGAGTGCAGTCATAGTGGACGGGAGCAACCGGATTCGGACTGGGTTGAGAAGGGGCTGCTATTCGATTAGTGCTTGCCTGAATTGGAAAGCGACTCCCTTTATTGCCAGACATATTACAGCGATCACAAGCGAAATAGAGATTTTCCCAAGTCCAAGTAAGCCACCAATAGTGAGTTTTTACTGTGATCCAACTTCCTCCTTGCTTGTCCTGAGCCCCTTTTTTGGGGCGGAAGTGCTCGACCGGTCTCTTGAATGCATCTTCTTGCTTTTCACAAAATGCACATTTACCATGTTGTCGATCACGTAGGGTGGGGCGGGCAACTTGGTATCCCTGATCCAAGAGGTTCGTTAATTGCTTCGCTCCAGGTCCATGACTGTTAAAGGCAGTAATCGCCAGAGGAAGTCGAGTTGCTCGTTCAGTCTCGAGCTCGGCGGGCTCAGCCCCGAGATTTAGTCGGATCATCGTCTTCTCTTTGCACTGGAAATACTAGGTCTTCGACGAGGGCGGCAGTGAGTTGATTTCTGAGCAGCTCCATTTTCATTTCCTGATAATCGGTTCGATACGGATTGGTTGCTAGGGCTGTGTAACTCCTAAGCGTCTCTCCGTGCTCGTTGAGTGTGAGTCGTTCTAGGCTAAAATACGCTCTGTACATTTCTGTTCCTGTCATTACCCTCGGATCAGGTTGAGTATGTAATTCCTCCTCTTTGTCTACCGAATCCCACTCCCCTGTTTCTGCATCAGGTGTAATACGTCGAACATCACCAGACTTTGCGTCAGCCTGGACTCTTACAATTTCCTCTGGAGAAAGTGTTGCAAGTACTACAGGACTATGGGTAGTTGCAATAAATTGAAGTTTAGGAAACGTCTTCCGTAATGCGGGGATCAGTCGCGCCTGCCACGTTGGATGAAGATATAGGTCGATCTCGTCAATAAGTACTAAGCCTTCAAAGTCCTTTGGCTCGAGTTCGGTATTTGCCTCTAGCAGAATATGGCCAACTAAATCGGCAATCCATGCAATGGTCGATTGGTACCCGTGCGCTAGAGCTACTGCCGGAATCTTGACCTTATCCGTGCCCATGTTTTGATGAAAACGGTCGCGCTCTAATAAGTCTGTTGCTTTGGTAACGCCACCGTATCCCCGTATCTCAAAGTTTGCGATGTCACTTGGCAGAATATCTGTACTAATTATTGTGCGCTTTAAGACGTTTGAGTAAATGCGAGCTTTTGCTTGACGGTTCCCATAATGGCTAATAAAGGAGGTACTTGTTAGTGGGTAGCTCGGGTCGAATAGCGGCTTCATTCTATCAACCGAGGGACGGGCAAGATTGGGCATTCGCCCAGACTCTGGGAGCGTGCGTTGTACCCCGTATCCGATTACAAACCAGAGATGAGTCTCGCGGGCACGAGCATGATCTAGGGGATCTTCTGCATCCGCAGGAGGTGCTTCCTCATCCCCATACCAAGCTTGAGCGCGAAGAGTAGTCTCTTTGGGGTCCAAGCTTACGCAGGAGGAAAGGTTTAGCTCATCTGGAAGCATACCCTTGTAAAGCGGGTGCGTTTTGTGATTTGAGAGTGACGATGGCGTGAAGGCGAAGCTTGCCTGTATCTCTAGTCGAGCCTTTTGCCTACGATCTCTAAGGTGCGCGAACGAGTTGCCGGCCAGATCATTGACTCGAAGGCTGCCTGCCGCAGCCAATGCGATCGCTTGCAGTATGCTCGTCTTGCCGGTGCCATTTTCCCCAATAAGGACTGTCCACATTCGTGGCTTCCCGTCAGATTGCGTGAAGTCCAATGACAGGTTACGCAGTCGCTTTAGGTTTTTGGCGGTTAGGGAGCGGATATACATGGTGGCCTCATAAGTTTAGGCAATGCATTTAGCGGGTAGCGTACGTAGCCATACTTTTATCACTGACTTAATTTTTCTCATAGCGCTTTGCTGCCTTGCTATCGGCGGCTTGTAATCACCAGCCCTTTTGCACAGATCAGGCTGCTAATTGATACGTCATTGCTGGTGTCTTGATTCTCAAGGCTAAATGGTGATAATGTTGTATTGTCTTTAATCTTCTAATAGCTTCTCTATATTATTGTGTGTATGATTGTAATTCCATTCTTATGGACTTTGCAAGACCAGAAAGGTCGCCATAAATAGATTTTGAGTTGATACTCATTTTTCGTAGGGCGACATATATTCCTTCATATAAGATTGCTGGAATAATTATTTTTTTCATGGTGCAATTATTGTAAGTATTGGAGTTTATAACTGAGTTGATTGTCTTTTCTAGATTTCCTGAAATGAGAAATGTTCCAGCCTGCCTATCTATTCTTGCATTAAGCTCAGCTGGCTCGGTGATCCAGGCTATGTCATAAGCGTAGCGGTCAACTGTTTCTTCAAATACAAGATCCTGGCGAGCTTGCAGTGAAGTTCTCGATTCATTAAATAACTTGTCCTTTGTTTTTACATATTCAATTGAGCTGTTCATTATGCTTGAGTAGTCAAGGCAGTAAACCGATAAGTCACGTTTTGATAGTGGGTTGTAAGTCTCAAGGGCAAAGTACAATGCTATGTAAGGACTTGTTGTAAAATCAATCAGGCGAGTTGGTACCCCATAGTGCTGCATCACAGATAGCCACGATAGCTTCGATTTTGGAGTGTGTTCTGTGCCGCTGTAAATATGATATTTTGATTTGAATGAATCAAGTGAGTAATTTTCGAATGTTCTTGCATTGTGGGAGTTCCACCTTTCACCAAGAGTACGTTCTAATGTTGATTGAAGACCCCAGGATGCATCTGATTGTCCGCGAAACACAAAGTTGTTTGGCAGACAGTTCAACTCTCTCATTAGTTCGTCTATTGTTGTTACGTTTATATCATGAATCATTCTCTTACCTCCTTATAAGTTTGCTGTATATTGAAAAGAATTTCTTCTTTTTCAGTATCATATTGAACAATAACTTTTTTGGCATTGCCTTTGAAGGAGATACTCACAGTCCGCTCACCTTTAGTCATCTGAATGATAGCTGTTGCATCATTTGCTGTTGCAGCAGTTGATTTTGCAACAGCTGCAATAGAGTTTTCATTCAATGACTCACCTGAAACTGTTACGCTTCCTTGCTCTGCATCCATCTGTTGACAATAGTATGACATTGGCTTTTGGAAAAGTTCATCAGCATCAATCGGGTTAGGTCCCGTGAATGTTGCTTTGAATTTTTTTATAGAGTAAGCAGAGAAAATTTTCTGAAGAAATCCTTCTGGGTCACGAATGAATTCGATTCGCACATCTATTTTGTTGCGTTTAACTATTTTTGTTGATAAAAGCAGTGTTTGTATTTTTCGTGCTATTGATTTTACATCAGTTGCAACCTTTGACTTCTTCCCAATGCCGAGTAATCCTAGTTTGCTGTCAAAGTAAACGAATGTATATGGCCCGGATTCGTCAATTGATTCTATGAAATCACCGGTGGCTTGATCGAATTTCTCCACGGTTGTTAAAGTTGTGCGACCTATCGCGAAACGGCCTTCCCCGTCGCCAAAGTATTCGATGTTACCTATATGCCAAACATTTTTTTGGCGAAGCTCAATTTGTGGTCTTTCTATTAGTCCTGCTTCGAAAATATCTCTTGCTGAAAGCTCAGGCTGAAAAAGATCAACTTGGGCTGGTTTAATAAATTTGGTTCGATAGAGATGATATTCTATTGTTGCCATATCCAGGTCCTTTTAATAGGGTTAAACTGAGTTTTTTGGTCCAATTTTTTCAGTGAAATTAAAATGTAGGTATGAGATTCTCTGAATTATGTTAAGTTGGGTAATGTACAACGATGGCAAGCCGTCTGTGCAAAGTGAGGCATTGCCATCTTGGCATCTAACCAATTGCTAGGAGCAGTCCTCGACTCAATGAGGCTCAACCACGAAGTTATGGCGATGTTTTCATCTTATTGACTAAATATTGCCACAGTTTTTGCCAATTGTCATAATTGCAATTGATGTGGATTAGCCGGCAGTAGATAACGCAGTGAAGTAGTAATGTTGCAGTAATTAGTAAGGAATAGTTGGTTGTGCGAAATCATGTTGGCCGCAGGCATGTAATTGTGCCAGTCATGATACGAAAAACCCCGCGTCGCGCGGGGCGAGGCGGGGTTGGGCGTAGGCTTTGGCCGGTGTTGCTTAGGCTTCGTGGCGCATCTGCGGGAACAGGATGACGTCGCGGATGGATGGGGCGTCGGTCAGCAGCATTACCAGGCGGTCGATGCCGATGCCGCAGCCG
>JAIXTB010000104.1 GCA_027484385.1 Neisseriaceae bacterium | reverse complement strand
TTTTATGCCTGCTGCGTTGCTGAAGTATGGTGGAGCTGATCTTTCAGCGTATATCGGTTTACTGATCAACTATCTAAACGTTGCGCAAATGATTATTCGCAGTTTGATGTTCGATGCTGTTGTCAGCTTTGCTAAAGCGTCTACCATGCCTGAACTTAAAGGTCTTTACACTAAGCTTACTATTCGTGTTACGAGCTCAACAATTGTTCTTGCCTCTTTTGCATTTGCAGTAGCTGGCTGGTTAAGTCCTCCTAGTCATAATTATTATTATATTCATGGTATCTGTGTTCTATTTTCAGTGATTTGCTCTCAGTACACCGCCGCACCTTCTTGTCTGATTCTTGCAAAGGAAAAGACTCAAAATGTATTCAAGGTTAACCTGATGTATACAGCCTTGTGTATTGGTGCTGTCATTTACATGTCGTATTCTGGCAGCTCTCTTGTATATCCGCTGGCACTGATGATTTTTACTTTCATACGTGCATTCGCTACATCTCGCATTGCGAGGAATGTGATTCTATTAAACTGAAGCTACTTTTTTAGTAACTCTATATTTTAATTTTCAACGATTCAACTACGTTGCTCAAATGGCACTGCTGCTTATGAAAAAAAAAGTCTACATCATGGGGCCTGATATAAAAAATGAAGGTAAGGTCGTTGGTGGGCAGTTAACTCATCTTGTTTTTTTGCGTGATGCTTTCAAATTTTCTGACTTCGACACTTTTTTTATTGCTACCTCTAGTGGATTTGGTAATGAATCAAGCTTCAGAAAATTGATGGTATGGATACGTGCTATTTTTTCTATAATGTTCTCTGTGCCTAAAGGCTCGTGTTTTCATGTTAATTCAGCATTCAATAAGTTTGCCATTATCAGAGACTTTGTGCTCTGCTTGTTTATACTGATGCGATCTGGCAGGTTTATCATCCAGTATCATGGCGGTACCGGTAATTCTTATACAAGTTGGTCATTGGCAGCTGTGTTTAAACTGATGGCTCGGCCTGTTTTTCAGAGGTCGTCTGGTATCTACTTTTTGACTACCCAGCAAAAGAAAGTTTTTGAGTCTTGTTTTGGTGTTGATTGTGAATTAATTGACAATTACTATCCTGTTGATAAAAGTGTGCAAGGCATTTCATCTTCTGCTGATACATCAAAACCGCTTGACAAGTTAGATATTTTATTTATGGGAAGATTGGAGGCCGATAAAGGTCTGCTTGATCTTATTGGCTGGTATGCAACAAGTGCTTATAGAGATCGTATTGTAATCAATATAGCTGGCGATGGCAGTTTGCGTGCTATGGTAGAGTCTCATGCGCAAGAAAGCAAAGTTGTTTATCACGGAATTGTCTCCGGCCCAGAGAAAATAGCATTGCTTGCGAAGTCACACTTCCTCATATTGCCTTCTTATGCGGAAGCGTTCCCTTACTCGCTATTAGAAGCATTTGCAGTTGCTACCCCTGCTATTTCTACTAATGTCGGAGCAGTTTCCAGGCTTGTTGATCATGGTGTTAATGGCTATCTGTTGTCGGGTGTTAAGTTTGATGACTTTGAGCAGTTGTTCACTCAGATATTCTCTTTGGCAGCATCTGATGAAGAATACATGTCAAAATTGCGAGTGGCAGCTGGTCTGAAGTTTAATGGCTTTAATGCAAATGCAATGAATAAAAAATTCACACAGATTTGGCAGGTCATGTATGCATAAAAAAGTAGCAGCCCAGATCATACAGGATGCAATCGCATCTGACTTCAAAGGCTTTGATCCTTTCGATGGGCTTAATAGCAAGCTATTTGATATTGTACCTCATGCGAGAAATAGCTTGCTGGGCTTGTTTTGGATTCAATTATTCAAGATAAGTCCTATCAATTTTCGCAAGCTACTGCTAGTAGAGAAGGCAAGAAACCCAAAGGGAGTTGCCATTTTTATCAGCGGTATGTTACAGGATTTTCATCGTACTAAGGATGAACGCTTGTTACCGCTTTGTTTGTACTTGGCCGAATGGCTTTTGTCAATAAAGTGTGATTTGGAAACTTGGGACTCTCCATCATGGGGATATCATTTTGATTGGAAAGCGAGAGCTTTTTTTGTTCCAAAAGGTAAACCAAATATCATTACGACTATATATGTCAGTCGGGCACTCTATGATTTGGGTTGCGTTCTTGATCTTGATTATTTAAAGCAAGAAGGGTTGGCAAGCGCTGATTTTATTGTCAAGCATCTCACTACGCAGATTGATGGTAAAACTTTCTTTGCATATATACCGGGTGAAAGCGCATTTGTACATAATGCGAGCTTGTGGGGTGCCGCCTGGGTGGCCTTTGCCGGTGCTGTGAAGAATAATGAAGATTACAAGCAGTTGGCCCTTACTGTTGCCAGGCAGTCAGTTGCAGATCAACATAGTGACGGTAGTTGGGCGTATGGTACGCGTAGTCACCATGGCTTTATTGATGGTTTCCATACAGGTTATAACCTGGAAGCACTGCATGAGATTCGTACTGCACTCAATACCCAAGAATTTGACCAATCAATCGAAAATGGCATGCGGTATTACAAAGAAAATCTTTTCGAGGAAGATGGTACTGCCAAGTATTACCATAATAACCGTTATCCATTAGATGTTCATTCTTCAGCCCAAGCAATCATTACTTTTCTGAAAGTGGGCGGTAGTGCAGATGATGTGGCATTTGCAACACGTGTTATGCAAAAAGCTGTCGATGATCTGTATTTGCCAGAGAAGGGCCATTTTTGCTATCAGGTTAGGCGGCATTTTAGTAATAAAATAAACTATATGCGATGGACTCAGGCTTGGGCCTATTATTCTTTTTCAATGCTGGCGAATTACTTGGTGGATAATGATGAATCGGATTAATTTTTTGAATTCGCCCATGGACGTTGCAAGCATGCCAGATACAGTGGAGCGCATTGTATCCAGAGTCAAAGCCGGTGTGTTTACCCAGCATGTTGTGGTTAATGTTGCCAAGCTGGTGCATATGAAAACAGATAGCACGCTGTCTGACTCTGTTAAGTCTTGCGATATCATCAGTATTGATGGGATGGGTGTCGTGTGGGGTGCTAGGCTTTGCGGGCATGATGTGCCTGAGCGTGTAGCAGGTGTAGACCTATTCCACGAGCTTCTAAAAAGTGCTGCCAAAGCGCAGTTCCCGGTTTTTTTATTAGGTGCTACTGATGAGGTAGTCAGCAAAACTGCTGCTACTGTGGCAGATTTGTACCCAGGCCTTAAAATTGCGGGCTACCATCACGGCTATTTTTGGGATGATGAAGAAGCCACTGTGAAAAAGATTGCTGATTCGGGTGCCCGGCTTTTATTCGTAGCCATCACATCGCCGAAGAAAGAAAACTTTATCAATAAGTGGAAAGACCAGCTCGGCGTTGATTTCGTCATGGGGGTGGGTGGTACGTTTGATGTCGTCGCCGGCAAAGTAAAGCGTGCGCCTGTCTGGATGCAGAATGCAGGTTTGGAGTGGTTCTACCGTGTGTTGCAAGAGCCGGGCCGCATGTGGAAGCGTTATGCTGTGACCAATAGCAAGTACCTGCTACTGTTGGCAAAAGAGTTTTGGAAAGTAAGGGTAGTAAAGCAGCGTGTCTAACAGTAGATGACCTTGGCCAGAGTGGTGGTTTTCAGCTTGTTAATGGTACTGGTGGCGCTGCTGTTCTGGTGTCAGCAGCAGCTACTGCTACCCACTGTGCCGGTGCCGTACGACAAGCTGGTGCATGCCAGCGTTTACGGCCTGGCGCTGGCGGTGGCGGGCTGGGCATTGCGGCCAACCTTTTGGCGCTGCCTGGCGCTGGCGCTGCTGGGTATGGCGGTGGGGGTAGGGCAGGAGTGGCACCAGTCCATGCTGCCGGGCCGTGTGGCGTCGGTAGAAGACTGGCTGGCAGACCTGGCCGGCCTGCTGTGCGGTCTGCTGCTGTGCTGGGCTGGCTCGTATTGCCAGCGCAAGCGGGCTGCCCGTTTGCAGTAGCAGGGGCAGCCTGCTGGCTGCTATGCACGCATACCATGAAATAAAAAACCGCCCCGGTTTGCCATGTGCAGGCCGGGGCGGTTTGTTTTGTGCTGCTGTTGGGGCTAGTGCTGTACCAGCTGGCGGGCGGTGGCGCCGGGTAGCTGTTTGAGCAGGGGCTGCAGCTGCTTTTGTGCCGGCTCGCTCTGCTGGGCATACACCTGGCGTGCAAACGCCATGGTGGCGGGTGGCAGCTTGTCTTCAAACGGCAGCGTGGCCAGCAGCAGGCTGCGGCCTACGCTGTAGTCGCTGGGGGCCTGGCGCAGGGCGGTGGCCAGGGCCTGCTGGTATATCGGGCCCTGGTCGCCGGTAAGGATGCGCAGCAGGGCGATATTAGCCCAGGCGCGGCCGTTTACCGGGCGCAGTGCCAGAGACTGGCGGTAGTAGCTTTCTGCCCGTTCGGCCATATAGGCTTGCACACTGGCTACGCGGCCGGCACGCAGGGTGCGCAGGGTATAGAGCGTGGCCAGGTTGTCCAGTATCTGGTGGTGCGGGGGTTGCCTGTCCAGGCTGGCCTGGGTGAGCTGGCGCTCTATGTCTACGGCTTCTTCCAGCAGTAGCGGGGTTTGCTGGTCTGCGGTGGCGCGTTCCAGCGTGGCGCGGGGTTTGGCCAGCGCCAGGTCTTGCCAGGCGGTACGCAGGGCGCCGGGTAGCACCAGGGCGGCGCAGCCTGCCATGGCCAGGGCCAGTGCGTAGGGTGCGGCGGCTTTCATGGTGTGTCTTCCAGGGTGGGTATGCTGGCGGGGGTGCTGTGGTATAGCAGGCCGGGGTGCTCGGTGGTGAGCATGTCGGCGTAGCCGCTATCAAAGCGGCGGCTTAGCCACTGGTGGGCCTGGGCCATGTTGGGCTGCCGGGCTTTCAGGTTGTGGGTGTCGGTGGCTACCAGGTACACCAGGTCTTCTTCCAGCAGCTGCTCGGCGGTGGCCTGGGCGCGGCTGCCAAAGCTGCCTAGCAGGGCGCCGGTGGTCACCTGCAGCCAGCAGCCGGCGCGGTGCAGGCGGCTGGCTTGGCTTGGGTCGCTCATCACGGCTTTGTTGCGCTCGGGGTGGGCAATCAGCGGGCGTACCTTGTGGCGCATCAGCCAGGGTATCAGCTGCCACAGGCCGGCGGGTATCTGGTGGTCCGGCATTTCCAGCAGCAGGATATCGTAGCCGTTTACATGTCCCAGCATGGGGATGCGCCCGGCTTGTATCAGCTGCGGCAGTTCGTCGCACACGCGCACCTCGGCCCCCAGCTTGATGTCCAGTGCTACGTTGGCCGCAGCCATGGCCTGGCGCAGCTGGTCTAGTGCGGGCTGCAGGTTGGCGTAGCCATTGTCCCAGCGGCCGGGGTAGATGTGCGGGGTGCAGATGGCCTGGCGTATGCCGTTGCTGGCGCTGGCTTTCACCAGCGCCAGGGCGGCGGCCAGGTCTGCCGGGCCGTCATCGACGCCCGGCAGCAGGTGGCAGTGTACGTCTATCACGCGTGTGCCTTACTTTTTGGCGGGGCCGCCATAGTTGCCGTAGTACTGGCCGTAGGTGCCGTAGTCGCCGTAGCGTTCGGCCTGTTTCAGGTCTACGCCGTTCAGCACAATACCCAGCAGGTGGCCACCGGCGCGTTGCAGGCGGCGGGTACCTTTTACTACCAGCGGGGCGGCGGTTTCACCGGCACGTACTACGTAGATCAGGCCGGTGGCTTTCGGGGCCAGGGCTACCGCGTCGCTCACCATTTCGCACGGTGCGCTGTCGATAATGATCATTTCGTACTGTTGCTGCAGTGTGGCCAGCAGCTCGTCAAAACGGCGCGACAGCAGCAGGTCCAGCGGGTTGGGCGGCAGGGTACCGGCGCTGATCAGGTCTACCTGGCTATTTGGCAGCTGTTGCAGTACGTCGGCCAGCTGTTTGGTGCCGGCTATCAGGTCAGACAGGCCAGCGGCGTGCGGGTCCAGCCCCAGCGATGCGGCTACCGACGGGCGGCGCATGTCGGCGTCTATCAGCAGGGTGCGCTTGTTTTGCGATAGCGACAGCGCCAGGTTGCAAGACGTGGTGGTCTTGCCTTCGCCCGCCACGCTAGACGTTACCAGCAGTACGCGGCGTTCCTGGTCGATATCCGACAGCAGCACGCCGGTTTTGGCGGTGCGCACCGCCTCGGCAAACGGGGTGTGCGGGTCTTGCTGGCTAAGCAGGGCAGCTTGCTGGCGCTGTTTTTTGTCCAGCATGGGGAAGGTAGACAGCAGCGGCTGTTTTACCTTGCTTTCCACATCGGCCGGCAGCTTCAGCGTGTTGTCTAGGCGGGCACGCAGCAGGGCGGTGGCGGCACCCAGTAGCAGGGCCAGTACAAAGGCCATCAGGGTGACCTGGGCTTTTTTCGGTGCTACCGGCTTTTCGGGTACTTCGGCCATGTCCACAATGCGGCCTACGCTGCTCTGCAGGTCTTGCGAGGCGGCGGTTTCCTTGGCGCGGGTCACAAACATGTCGTACAGCTGGCGGTTGGACGCTACTTCGCGTTCCAGCACGGCTAGCTCAAAGTTTTTGCGGTTGTCGGTTTGCGCGCCGCCACGGGCCTGGCCCAGGGTGCCTTCCAGGCTGCGCTCGGTAGCGCGGGCTACCTCGTACTCGTTGGTGACGCTGGCCACAATGCTGTTGATCTGGCGCTTGGCGCTATCGCGTGCCGACTGCAGCTCTGCCTCGGCCTGCACCATGCGCGGGTGTTCCGGGCCATAGCGCTGCGACATTTCGGCGTGCTTGCGCTCGGCGTCGGCCAGCTGTTTCTTGGCCTCGGCTACCAGCGGGTTGCGGACTACAGCAGGCAGCGAGCCCAGGTCTTGCACTTTGCCACCGCGTATCTGGTTGTAGGCGTTTTCGGCTTCGGCACGGCGCATGCGGGCTTCTACCAGGCGCTGGGTCACTTCTTCAATCAGCTTGCCGGTGCCAAACTGGTTGCTGGCGTCTACGGTAATCACACCGGCGCGTTCGCGGTAGCTTTGCAGCTTGCGCTCGGAGGTTTCCAGGGCTTCGCGCAGGCTCTTGGTGCGGTTTTGCAGCCAGTCGCTGGCTTGCTGGGTCATCTTGAAGCGCGCTTCGCGGTCGTTCTCTATGTAGGCTTCGCCTACGGCGTTGGCAAAGTCGGCGGCTACTTTGGCATCGGTAGAGTCAAACGACACGTTTACCAGCTGGCTCAGGCGCACCAGCTCGATATTCAGGTCTTTGCCTGCTGCGATTTGCTGGTATACAGCAGCCGCCAGCAGGTCTTCGTTCCACTGTGGTTGCGGCTTGCGTTCCATGCCCAGCATGTCCAGCACGGGTTGGTGTACTGGCGGTTTTTCCAGGCGCGGGTTGTAGTCCGGGTGCTCCCACAGCTTCAGCTTCTTGATGGCGCGCAGGGCTACCTCGCGCGACTTCATGATTTCAGCCTGGGTCTGGAAGTATTCGCGGTTGCTGCCTACGCCGCCGTATACCTCGTCGATAGACAGTACTTTGGCTTTGTTGGCTTCAATCAGTACTTCGGCGGTGGCGCGGTAGGTTGGCCGCATGGCCTGGGTGGTCACCAGGGCCACAGCACCTACGGCTACGCCCAGCGCCAGAATGCCCCATTTTTTTTTTTTTTTTTTGCGCCAGTATTCCAGCAGGGGGGAGGTGTGCTGCTGCTCGTTGTCCTGCAGCAGCAGCGCAGGTTTGGCAGCCTGGGCTTGGGGTTTGGTTTCTTCACCAAAAAGCGACATTCGGTCTCTCCGCGCGGCTTAGCGCACTATCAGCATTTCGATCAGAAAAAGCTTTGTTCCACAATAACCGTATCGCCCGGGTAGATGGGCGTGTTCATATCGGCCTTGATGGCATTCTGGTTTACGTCATTGGCACGAATCACATAAACCTTGTCTACCGACGCACGTATCTTCAGCCCGCCCGCAATGGAGGCGGCTTTGCGCACGGTTAGCGCTGGCTGGTACGGGTAGCTACCCGGTTTTTCTACCAGGCCGTTTACGTAAAACGGGCGGTATTCGTCCATCTGCACCGACACCTGCGGGTTTTTCAGGTAGCGGCCGCGCAGGCCGTCGGTAATGATTTTTTCCAGCTCGCCTACGGTCAGGCCCAGCAGGCGTATTTCACCCAGCACCGGGTACGACAGGGTGCCGGCGTCGGTCAGGCGGATTTTTTCCAGTGTCAGCTCCGGCTCGCCCAGCACGCGGATGGTCAGCATGTCACCCGCGCCCAGCTGGTAGGTGGAAAACAGGCTGGCAGAATCCACAGGCACTTGCAGGGTGGTCTGGGCACTGGCTGCCAAAGGCTGCATGCCTGCTACAGCGAGCAGGCATGCAGACAGCCAGCATTTCAGCGTAGAGCTACGTTGAAAAGCATTCAGGGCCATGAATTACAGTCCAATCAGGGTATTGAGCATGATCACGTTGCGTTTGTAGGTGCTGGTTTGCACGGTGGAGTTGTTGTCGGTGGTTGTCCACTCCAGCGATACCTTCATCCAGCGGCGGGCGTCGTAGCTTACACCGGCCTTGTAGCTCTTGTTCTTGTCGTGGCGGGTGGCACCGACATATTTGGAATCGGTGTAGCTGTAGCCCAGTACGGTAGAGAACAGGTCGGTCAGCTTGTGGTTCCACTGCAGGCCGTAGGTGCTGCGCTTGATGTAGTCGCCGGTACCGCTGGAATCATCGGTGGAGCGGCGGGTGTTCAGGTCGACTACCGAGTATTCCAGTGGCGACCAGCGTACAGCACCTTCCCATGTCAGGCCGCTAAAGTCGCGGCGGCTGGCTTGGGCAAAGTCTTTTTTCAGGTTACCGGCTTTCACGGTGCCCTGGGTGGCGGCAGTGGCTTCCCAGGTTACACCCAGCAGCAGGCGCTGTTCGGTGCTGTCCTGGTTCGGGGTGGCCAGCTTGTAGTCGTAGTCGGTATAGCGGCCCTCTACAAACACTTTGCTGTTAGGGGCGACGCGGTAGTAAAAGCGGCCAGCGGTATCCAGCGCGTCAAAATCGCCGTCTGCGGTGGTGGCGCGGTTATTGGTGTAGCGCTTGTTGTTGTAGTTGATTTCCGCTTCCAGGCGGCCTTGGGCTTCTGGTGCGCCGTAGCCTACCAGGTAGCCGGCGTAGCTATTGCGGAACTCGTCCGGCTTGGTGGCGCTGGCACGGTCGGTGGTTTCGCGGGCATCGGCACCCAGCAGCACACCTGCGCGGAACAGGGTGTTCAGGCGGTCGTCGTACTGTACGGCGGCCTGGCCCTGGAATTCATGGGTATCGGTATTGTCGTTGCTGCTGTTGGTGTACTGGGTAAACGAGCCGCTGTAGCCCAGGGTGTAGCGGTCGCCACCGTTGGTGTGTTCCAGCAGGGCAGCCGGGCTCAGGTTCCATACCGCAGACGATACTTTGTTGTTGTTGACAGCGGTCACGTTGTCATCGTGGCCTACGCTTACGCCCACACGCGGGTACAAGTAGAAGCTACCCACACGCACTGCGCCATCCGGGTCGGCTTGTTCGTTTGGCTTGTAGGTGTCAAACGCTTTATAGATATCGTGTTGCTGTGGAATGGCAGCATTCGGGGCGGATTGTGCCACGGCATAGCCACTTAGCAGCGACAGTGCCAGCGCCATAGGGGTAAGTTTGTACATGGTGGGGCTCCACATTATTCGATAAAAATTCAGATATTAAAGCTGCCGGGCTGGCCGCTCGATGAAACCGGCACTCCAGCCCAAGCCCAAAATGCAGGTAAACAGCATGGCATTGGTGGGTACCTGCAGGTTGAAATCCACCAGGCTGTGCAATAGCGCAGCGAAACATGCCATGATCGTAGAGAAAGCCAGGCCTTTGGCCAGCGCCGACCTTCTATGCCTCAGTACCCCAATTGTACGTGCTATGACACACAGGACAAGAGCCGCGAACAGGGAAATACCGATAAATCCATGGTCTGTAAGCAATTCTACATAATCATTGTGTGCATGATCATAGAAATGGTTAACAGTGGCCGGTTTGTAAGAGGGGAATATTGTATAGAATGTACCAGCGCCCGTGCCGGTGAGTGGGTAGTCTTTGATAATGTTTACTGCATAATCGGCTGGCAGCATGCGTGCCTCTACCGATTCGTCGCGTGGCCATTCCGGGCTGTTTTCCTGGCCGCGCACCATGGCACTCAGCGTGGCGCTGTTTTTGCTCAGCGCGGTATTGCCTATACGCTCGGCTACTTTGTCCAGCCCCACCCAGCTACCCAGCACTACTATGTCGATAATCACCACGCTGGCTACCAGCCACAGCAGGTTTTTATTGCGCGGTTTTACCAGGGCCAGGTACACGGCCATGCTGGCCAGCAGGGCGGTAAAGAAGGCAGCATTGCCCATGCGCGATTTGGTCAGCACCAGCGCAATCACAATCACGATCAGCCCCAGGCGCAGCAGCATCTTGCGGCTTTCCACAAACGCCAGCAGCTTGTTGAACTGCTGCTTCCAACCCCCGTGTTGCTGCGCGGCGGGCTCGGCCATGATCAGCCCCAGCCCCAGGCACAGCGCCATCACCAGGTAAAAGGCATAGTGGTTGTGGTAGGTAAACGTGCCAATGGTGCGCACATGGTGCAGGGCAAAGTAAAACAGCGTGTAGTCGGCATTAACCGAATACAGGTAGATGCCGACTACGGCCTGAAAGATGCCCGCCAGCACCAGTGCCAGCAGCAGCTGCTTTATCAGCCGGGCAGACTGCAGGGCAAAGTACTGGATAAACACAAAAGCCGACGCATAGCACAGGGTAAGCGTGGCATACAGCTGGGTGTTGAAACGGTCTAGTGACAAGCTGCCCTGGCCCTGCCATAGGTTGGCCAGGCCCGGCGACACGGTGGTCAGCCAGCTTGCCGGCAGGGTAAGGGTTTGTAGGGTTTGCAGCAGGGCAATGCCTGCCAGGCAGGCCAGGGGAAATTTGCTTTGCCCGATAGCCTGGCCCAGCTGGTGCCGGCTACCATCGCTGGCTAGCAGTAGGCCCCACACGGCCAGCAGGCCGGGGGCGATAATCAGCAGCACCCACGAGCGGTTGCCGCCCAGCGGCAGCGGCATCAGTACCAGGGTCAGGCAAAACAGCCACCAGGCCAGCTTGGGCAGGTGTGGTGTCCGCAGCATGCGGTTTCTCCATCAACGGTAGGCAATAAAAAACCGAACTTGCGTTCGGTTTTTTGTGTAGCAGAGCTGATCTAGGCTTAGCTGCGGCTTACGCTGCTGCCGCCACCGCCGCCCAGAGTCGGGCTGGAGGGGAAGGACAGGGCTGGGCTGTTACCAAACGAGCCGATACCGGTAGGCTGTGCGGCTGCTTGGGTAGGTGCCGGGCCGGCAGCAGTAGGTGCTACCACGGTGTTCAGGTCTACGTTTTGTGCCAGAGCTACTTGCACCAGGGTGTTGGCATCAGCACCGGCAGCCTGCAGGCTTGCAATAGCTGCTTGCGGGGTGACACCCGCTGCTACCAGTGCGCTGGCTACGGCTTGGGCATCAACACCGGCTTTGGTCATGATGCTGGCGATTTGTGCTGGCTTGGCGCCGGCAGTCACTGCAGCGGCTGCCACCACGGAAGCGTCCAGCTTGGCAGCCAGGGCTTGGGTGATCAGCGCATCTACCGGCTCACCTTTGGCCACAGCTTCAGCAATTTGTGCCTGCACTTGAGCCGGAGTCATGTCGGCAGAGAAAGTGGCTGCAAACGACACGGATGCCACCAGGGCTGCAGCAAGAATGATTTTCTTGGTCATGGTTGATTCTCCTGCTCACTAGAGCATGAACTTATCGATATGTTTGCATGATACGGGGGCAAAACCGACTTGGCAAGGCAAGATGGCAATAAATTTTGCGACCTCGCACCGGCTAAAAGCTTGTTTACATTAATAATTTTTATATTAAATTATCGCTGCAAAATGATAGGGCTTTTTATTAAGCAGTTGTGTGTTAATGCTTTGTCATGGTGCCTGCTCAGCCCTGCCAGGCGTGCGCCAGGCGCGAGCCGGCGGGCCTGCCCAGAGCGCTGGCGATGAATTTCGACGCCGCCACCAGCTTATCCATATCCACCCCGGTGTGGTAACCCAGGCCGTGTAGCAAATACACCACGTCTTCGGTAGCCACATTGCCGGACGCCCCTTTGGCGTACGGGCAGCCGCCCAAGCCGGACACCGAGCTGTCAAACGTATGCACACCCGCTTGCAGCGCAGTGTAGATGTTGGCAATGGCCATGCCGTAGGTGTCGTGGAAATGCCCGGCCAGCTTTTCCACCGGTACCAGCTCGGTCACGGCATCCAGCATGGCGGTCACTTTGTCCGGCGTGCCCACGCCAATGGTGTCGCCTAGCGAGATCTCGTAACAGCCCATGTTGTACAGTGCGCTGGCCACCTCGGCCACCTTGCGCGGCGCGATGGCGCCTTCGTACGGGCAGCCCACCACGCACGACACGTAGCCGCGTACGCGAACGTTGGCCGCGGTGGCGCACTTCATTACCGATTCGAAGCGCTGCAGGCTTTCGGCAATGCTGGCATTGATGTTTTTCTGGCTAAACGCCTCGCTGGCCGCGCCAAACACGGCAATCTCACGCACGCCGGCTGCCAGCGCGGCGTCCAGCCCCTTGTCGTTGGGCACTAGCACCGGGTAGTTCACTGTGCCGTCCAGCGGCAGGGCTTGCAGTACCTCGGCGCTGTCCGCCATCTGCGGCACCCACTTGGGCGATACAAATGCCCCGGCTTCGATGTTCAGCAGCCCGCTGGCGGCCAACCTTTGAATCAGCTCGACCTTTACCGCCAGCGGCACGGTCTGCTTTTCGTTTTGCAGCCCGTCACGCGGGCCGACTTCCACAATCTTTACGTGTGTCATGTTTTGATCCTTTGCGGCTGCTGCTCGTGCCTTAGGTGTATGTGTCCGTAGCAAAGAAAAAAACCTGTTTATCGCCACGGAAGCACGCGGAAAGCACGGAAGAAAACCGTTGCGACGCCATGTTGTTGCCATCCGTCAGGCAAGGGCGCCTTGCCTTTGCTCTTGTCCGTGCCTTCGGTGTGTTTCCGTGGCTAACAAGACATCAGTCCGCTTCGAAATCCACCAGCTCGTCGCCGTCGCCTACCTGCTCGCCAGCGGCAAAGTAGAACGCCTTCACCACGCCGTCGGCCGGGGCGGTGATGGTGTGTTCCATTTTCATGGCTTCCAGAATCAGCAGCGGCTCGCCTTTGGCGATGCGGGTGCCGGCTTCGGCCACCAGTGCCACCACGCGGCCAGGCATAGGGGCTTTGAGGTGGGTTTCGCCGTGTACACCAGCCTCGCTAAAGGCGTAGGGGTCAACGTAGTCCACGGCCACGCGTTCACCGTCGGCAAACAGTACGCGCTGGCTACCGTGGCGCACCACGGTGGCGGCCAGCTGTTTACCATCCAGCGTCACGCGTAGCGTGTGGCCGTGCAGGGCGGCTTGCGCTAGCAGCGTGTTGCCGGCGGTCTCGATGCGGTAGCCGTCGGCGTGCTGCTGCAGCGTGACGGTGTAACGGGTATCGCCCAGCGCGAAGCCGATACTGCGGTGGTGGCTGCCGTTCAGGCGCCAGCCTTGTAGCGTGGCAAAGGCATCATCGCCCCCCGCTTGGTTGGCTAGCACTTCGGCCAGCCCCAGCAGCGCCAGCTGTGTGGCGGTGGGCGCAGCGGGGGCGGGCAGCAGGCTGTCGTGGTGGCGGGCTATCAGGCCGGTATCCACATTGCCGCTGGCAAAGTCCACGTTGGCCGCAATGCGGCGCAGAAAGCGGATATTGGTGGTCACGCCTACCACCTGGTAGGCCGCCAGCGCGGCGTCCAGCTGCTGCAGCGCGGCTTCGCGGCTTTCGCCCCATACGATGAGCTTGGCGATCATTGGGTCGTAAAACGGGCTGATGCTGTCGCCTTGCAGCACGCCGGTATCCACGCGCACGCAGTCGCTTTCCGCTGGCGGCACCAGGTGCACCAGGGTGCCGGTGGCCGGCAGAAAGCCTTTGTCCGGGTCTTCGGCGTAAATACGCGCCTCGATGCTGTGGCCGTGTATCTGCAGCTGGTTTTGCGCCAGCGGCAAAGGTTGGCCGCAGGCTACTTTCAGCTGCCAGGCTACCAGGTCCTGGCCGGTGATCATTTCGGTAACCGGGTGCTCTACCTGCAGGCGGGTGTTCATTTCCAGGAAATAAAAGTTGAGGTTTTCATCCAAAAGAAATTCTACTGTACCCGCGCCAAGA
>JAIXTB010000051.1 GCA_027484385.1 Neisseriaceae bacterium | reverse complement strand
GCCGACCGCGAGCTGCCGGTCGTCTGGGCAGTCGCTGTAGGCTCACTGCGCAACAAGGCCATTCTGGTGCCGCTGGCGCTAGCCATCAGCGCCTTTGCACCGGTGCTGATTACCCCGCTGCTGATGGTAGGCGGCGCGTTTCTGTGCTTTGAAGGCGTAGAAAAACTGGCGCACAAATACCTGCACGCCGCCGAAGAAAGCGCCGAACACCACGACAGGTTGGCCGCACTGACCAACCCGGCAGTCGATATGGTCGCCTACGAAAAAGACAAAATCAAAGGCGCCATCACTACCGACTTCATCCTGTCTGCCGAAATCATCGCCATTACACTGGGCACCGTGGCCAGCCAGCCTTTCATGTCGCAGCTGGTGGTACTGGCCGGCATCTCGCTGATCATGACAGTGGGCGTATACGGCCTGGTGGCCGGCATTGTGAAGCTGGACGATATCGGCCTCTACCTCACGCGCAAACCCGGCGCGGGCAGCCAGCAGCTGGGCCGCCTACTGGTGAACGCAGCCCCGCCGCTGATGCGCTTTCTGGCCGTGGCCGGCACCATCGCCATGTTCCTGGTAGGCGGCGGCATCCTCACCCATGGCCTGCCGTTTGCCCACCACGCCATTGAAGCAGCCACGCACAGCGTGGCAGGTATCGCCGGCATGGGCGGCCTGCTCGCTGTCATCGTACCGGCTGTGCTGGATGGCCTGTTCGGCATCGTAGCCGGTGCGCTGGTGCTGGCCATGGTGATGCTGATCGGCAAACTGCGTGGCGGCGCCGCATCGCACTAAGCCACCAGCACAGTAAAAAACCCCGGCAATTGGGGTGATGCCAGTCAGTTAACGCTGACTGGCATTTTTTTGGCTAGGGGGTTTGTTGTGTTGGAGAGTGCTAGCGTGTCCGCTATGCGGACGATGGTTAAATGCCGGTTCCGCCCGTGACCGAGCGAGGCAAGCGCAGCGTCGCGAGGGAATAGAACGGGAAAGGGGGCGGATTGCCGCCCCCTTTTCATTCCCCCGCAACCCGGGGCTGCTCGAAACCCCGTGCAAAAAGGCACGCCCCAGGCGCCGCCGAACTCGCCCCTCGCTAACGGCTCGGAGCTCAAACAAACCGGCGTCTTGCGCGTGCGAATCTTCGATTCGCTCAGCACAATCCTGGTACGCACCCTTTTGCACGGCTCGCGCCAACGGGATGGGGTGCTTCACTCGCGCACGATCACTTGATGGCCAAGCATATTCGCCTGACTAACTGGCATTAGCCAACTGGCGGGGTTTTTCTTTGGCTGCCCGCTTGCGGCCAACCTTTACTCAGGCAAAGCGCCGCGAGGCGTCCAGCGCCAGGCCGCTGCCGATACTGCCATAGCGGTCGCCTTCCACCGCACGGGCGGCGGGGAACATGGCGGCAATGCGCTCGCGCAGCAGCGGCACACCGCTGGAGCCGCCTGTAAAGAACACGGTATCCACCTCGCCCGCCTGCAGCTGTGCGTCGGCCAGCAAGCGCGCCACCGTGCTTTCGATGCTCACAATCTGTTTTTCGATGGCCTCGTCAAAATCGGCACGCGCAATATCATGGAACAGCGCTTTTTCGATCTCGCCCATGTCCAGCCGCGTTTGCGCCGCGTCGGACAGCGCAATCTTGGCAGCTTCTACCTGAATGGCCAGCCAGTGGCCGGCGCGCTTGTCGATCAGCGAAAACAGGCGGTCCAGCTTGCCCTGCTCCAGCGCGTCCGGGTACACGCCCTGCAGGTCGGACAGGGCTTTGCGGGTGTAGGCAAAGTTAATGGTATGCCAGGTGGCCAGGTTGAAGTAAAAGCCGGACGGCACCTCGGCGTTATTCTTCAGGCGCGAGCGGTAGCCCAGCTGCGGCATGACAGAATGCAGGCTGAGCTGCTTGTCAAAGTCGGTACCGCCAATATGCACACCACCGTTGGCCAGAATATCGGCGCGGCGGTCCAGCAGATGGGCGCGCTCGGGCGCCAGGCGCAGCAAGGAGAAGTCGGAGGTACCACCGCCGATATCCACAATCAGCACCAGCTCTTCGCGCTGGATACGGCTTTCGTAATCGAAAGCAGCCGCGATGGGCTCGAACTGGAAGGCAACCTCTTTAAAGCCCACCTTGCGGGCGATCTCGCCTAGCGTGTCTTGTGCCAGGCGGTCGGCTACCGGGTCGTCATCCACAAAGAAAACCGGGCGGCCAAACACGGCTTGCTCGAAACCACGGCCGGCGTTCTGTTCGGCACGCTGCTTGAGCTGGCCGATAAACATGGACAGCAAATCCAGAAAGCGCAGCGGGCGGCCTTGCACTTCGGTCTGGCCATTCATCAGGCTGGTGCCCAGAATGCTCTTGAGCGAGCGCATCAGGCGGCCTTCGTAGCCATCCAGGTACTCGGCAATGGCCGCGCGGCCCACGGTGGTGCTTTCTTCTTCGGCATTGAAAAAGATCACCGATGGCAGGGTTGTCTTGCCCTCTTCCAGCGCCAGCAGGCTAGGCACACCGGGGCGGCACCAGCCCACTGTCGAATTGGACGTACCAAAGTCCACGCCACAGGCTTGTACGGTCATGTTCATCCACCCCCTCAGGCAAAAGGAGCGGGATTATAGCGAATCTTCAGCCACCTGCCGCGACTTTCTGCACTGTACGCACCGGGCCGGCCGCTTCTATAATGCATGCCTGCAAATCACGATAAAAACCCAGCAAAAACAGCCACTCAGCCACCACAAACAGCGGCCCCACCAGCAGGCCCACCAGGTCATCCACAAACGCCGGCTTGCGCCCTTCGTAAGCATGACCGACAAACTGTATTACCCAGCCCGCCACAAACAGCGCCAGGCCCAGCCACAGCCCCCACGGCAAGGCCGCCAGCACGGTACCCGCCCAGCCCGCCAGCAGCATCACCACCGCCATCAGCGCCCCCAGCGCTAGGTCCAGCCGCAGATAAAACAGGATAGCGCCCAGCAACACCGGGTGCAGGGCCAGCAGGCCCATCCCCAGTGGCAGGCAAGCCAGCAACACCGCCACCGCCAGCACGATGAGCGGGATGCCCACAAAATGCGTATGGATATTGCGCAGATCGCGGTGATAACAGGCGTAATTGACTAAATGCGCTTGCAGCGTTTTCATGGTGAACCTCCATCGTCGGGAAGCACCATCATGCCTTTGCACCACCAGGCTTTCTGTCAAGCAGGCGACAAAACCCTCGCTTTACGCCTGCTGACCAGCAGCAGCTGGTTTGCCGGCCTGCCAGACACCCTGCAAACCAGCCTGCAATCGCTGGGCCGTAGCCGGGCTCTGTCTGGCGGTGACTACCTTTTTTTACAGGGCGACCCGGCCGACGGGCTTTACTGCGTGCTGCAAGGCAGCGTGCTGATTGGCAGCAGTTCGGTGGTGGGTAAGAACAGCGTACTGGCGCGCCTCGCCCCCGGGCAGTGGTTTGGCGAGGTGGCGCTGTTTGATCACGGCCCGCGCACACACCACGCCCACACCGATGGCGGCTGCCTGCTATGGCATGTACCGCACGGCCCACTGCAGGCCTGGCTGGCCACCTGGCCGCAGGGCTGGTACTACCTGGGCCAGCTGATGGCCGGAAAAACCCGCCAGCTGATGAGCGGGCTGGCACAACAAACCCTGCTATCGCCCGAGGCCCGGTTGGCACAGCGCCTGTTACTGCTGGCCGGCAGCGGCCACGCGGTGAGCCTGAGCCAGGAGGCGCTGGCCAGTGCCACCGGTATCAGCCGGCAAACCTGCAACACCATACTGGGCCAGTTGGCCGACGCTGGCTTGATCACGGTGGCGCGCAAGCAGCTTACCTTGCTGGACAAACCCGCCTTGCAACAGCTAGGCAACCGCTAGCTATACAAATCACCGCCACCCGCCGCACAAGCCATTAAAATGCGCGCATGAGCCTGCTAAACACCCACGCTATGGGCCGCGCCCTGGCCACCCGTCTGCTGTTCCTGTTTGCCCTGGTACTCAGTGCCGTGGTGATGGGCACGCTGGGCTACCACTTGCTGGAAGGCTGGAGCCTGTTCGACAGCCTGTACATGACCGTTATCACCCTGGCCACCATCGGCTATGGCGAAACGCACCCGCTGGATACCGTTGGCCGCATTTTCACCGTGGTGCTGATCATCTTTGGCACCGGCGTGATGGGCTACGGCATTTCATCCCTGACCCTGCTGCTGTTTCAGGGCGACCTGCCCCACTACCTGCGCGTACGCAAAATGGACAAAATCATCTCCCGCCTGGAAAACCACATCATTATCTGCGGCCTCAGCCGCACCGGCCTGTACGCGCTGGAAGAACTCACGCGCAGCGGCCACGACGTGGTGATCATCGAAAAGAGCGAAGCACAAATACAGCAATGGTTGGCGGGCAAAGAGCGCCCCTATATCGTGGGGGACGCCACCGAGGACGATAACTTGCTGGCCGCAGGCATTGAACGCGCCCAGGCCATCATCACCAGCCTGACATCGGACGCCGATAACGCCTTTGTGGTGGTGACGGCCCGCAGCCTGAACAGCCAGCTGTCCATCGTATCGAAAGCCGAAACCGAAAGCGCCCGCAAAAAGCTGCTGGCTGTCGGCGCAGACCAGGTGGTGATTCCGTCCTACCTGGGCGGCATGAATATGGCCAACCTGGTGATCAAGCCGGAAACCCTGCACTTTTTCGAGCGCCTGCACTCGCGCTACCCCAATACTTTCCGCGCCCAGGTGGTGCCGGTAGAGCCGCTATGGCTTGGCCGCAGCATTGCCGAGTGCCTGCCGGTGAGTGATGGCAGCGTGATTGTGGTGGCGCTGGAAATGCCGGGCGGCGAAGTGGCATTCAACCCGCCGGCAGAAACCCTGCTGGGCGAAGGCCAGTCGCTGATGATCATCGGGCGCAAAGCAGTACACTCACCCGCACCGCCCGAGGCGGCACAGGCATGAAAAAAGGTTGGCCGCGGCCAACCTTTTTTCATGCGTCAGGGCAGATCAGCCGAAGTGGCACACGTAGTGGACGGTTTCCAGCACTTCGATCTGGAACGAGCTCTCGCCCGGCACAGTAAACGACTGGCCAGCACCATAAGTTGTCGCCTCTGTCTCGCCCGCCAGCGTCACCTTGCACTGGCCGTCGATCAGCTCCATCACCTCGGGGGCACCAGTACTGAACAGCAGCTTGGCCGGCAAGATCACCCCTACCGACTTGCGGGTGCCATCCGGCAGCACCACGGTATGGCTCACGCACTTGCCATCAAAATAGACATTGGCCTTCTTGACCACACTTACATTATCGAACTGGCTCATGATTTCTCCTTGTTTGGGCACGGCCGTTACACGGCTCTTGCCCAGCATCATGCCCGCAGCCGATTTGCAGCGTCAATAAATGAAACGGGGCGTCAAACGCCCCGCCATGACCCCAGACGCCGCCGCTAGCCCACAAGCCAAGCGGATTCAAGCACTTGCCCGCCCCCGCTAGCGCACATGCGGCAGCACGAAGCCCCGCGCTATCATGTCGCGCACCACCAGGTTGAAACAGGCAATCCAGGCCGGGTCAAACTGTGACTCGCACGCATTCACCTCGGCAACCGCGCGCAGCAGCGAGCGCACCTGACGGCGCTGGCCGTGTTTCAGGATGACCGCCTCAAAGGTATCGATAATGGCCAGCAGCTTGGCCCCCTCGCAAATCATGCCTGCGTGCTTGCCTGCTGGGTAGCCGGTACCATCGATACGCTCGTGATGCTCGCGTACAATGCGCGCGGCCTCGTCCCAGCCACTCATGCGGGCTAGCATATCTGCCCCCCAGCCTGGGTGCGCGGCCAACTGCAAGCGGTCTGTATCGCTCAGTTTGCCATGCTTGAGCCAGAGCTCTTCCGGCAGAAACATCATGCCCACATCGTGCATGTATACGGCCGCTTCCAGCTGCAGCGGGTCGATAGGCTGGGTAGACGCCTCATTACATGCTGCGGCCAGCAACAGGTTACGCTCGGTACGCCCCTGAAACAGCAGCGAGCGCTGCTCGAACTGCAATGCCAGGGTACGAAAGTAGAGCAAATCGGCATCGACCTGCGGCGAACGCGGTACGGTGACCTGCGCCGGCTGCTGCGGCAAGAAGCCGGTCAGGCGCTTGATCACCAGCCACGCCTGTGCCTCTACCAGTGCCGGTGGTGTATCGTTCAGCTGGCTCATTTCGGCGACCAGCCGGTTAAAGTCGGCCAACGATACCTCGCGCCCGCTTTCCAGCTCGCTGATCACCAGCTCCAGCCGGTCCATGGCCAGCAGCAACAGCTGCTCCAGCGCCGCATCAAATGGCAGGCTGCCACTGCGCACACGGGAAAGCAGGTCTTCGGCGGCATGCACCATCGGCTCCACAAACGCCAGCCGGCACAAGCCGGCATCGCCTTTGATAGTGTGAAAAAGCCGCATCAGCTCGGCCAGCATGCCGCCATCGTTCGGGCTTTGCCGCAAGGCGGCCAGCAAATTGGCAGCACGCGGGGCGTAGTCGTCCAGCGCGTACTGAAAGTCGGAAAAACTTTCTTCATCTTCAATGCGGTAACGATCCATGGCTATCTCCAGAGGCTCAGGCTTATAAGCTGCCAGCGTGAATCTACTATAGTGTTTGCCCGGCAAACCCTGATAGCAAATACTGCCAATACCTGTATGCATGTCATGAAACCCCTATCGCCGATGCATTTTTTTTACGCCAGCCCGCAAAAAACACTTGCCGAGGCAATGAAGCACAGGCAGACTGCGTGCTGCAGTTTTTCAAGTCGTGATCTGTCAGTTGTTGTAGTGGCGTTGCCCGTACCACAGTTTGTCATTTCCCTTGATTGACATGCGCTTTTCTCATACTCAACGCTATTCTCATAAGGGAACAGAACATGGCAACCGGTACCGTTAAATGGTTTAACGACTCCAAGGGCTTCGGCTTCATCACTCCGGACAACGGCGGTGACGACGTATTCGCTCACTTCTCCCAGATCAACGCTAAAGGCTTCCGCACCCTGGCTGAAAACCAGCGCGTTAGCTTCGACATCGTTGACGGCCCTAAGGGCAAACAAGCTTCCAACATTCAGCCTCTGTAATTCAGAAGCTGGCTGTTACTAGCCTGTCAGAAAAACCCGGATGACTTCATCCGGGTTTTTTGTATTAGCGCATTAGCCGCGGCGACTTATCCGCCGCAGGAGCCACACAGTGGAAAGCTCACACGACGATATCATCGCTGCCACGCGAAACTGGCTGGAAAAAGCCGTCATCGGCCTGAATCTGTGCCCGTTTGCCAAGTCGGTATACGTAAAAGACCAGGTACGCATTGTCATCAGCGACGCCAAAGACCCTGCCACCCTGCTGGAACACCTGATGGCAGAGCTGCGCCTGCTGGCAGACAGCGAGCCGGAGGAGGTAGATACCACCTTGCTGGTACACCCCTACGTGCTACAGCGCTTTCTGGATTTCAATGACTTTCTGGAGATCGCAGACGCTGCCCTGGCCGATATGGGCCTGGAAGGCACGCTGCAAGTGGCCGACTTCCACCCCAAATTCCAGTTTGCCGGCACCACCATTAACGATGTCAGCAACAACACCAACCGCTCGCCATTCCCTACCCTGCACCTGATACGCGAAAGCAGTATCGAACGTGCGGTAGAAGCGTTCCCGGATGCCGCCACCATCTACGAGCGCAATATCGCCCTGATGCAAGAGATGGGTCGAGAAGGCTGGGAAGCGTTGAATGTCGGCGCGCCCAAAGCCAAATAAACCGCCACGATGTACTCTGCTTTGCGCCCGGTCGCAGAGAATAAAAAAGCCAGCTTACGCTGGCTTTTTTATTCTCTGCCTTACTACCGGCTACCTGAATAAGGCGGCTAAAACTTATTGATTGTTAGGGCACTTGCCGGTAACACTCTGGTAGCGGGCACGAATAAGCGGCATGTCGCGGGCAATATCACCGCTGGGTTCAAACATACCCATCACCCCACCCTGCTTTTTGGCAAAGTCCAGATAACCCAGCGCAATCGGCACACCCGCGCCGCAAGCGATGTGATAGAAACCGGTCTTCCATTCTGCCACCTTGGCACGCGTCCCTTCCGGTGGAATCGCCACGGCCAGCTGCGCGCTTCGGTTAAATACCTCTACCATTTGCTCTACCAGCGAATTCTTCTGACGGCGATCCACCGGGATGCCCCCCAGCCAGCGCATGATCGGGCCTTTCATGCCGGTAAACAGCGTGTGCTTGCCCATCCAGTACAGTTTGGCCCCACCGGCAAAGCAGAACATCAGCGTGTAGGGAAAGTCCCAGTTACTGGTATGCGGCGCACCAATCAGCACGTATTTCTTGTCTGCGGGAAACGCACCGTGCAAGCGCCAGCCCAGCAGCCGCAGCATGGCCAGGGAAAACCAGCGCAACAGCGTACGCAAGATCGGGGTATCGAATATGGTGAAATGCATCAAAAGCTACCGCAAGACTAAACGGCGCACTCTATAGCAGCCCGCGCCCGTGGTAAATCAGCCATAGAAAAGAATACTCGAACCAGCCTATTCGATAGATTTTGCCAGACGAATACAACACTTACCCGCCAGATGCCACACACAAGTTACACAACACGCACATGATACTTGCGCACTACGCTGGCACGGCGTAATAAAGCAGTAACGCTAAGCGGTCAGATTGCTAGATAGAGCAGCATCCCTTCAAAGGAGAAGCCGTCATGTCGCAGTATCAGTCCAAGTCTTCGTACTATGAAGTTCGCGCCGAAGTGCGCAGTAACGCACTCGCCGGCAAACCCATGCCACGTAGCCGCCCTTGTGATATCCGCAATGCCGCAGCACGCCGCGAAATAGAGCGGCGGCGGATAGAACGCGAAGCAAGGGAATAAAC
The DNA here is from genome assembly GCA_027484385.1 of Neisseriaceae bacterium. Taxonomy (GTDB): domain Bacteria; phylum Pseudomonadota; class Gammaproteobacteria; order Burkholderiales; family Chromobacteriaceae; genus Vogesella. The sequence continues at coordinate 242 of JAIXTB010000051.1, read as the reverse complement.
CCGCCAGCCTGCTGGCACACCTACTCACCCCAACACACCCTGCTGCATGGCACCACGCAGCGGGCGGTAGCTGTCACCGTTTTACAGGCCGCCTGGACGGCCACAAAAAAAGCGCCCCACCGGGCGCTTTTTCAATGCCATATGCTAGCCGCACTTACAGGTCGCCCACCACGTCGCCGGGGCTGGCCAGCGCCGGCTCGCAAGGCAGCCATACGCGGAACACCGCGCCGCCGGCCTCCAGG
>JAIXTB010000212.1 GCA_027484385.1 Neisseriaceae bacterium | reverse complement strand
TTGATCGACAGCGGCGGCTGCACGATCTCTTTCAGGTTGCCATCGATACGGTAACGCACGCGGTAAAAGCGCTCGTAGGGCTCAAAATGGATATCCGAGGCACCGCCGTTAATCGCATCCAGCAAAATCTTGTTCACGAACTTTACCACCGGCGCATCGTCGACATCCGGCATGCCATCCGGCACCGCCTCGGTATCCGGATCGGCAATTTCCAGCTCGCCGAACTCGTCCGCCGCCATGCTGTTGAACGCCGCTACCGCAGCATTTTCGCTATAGCGGCCCACCAGCTTGCCCAGCTTGTCGTCTTCCACCACCACCACATCAACGGTGAGCCCGGTCTTGAAGGTAATGGCATGAAACGCTGCAGTCTGCGTGGGGTCCGACGTGCCCACAAACAAACGCGTACCACGCTTATAAAGTGGCAATAAGCGCTTGCCCGCCACTAGCTCATCATCCACCACCCCTTTGGGTAGGCTGTCACTACTGACGGTAGATAAATCCAGCAGCGGTAAACCAAACATGCTGGAAGCAAACTTGGCGATCACCAGCGGGGTCAGTTTTTTGCTGAGTACCAGTTGCTCGACAAAGGTAATACCGGATGCCTGCGCCTGGCGCTGGATACTTTCAGCATCCTGCACCAACAGATGTTCGCTTTGCACCAAAGCACGACCGAGACCGGAAATCGAAGCAGCGTCCATAGACATCAGTACTTGAAAGTGAGTTAAGCCGATTATACGACTGAAGCCGTCGGCTATCAGCAGGCATTGTGTACTTTACTGCAAAGCCAAGCAGATTTTGCAATAAAAAAAGGCTGCCGAAGCAGCCTTTTCTAGCGAGACTCTCTAATCAGAAGATTAGAAGGAGTGAGTCAGGTATGCAGCAGATACAGTCTTCTTGCCGGACTTGGTACCGGCAGCCAGATCTTTACGAGCACCTTGGGACTGGAATTCGAAGCCAGTGGAAGTGCGCTTGGACAACGCGTAGTCAACACCTACCGATACTACGTTGTAGGAACCTTGAGTGGCTTTACCGTTCTCTTTCAGCTTGCCTTCTTTCCAGTAACCCAGCTTAGGCGTTACGTTGCCCAGAGTGTAAGCTGCGGAGAAGCCAAAACCGCTCTCTTTGTCAGTAGTGCCATCAGTCCATTTGGCAGCAGCGTAACCGAAGCCCAGAGCCAGATCGCCTTCGTTGTATTCCGCACGTACGGTATCAACGGTAGTCTTAGCACCTTGCTTTTTGGTCGTTTCTTCTTCAACCAGTTGGTCTTTGAAGGTTGCGCGGGAGTAAACCAGAACTACTGGACCAGCAGCATACTTCAGACCAACGCCAACAGCGTATGGAGCAGCAGGGTTTGCATTGGTGGTTTTGACTTCGGCAGCAGTACCTGCATCGTTAACAACTACAGATTTAGTTGCTTTGGTGCTTACAGCTTCCGGGCGCAGCTGAGTGCTGATTGCAGCAGAGAAGCCAGCGGTCGAAGCAGAATCAAAACGGATAGTGTTGGCAGTACGAGCTTCACCCAGTGCGCCTACGCCATCACCGTGAATGGACAGTTCTTGGAATGGTTCCAGACGGCCATAACCAGAGTTGGTTGGGTTGCTCAGTTTACCGAAACGAACTTGGCCGAAAGCACCTTGCAGACCAACGAAGGTGTCACGGTTACCAACGGTGTTGGACTCGTCACCGGACGGATCAACACGGTTAGCTACTTGCCAAACAGCCTTCAGGCCGTTACCCAGATCTTCGGAGCCCTTGAAAACGATCTGACCAGTTTGACGGTTCATGTCGTTCTTGGAGGTTTTGGTACCATCTTTAGCTTTGGTATTAACCAGGGAAACGCCCAGATCACCAGAGATGGAAACGTCAGCCATTGCAACAGCAGGCAGAGCAGCCAGAGTAGCCAGTACGATCAGCTTCTTCATGTGTGTTCCTTTCGAGGTCATGTACACTGCCCGATAAGTAGCCGGCACGTTTTGTGGGTGCCGGGCGGGCTGTCTTGACCACCGGTTAACCGGCGGTATCTGGAGTGGAATATAAATGCACCGTTGCAAAAAAACAAAGCTTTAGTGAGGTTTTTTTGGTCACTGCAGTTTGTATACAAGCAGAAAAAACACAGTAAGATCATGTTTTTAATAGACATTAACCTCAAAGCAACAGTTGCACAGCAGCAACAAAAAACATGCTTGCAGACCAAGCTGTTGCATTTGACACACAAGATCAATCCAACATGACTCTATCGAAATCACTAGTTTGGTTCCGGCGCGACCTACGTCTGCCCGACAACGCCGCCCTGCTGGAAGCGTGCCATCACGCCGACGTAGTATATGGCGTATTCGTGTTTGACAGCACGATCCTGACGCAACTGCCGCGGGATGATGCGCGGCTGGGGTTTATTCACCATGCCGTTGGCGAACTCAAACTGGCGCTGCAAGCGCGAGGCGGTGATCTTTTAGTGTTGCACGGCGACCCGGCGGTGCTGATCCCCGCTCAAGCGCAAGCTCTGGGCTGCCAAACCGTTTACGCCAATCGCGACTACGAGCCCTACGCGCGCAGCCGGGACGCTCAGGTGGCAAACAGCCTGATAGCTGCGGGTAGTGCGCTGGTTTTGTGCAAAGACCAGGTGATTTTTGAGTGCGACGAACTACTGACCGGCCAGAACAAACCCTACACGGTGTTCACGCCGTATATGCGGGCCTGGCGCAAGCGCTTTCATAACGGTCTGGCCTTACCCTACCCGGATTCGGGCAAAGCACAGTGGGGCAAGCCTGGGGAAGCCATATCACCCATGCCCACACTGAGCGAGCTCGGTTTTGGTGCACCATCGATCACCCCGGCGGCCAAGCCTGGGCGCGAAGCGGGGCTGGGCTTGCTAGCCCGCTTTGCTCGCAAGTTGCCGCACTACCACACCCTGCGCGACTTTCCGGGCGAACCCGGCGTATCCGGCCTGTCGGTACATTTGCGCTTTGGCACCGTGTCCGTGCGCGAAGCGGTATCTTTAGCCATTTCACAAGAAAACGAGGGCGCAGGCTGCTGGCTCAACGAGCTGATCTGGCGCGAGTTTTACCAGCAGCTGCTGTGGCACTACCCACAAGCTGCCACCGAAAGCTTCAAGCCTGCGTATCGCACCTTACAGTTCCCGGGTGAGCCACACTGGTTTGAAGCCTGGTGCGAAGGGCGCACAGGCTATCCGATTGTGGATGCTGCCATGTGCCAGCTAAACCAGACTGGCTATATGCACAATCGGCTGCGAATGATTGTGGCCAGCTTTTTGGTAAAAGACTTGCTGATAGATTGGCGCTGGGGAGAAGCCTACTTTGCGGCAAAGCTGATGGATTTTGACTTGGCTGCGAACAATGGTGGCTGGCAGTGGGCGGCGTCCACTGGCTGCGATGCCCAGCCATATTTCCGTATCTTCAACCCGGTCAGCCAATCAGAAAAGTTTGATCCGGAGGGGAAATTCATCCGGCGCTACCTGCCACAGTTGGCCGCACTGGATAACAAAGCTATCCACGCGCCATGGCTGGCCAAACAGCTACCTCTTGGTTTCGTACTGGGCCAGACCTATCCGGAGCCGATTGTGGATCACGCCATTCAGCGCGAGCGTGCGCTGGCGTTGTTTGGCAAGCAGGACTAGTGTGCCTGGATGTACGATGCTGCCCGTCGCGTGCGCGGCACAAGAAAAAAGCCCGGCATGCCGGGCTTTTTTCTGAGCACATACGCATCAGGGCTTTTTGGCTGCAGGCACCGGGGCTGCGGGTGCTGCCGGCTTGGCCTGCTTGCCTGCCTGTTGCGCAGCCGCCGGTGCCGCAGTCGTTGCCGTGGTAGCAGTACCTTTCGCAGCGACTTTGGCAGCGGCAGTACTGGTTCCGCCGCTGACTGCCAGATCAGCCTTCAGCTTTTCTACCGTCTTCTCGCCGATGCCTGGCACATTTACCAAGTCAGCCTGACTTTTGAATGGGCCGTTTTTGCTACGGTAATCAATAATGGCCTTGGCTTTCACCGGGCCGATGCCTTTCAGCGTTTCCAGCTCTTGCTGAGTAGCCGTATTTACGTTCACTGCGGCCAGGGCAGCTACCGACATCAGCATGGCAAACAGGCCAATAATCCATTTCTTCATAACTACTCCTTATAGAAACATGTGATTACGGCACAGATGCCTGCCGCTGACCCAATATGCCAAAAGCTCAATAGCGGTGTAAAACAAACTCCAGAACAATCTTGCTACCGATATAGCCAAAAAGTAACAGTGCAAAGCCAGCCAGCGTCCAGCGTATGGCCAGACGGCCGCGCCAGCCATGCAGCTTGCGGCCAACTAGCAGGCTGCCAAATACCAGCCAGGACAGCAAACCGAAGATCACTTTGTGATTCATCGGCACCGCTCTGCCAAATACCTCTTCGGCAAAAAACACCCCACTGACCAGGCTCAGGGTCAACAGGATAAAACCGGTACCTAGCGTCTGGAACATCAGGTTTTCCAGCACCAACAGAGGGGGCATCTGTCTGGCCAGGGCAAAACGCTTATGGTGCAAGGCGCGCTCCTGCAACAACATCAGCACCGCCAGCATGGCACCAATGGCAAACAGGCTATATGCCAGCAGCGACACCAGCAGGTGCAGCATGAACGGCAGGTTATCCACGGCGTACAGCGTATGCGGTATAGGCAGCACCTCGGCCATCAGGATGCCGATAGCGGCCAGCGGCACCAGGAAGATCTGCAGCCCTTCCATGCGGGCAAAATAGCTGCCCGTCCAGAAAATCAGCAGCATGATCCAGCTCAGCAATGACAATACCGACCCAACGCCCAAACGCACGCCACCGTCTTGCAGCACCGGCATGGCCAGGATGGCTGCGTGCATGAGCAACAGCACCCCCAACAGCGAATGCTCGCTCACCGGCAGGCGCTGCCAGCTTGCGACACCGCGCCAGTGCGCCAGAAAATGCCAGGACAGCCCCAGGTAACCGCAGGCCAGCAGAATTAGCAAAATGAAGAGGAATCCGCTCATGGAATGTGGGAGCTCAACGAACCGGAACCGGGTCGTGGTAAAATGAACGATTGCAGAAGTCTACACCAAGCCGGGAGTGCTTGGCAGACCATAAGGATATCCCATGCTTGACAACCTTACCTCACGCCTCACCAGTGCGCTGAAAACCTTGCGCGGTCAGGCACGGATCTCGGAAACGAATATACAAGATGCCTTGCGCGAAGTGCGCATGGCCCTGCTGGAGGCCGATGTCGCCCTGCCAGTGGTAAAAACCTTCATTAACCAGGTCAAGGAGCGGGCTCTGGGCCAGGAAGTCCTGGGCAGCCTGACCCCGAGCCAGGCGCTCATCGGCGTGGTGAATGAAGAACTCGTCAAACTGATGGGCGAGAAAAACGATGCGTTGAACCTGGCCGCCGTACCGCCAGCCATTATCCTGATGGCGGGCCTGCAGGGTGCCGGTAAAACCACCACCGTGGGCAAGCTGTCCAAACTGCTAAAAGACACCCAGAAGAAAAAGATTCTGGTGGTCTCGGCCGACGTCTACCGCCCGGCAGCCATCG
>JAIXTB010000115.1 GCA_027484385.1 Neisseriaceae bacterium | reverse complement strand
CGAATGGCAGGCCGTAAGCGTACCCACGCGTTTTACCGCTAACGAAGCCACGGTATTACTGGATGCGGCGCTGGCCAGCGGCGGCATCGCGCTGCAGCCCACCTATCTGGCGGCGCCGCTATTGGCCAGCGGCCAACTACAGCAGGTATTGCCGGGCTGGGAGGTACCACAGATGACCATCTACGCGCTGTACGCTTCGCGCCGCCACCTGTCGCCAGCGGTACGGGCGCTGCTGGATTTTCTGCTGGCGCGCTTTGCCGGCGCGCCGTGGGATCAGGCACCGTAACGGCGCTGCAGTGCCGCCAGGCGGCCGTCGGCCTTGATGCGGTCCAGCGCCTGCTGCAGGCTACGCAACACAGCGGGATCGGTATCTTTATTGAAGGCAAACCAGTACTGATAGCGCTGATCCAGCGTCCACACCGGGCGGATGCGCGCCGGGGCCACTTTTTGCTGCCGCAGCTGCCATTGCATGGCCCAGTCCAGCATCACTACCGTGTCGGCGCGCCCCAGCAACAGCTTTTTCAGGTTCACCTCGTCACTTTGGCCATATTCCAGCTGCGCCGCCGGCACACCCAGCTGCTGCAAACCGCTGGCAGCACTGGATGCGGCCAACACGCCATGGCGGTAACGCAGCAGGTCGGCCTGTTTGCGCAGCACCACATCCGTACGCGTGGCCAAGGTGTACACCATGATACGGCGCGGGGCGATGGGGCCTACCCAACGGAACAGTTTTTCACGCTCAGGGTTACGCACAATGCTGTACAGCGCACTGCCAGGCTGTTGCTTAACCGTACGGTAGGCGCGCAACCACGGCATCAGCTCGAGCTGCACCGTGTGGCCTGCGTCTGCGGCCATCAGCTGCAGCAGCTCGCTGGCAAAGCCGCCCACGCGACCGTTTTCCTCAAAATTAAGCGGTGGCAGCGCCTCGGTGTAGGCCTTGACCGTAGCCGCCACGGTAACAGCAGGCAAAAGCAGCGCCGCCAGTGCCGCGGCCAACAAGGCTTTTTTCATTATTCTGGGCCCAAGTTTCTATAAGTCTGAGCCTAGGACAACGCCGCGCCCCGCACAAGGCCCATCCAGGCACACCAGCTAGCAGCGCTGGCAAAAAACACCCCCGGCTTGCCGTGGCAAACAGGGGGTATTGGCCGCAGCCCGCCAGCTTAGTGGCAGCCACCGCCCTTGCAGCTGCTGCAGCTACCGCAGCCATCCTGCTTGGGCGCCGCACCCGGCTGCGGCTTGCGGCGGCGCGGCAGGTATTGGCGCAGCAGGTACAACACGGCTGCGGCGACGATCAGGCCAACCACGGCCCCCTGCATGCTTTCACTCATGGTGTGCTCCTTATGCCCACAGGGCAGCAATATGGCGTACCAGCAGCGCGCCAAGGTAAGCCAGACCAAACAGGTAGGCGGTAAAAATCACCGTCGCCTGGCGCGAGTTGGTTTCGCGGCGCACCACCGCAATGGTGGCCAGACACTGCGGCGCGTACACAAACCAGGCCAGATAGGCCAGGGCTACCGGCAGTGCCCAGTCGTGCGCCAGGGCGCCACCCAGCGCGTCCTCGCCGCCTACGGCGTACACGGTAGCCAGGGCGCTCACCGCTACCTCGCGCGCGGCCATGGCAGGGATCAGGGCAATGCACATTTGCCAGTTAAAGCCCAGCGGGTCGAACAGCGGCTGCATCAGCTTGCCCAGCATGCCGGCAAAGCTGTACTCGATCGCCGGTAGCGTGGCCCCCACCGGCGCATGCGGGAAGGTGGCCAGAAACCACAGCACGATAGACAGCGCCAGAATGATGGTGCCCACGCGGCGCAGAAAGATCCACGCACGCTCTTTCAGCCCCAGCGCAAAGTGGTACGCATTGGGCCAGCGGTAGTTGGGCAGCTCCAGCAGCAGCGGGAAGCCTTGGCTTACCACCTGGCGGCCACGCATGACCCAGGCCACCAGCGCAGCGCTGACAATACCGGCCACGTATAAGGCAAACAGCGTCAGCCCCTGCAGATTGAACACGCCCCACACGGTGTGCTGCGGCACAAACGCACCAATCACCAAGGCGTACACCGGCAGGCGCGCCGAGCAGGTCATCAGCGGCGCGGTAAGGATGGTCAGCAGGCGTTCTTTCGGGTCGGCAATGCTGCGCGTAGACATGATGCCCGGCACGGCGCAGGCAAAGCTGGACAGCATGGGGATGAACGAGCGGCCGGACAGCCCCACGCCACGCATCAGGCGGTCCAGCAAAAACGCGGCACGCGGCAGGTAGCCGGAATCTTCCAGCGCCAGGATAAAGGCAAACAGGATGATGATCTGCGGCAAGAACACCAGCACGCCGCCCACACCGGCAATCAGGCCATCCACCACAAAGTCGTGCAGGATGCCGGCGGGCAGCAAGCTGCCCACGGTTTCGCCCAGCCACGCCATGCTGCCGTCAATAGCGTCCATCACTGGCGCGGCCCAGGCAAACACCGCCTGGAACATCAGCAGCAAAATGGTGGCTAGCAGCACCAGGCCCAGCACCGGGTGCATCACCAGCGCGTCCAGCCGGTCTTGCCACGCCGGGGCGTGCGACGGTGCCGAGACACTGCTGGCCAGCAGCGTATCGATACGGGCGTACAGGTGCTCTACCGCCTCGGCGCGCTCGGGCAGGGCCAGGCGGCCGCTACGGCTGCCTGCCGTGCGGGCACACTGCGCCAGCGCGGTTTGCAGATCGGCCACACCGTTTTTGCGTACGGCCACGGTTTCTACCACCGGCATGCCCAGCTGTTGCGACAGCATGGCGGTATCGATGGTAATGCCGCGGCTGCGGGCCGTATCGGCCAGGTTCAGGGCCAGAATCATGGGCAGGCCCAGTGCCTGCAGCTCCAGCACCAGGCGCAGGCCCAGCTTGATATTGGTGGCATCCACCACCGCCACCAGCACATCGGGCGCGGCCTCGCCGGCCATTTCGCCCAGGATCACGCGGCGCGCGACTTGTTCGTCGGGCGAAGCCACGTACAGGCTATAGGTACCGGGCAGGTCGATCAGCTCGGCCGGGCGGCCCAGACCTGCCAGGCTACCCAGACGTTTTTCGACCGTCACACCGGCGTAGTTGGCCACCTTGGCCCGCGCACCGGTCAGGCAATTAAACAGCGCGGTCTTGCCGCAATTGGGGTTACCCACCAGGGCAAAACGCAATAGAGATGAAGACATGGCGGAATCAGGCGGGGTGGACAGAGGTCAGGATCTTGGCGGCTTCGCTGCGGCGCAGGCCAAACTTGGTGCCGTTAATGCGCACAGCTACCGGGTCGGCACCAAACAGGCCAAAACCGATCACCTGCAATACCGCACCGGGCAAGAAGCCTAGCTCTTTCAGGCGCTGGGTAACCTGCGCGTCCAGCTCGCCAAAATGGCTGTGGCTGGCGATATCGACAATGGTGGCACGTGCGCCCTTGGGCAGCTGGTGCAGCGGGGTGGCAGTATGTGGCAAAGCGCGCTCCTTGCTGGTTAGAAAACCGCATCAGCAAATGCGATTAATTCTTTTTATCGTAGCAATAAGCGCAGCCTATGTACACCCGCCAAACCTGATACAGATCAAGCAAAACGTATCCATCTGTAGCGGCATGCCATAGGCAAAGACCATCAACCCCGCCATGCCCCGCCCCTCAATACATGGCATCCAGCACCAGCAATACCCTTGGCAGCTGGCTGCCTGCGGCGGGCGAACGGTGGATCGCACCAGCATCGCCATTGCCCTGCCACTGGCTACCTTTTAGCAGCACCACCTCGCCTGCCACGCTGCGGCCAACCTTTGCCGTACGCATCAGGCCGGAGGTTTCGTCGGGCAAGCCGCCACTGCCACGCCCCAGAAAGCGGCGGTCGGCAGCGGCCCCGGCCAGCCACTCGGTACCCGGCCCGCGCCAGGTGCACACCAGGCGGATGCCGGTGCGGTCCACATGAAAACGCGGGCACATGCTGCCATCCAGCACCTCTACCCGCCAGCCCACCTGTGCGCAGCCCAGCAAGGTGGCGTACATATCGGCCAGCAGGGTAATGTCGTCTTGCAGCGCCTGCCGCCCCGCGCCCGCCGGCCAGGCGGCCAGCACGGGCGCTTCGCCAGCCGATAGCACGCCGCGATAGCCCAGCCGCAAGCTGCCGCTGGCCGCCAGGCTATCCAGATAGCCGGCCACACCGGCGGGCATGGGGCGCTGCCAGCACAGCAACTGCACCTGGGGCTGAAAGATCTGCGGCCAATCCGCCAGGTGCGGTGTGATAACAATATCGCGCATCAGCCCCCCGCTCTGCCGCCAAACTGCAGCGCCCGCCCCTGCACACCGGGCTGCAAACGCCCCTGATACCAGGCCAGCTGGCCGGATACCACGGTAGCACGCACATGGTGGCGCAACGGGCGGTGCTCGAACGGCGACCAGCCGCAGCGCGACATCACCGGCAGCACCGGACCAGCGCCAGGCGCCACGAGTGCCAGGTCGGCCCAGCAGCCCTCGTCCAGATAGCCGCGATCGCGTATGCCAAACAGCTCGGCCACGTTATGGCTGGTTTTCTGCACCAGCTGCGGCAGTGTCAATACGCCGTCGTCCACCAGACCCATCAGCGCCGGCAGCGCGTGCTGCACCAGCGGCAGGCCACTAGGCGCCTGCCAGTACGGGCGGGCTTTTTCTTCGGTGGTGTGTGGGGCGTGGTCGGTACCGATCACATCGATACGGCCATCGGCCAAGGCCTGCAGCAAGGCGGCGCGGTCGGCGGCGGTTTTGACCGAGGGGTTGCATTTCAGGCGGTTGCCCAGCGTGGCGTAATCGGCCTCGTCAAACAGCAGGTGGTGCACGCAGGCCTCGGCGGTAATGCGCTTACCCGCCAGCGGGCCGGCATCGAACAGCGCCAGCTCGCGCGCGGTGGTGAGGTGCAGCACATGCAAGCGGGTGTCAAACTGCCGCGCCAGGCTTACCGCCAGGCTGCTGCTCTGCCAGCAGGCTTCGGCGCTGCGTACCTGCGGGTGTAGCGCTGCCGTTGCATCGTCGCCGTATTGTGCTCGCAGCCGCGCGGTATCAGCCTCGACCGTGGGCGTGTGTTCGCAATGCGCCAGCAAAACGGTGGGCACGCTGGCAAACAGACGCTCCAGCAGCGCCGGTTCGTCCAGCAGCATATTGCCGGTGCTGGCGCCCATGAACACCTTAACCCCCGCCACGCGGCCCGGTGGCAGCGCGGCCACCAGGTCCAGGTTGTCGCTGGCGGCACCAAAATGAAAGCCATAGTTGGCCGCGCTGTGTTGTGCGGCCAACCATTCCTTGTGCGCTAGCGCGTCCAGTGTGGTGGTGGTGGGCGTGGTGTTCGGCATGTCCATAAAGCTGGTAATGCCGCCCGCCAACGCCGCGCGCGACTCGGTGGCAATGCAGCCCTTATGCGTAAGCCCCGGCTCGCGAAAGTGCACCTGGTCGTCGATCATGCCGGGTAGCAGCCAGCCGCCAGCAGCGTCGATAGTGTGCCGGGCGTCAGCATCAATACGGTTGGCAATGCGCTCGATGCGCCCACCACGCACCAGCAGGTCACCTTCGGCCACGCCACCGCGGTTTACCAGCCGTGCGTTGCGAATCAGGATGTCTGCTTTCATGCTGGCAGCGCCTCGCTGTCTTCTTCTACCTCGCCCCACTGTGGAAACGGGTCTGGCAGGCTGGCCCAGGCGGCAGGGCCGGCAGCCAGCTCGGCGTCGGTCAGCAAACAGGCATCAAATGCCGCAACCAGCGCGGCCTGGTCCATGCTCATGCCGATGATCACCAGCTCTTGCTGGCGGTCGCCCCAGGGCTCGGCCCAGCGGCTAGTGATAATGGCGCGGCTTTCGTCGTCTTGTGGCCAGTCGGCACGGTCTACCGCATCCCACCACAGCCCGCCCAGCCCATGGCGTGACATGGCACCCGCCTGCGACCAGCTGCCCACCAGCATGGGGCGGGTCGCCAGCCAAAAGTAACCCTTGGAGCGCACCACGCCAGGCCATTCTTGCTGTACCCATTGGTAAAAACGCTGCGGGTGGAAGGGCTGGCGCGCACGGTAGACAAAGCTGGTAATGCCGTACTCTTCGGTTTCCGGCACGTGCTCGCCACGCAGCTCCTGCAGCCAGCCGGGCGCGTCCGCCGCCGCGTCAAAATCAAACAGGCCGGTATCCAGCACGGTATCCAGCGGCACGCGGCCAAAATGGCTTTTGACGATGCGCGCACGCGGGTTCAGCGTGGCCAGAATAGCCTCCAGGCGCAGGATGTCGCCGGCCGACATCAGGTCGGTTTTGTTCAGCACAATCACGTCGCAGAACTCCACCTGCTCGATCAGCAGGTCTACCACGGTGCGCTCGTCTTCTTCGCCAGCGGCTTCGCCACGCTGGTGTAGGAAGTCTTGCGAGCTGTAATCGCGCAGAAAGTTAAAGCCGTCCACTACGGTGACCATGGTGTCCAGCCGGGCGATATCGGACAGGCTGTGGCCGTCGTCATCGCGGAAGGTAAAGGTTTCTGCCACCGGCAGCGGCTCGGCAATGCCGGTAGATTCGATCAGCAGGTAGTCAAAACGGCCGGCTGCGGCCAACTGCCGTATCTCCACCAGCAGGTCTTCGCGCAAGGTGCAGCAGATGCAGCCATTGCTCATTTCTACTAGTTTTTCTTCGGCGCGGCTCAGCGCGGCGCCGCCTTCGCGCACCAGCTGTGCGTCGATGTTGACCTCGGACATGTCATTCACGATCACCGCCACGCGGCGGCCTTCGCGGTTATGCAGGATATGGTTCAGCAAAGTGGTTTTGCCTGAGCCCAGAAAACCGGACAACACGGTAACGGGCAGGCGGGGGTCTTGTATGGCGGGCATGGCTCACTCCGGCGTTATAACGTAACATTAGCTTATGTTATGTTGTAACACACCTGTCAAGCCCCCTGCGTCATCGCAGCGCAACCAGTTTGTCATCAAGCTGCCATGCCAAGCCCGCACTATTCGATGAAACATCATCAGGAGGCCGCATGAGCACGCACAAGCTAGTTAGCCAGGCAGTGAGCAACTCCACCACCACCGGCCTGAAAGCCATCGGCGACCGCCTGTTTGCCAGCTGGTTCAGCCGCCTGGTGTACGCTCAGATCTGGGAAGACCCGGAAGTCGACATCGCCGCGCTGCAGCTGCGCCCCGGCATGCGCCTGCTCACGATCTCGTCCGGTGGCTGCAATGCCTTGGCCTACCTCAGCCGCCAGCCGGCCGAAGTCCACGCGGTAGACCTGAACGACACCCACCTGGCCATGCTGGCGCTCAAGAAAACCGCGTTTGCCGAGCTGCCAGACTACGCCACCCTGCTGGATTTTCTGGGCGATGCCAGCCAGCGCCAGAACGCGCAGCGCTACCGCCGCTACATTGCCGCCGCGCTGCCGGTAAGCGCCCGCCAGTACTGGGAACACAGCGATATATGGGGCACGCCACGCTACGCGCTGTTTACCTGCCACGCCTACCGCCATGGCCTGCTAGGGCGCTTTATCGGCTTGGGCCATGTGCTGGCCCGGCTGATGGGTGGCAACCTGGGCAAGCTGGCCAAAGCCACTAGCCTGGAAGAACAAAAAGCCCTGTTCGACCGCCATCTGGCACCTGTATTCCGCCACCCGCTGCTGCGCTTTCTGTGCCACCGCGAAAGCCTGCTATACAGCATGGGCATACCGCCAGCCCAGTTTGCAGCACTGCGTGCCGACGCGGGCGGCAATCTGCCTGCGCTGTTTGAAAGCCGCATGCGCCGCCTGGCCTGCGACTTCCCGCTTGGCGAAAACCCCTATGCACAGCAAGCCTTTGCCCGCCGCTACGACACCGATAACCAGCGCAGCCTGCCGCTCTACCTGCAACAAGCGCATTACCACACCATCCGCCAGCAGCTGGGCAAGCTGCAGCTGCATCACCACTCGCTTACCGACTTTCTGGACGAGCGCGCCCCGCAAAGCCTGGACGCTTATGTACTGCTGGATACACAAGACTGGATGGACGACACCCAGCTTAATGCGCTGTGGCGGCAGATCACCCGCACCGCCGCCCCCGGCGCGCGCGTGGTATTCCGCACCGGTGGTAGCACCTCCCCGCTGGAGCGCCGCCTGGCACCACAGCTGCTGGCCTGCTGGGCGACCGACACCGCCTATAACCGCCAGCTGCACCAGCGGGATCGCGCCGCCATCTACGGCGGCGTGCACGTGTACTGCAAACGCACATGAGCCGGCTGGAAAACCCGCTACTGCTAGACGGCCACGCCCACTGGCTAAGCCAGGCGCGCCAGCTGGGCGGCCAGCACTGGGTGGCCAACGCCCCCTGCCAGGTCTGCTGCAGCGATGCCGGCACGCCGGCCATCCCGGTCACCCGGCTCACCCGCCAGGCCAGCGGCGATAGCTATGTGGCCAGCCCGCGTGCCGCCTGGCTGTACTACCCGCAGGCCGAAGCCGCCCGCCACGGGCGCACTACCCGCCTGCTAGCCACCGCCGCTGGCGGGCCATTGGGCGGGCTCATCAGCGCCGCCCGGCTGGACAGCGCCTGGCACATCAACAACTGGCTACTCTCCACCAACCTGCACCCGCAATGGGGCGAAGACGAGCTGACCCTGCTCACCGACACCCTACTGGCGCGCCAGCCAGACGCCCCGCTGCTGCTGCGTAATGTGTGCGACGCGGCCAACCCCGGCCTGCCAGCCCTGCTGCAAGCCCAGGGCTGGCTGCTCATCCCCGCGCGCCAGGTGTACCTGTGCCAGCCGGCCGACCCCGCCGTGTGGCGCAGCGCCAATGTCAAACGCGATCAAAAGCTGCTGCAGGCTGGCCCGTTCACCGTGCTAGGCCCGGATCAGCTCGGCGAAGACGACATCCCCGCCCTGCAACGCTGCTTTCGCCAGCTGTTTATCGATAAGCACTCCGCACTGAACCCGGACTTTACCCCGGCGTTTTTCCGCCTATGCCTGCAGCAGCGCTTTCTGGCGCTGCACGCGCTGGCACTGGATGGCCAGATAGTTGGCTGCATCGGCCTGTATGAGCGCTACGGCTGGCTCACCACCCCGCTACTGGGTTACGACACCAGCCTGCCGGCCGAGCTGGGCCTGTATCGCCAACTGATGGCCCTGCTGCTGGCCAAAGCGCACGAGCGCCAGCTGGCGCTGCACTACAGCAGTGGCGCCGGCGAATTCAAACGCCACCGTGGCGGCGTGCCCCACCTGGAATACACCGCCGTGTTTGCCCACCACCTTCACGGCCGCCACCGCCTGGCACTGTCTACCCTGGCCAGCCTGCTGCAACGTACTGCCACCCCGCTACTGCAACGCTACGGCTAGGCACCTGCCCAAGGTTGGCCGCAGCGTGACCTGGGCCCATGCCCAGCGGCCTTGTGCAAAATGGGAAAATGCTTAGCGTAAATAATGCTTGGCATAGCAATACATGCTTTCGGTATGCTGTTAGCCATGATTGCCCGGCGGGCACTTCTGCACCGCCGCCGACCCGAAGGACACGCCATGACTGCTCGCCTTACCGCCCTCGCCGCCCTGCTG
>JAIXTB010000056.1 GCA_027484385.1 Neisseriaceae bacterium | reverse complement strand
CGCTACCAGATCATCGCGCCCACCACCTGGAACTTCTCGCCGCGTGACAGCCACGGCCAGCCCGGCCCGCTGGAAGCCTCCCTGCTGGGTACCGTGGCCGACGACGCGCAAGCGCTGGCGGTGCAGCACATCGTGCGCAGCTTCGACCCGTGCCAGGTGTGCACGGTGCAGTAGAACAGGTTGTACCCCATGAGCGAATACAGACACTTTAGCCATGTGCCCCATCCCGTTGGCGCGAGCCGGGCAAAACGGTTTGAGACGCCGATTTGTTTGAGCCCCGCGCCGTTAGCAAGGGGCGAGTTCGGCGGCGCCTGGGGCGGGCCGTTAGGCGCGGGGTTTCGAGCAGCCCCGGGTCGCCTTTTCTTTGGGTACTTTCTTTTGGCGACGCAAAAGAAAGTAACCCGTCCGCCGGGCGGAACCGGCTATGTTCATCACCATCCGCAGCGCGGATTCACTATCGTCCGTCAATCATCCGGCCCTATTCACACGGCTCACAGAAAAAGCTGATAGACAGAAAAACGAGCAAAACCATGCCCGACAAACTCAGCAGCAGCGCCGAAGCCACCCGTCTGGGCGGCGAGCTGGCCGAAGAAGCCTGGATCGACGTGATACGCCGCATGGACCAGGTGTACACCGAGCTGGTGCAATCGCAGGAAACACTGGAAGCCAAGCACCGCGAGCTGGCCGACGCGCACCGCTTTACCGAAGGCGTGCTGGAAGCCATGACCGACGTGATGGTGGTGTGCGACACCCTGGGCCAGGTGCGCCAGGTAAACCGTGCCATGGTGTCGCTGACCGGGCTGAGCGAAAGCCTGCTCACCGCCTGCAAGCTCACCGACCTGGTGCCGAGCGAGGCCGAGCGCGAGCTGCTGCTGCAAAGGTTGGCCGCAGGCAATGCCGAGGGCTGCGATATCGAAATCGCCCTGATCGCCCATAACGGCGAGGCCATACCGGTAACCTGGAATGTCAGCGCACTGTACGACGGCGAACGCCGCTACAGCGGCTTTGTGGCGGTGGGCCGCCCGGTGGGCGAGCTGAAAAAAGCCTATGCCGAGCTGAAACAGGCGCACGAGGCGCTCAAAGCCGCGCAGGCGCAGCTGGTGCAAGCCGAGAAAATGGCGTCGCTGGGGCGGCTGGTGGCCGGTGTGGCGCACGAGCTGAACAACCCTATCAGCTTTATCGTGGGCAATACCCACGCCATGCAGCGCTACGCCGGCAAGCTGCAACAGTATCTGGCCGCCGTGCATGCGGCCAACCCTGACGCCAGCGCGCTGCGCCAGCAGCTAAAGATAGACCGCCTGCTGGCCGACCTGCCGTCGCTGCTGGACGGGCTGATGGAAGGCGCACAGCGCAGCAGCGCCATTGTGGACGCGCTCAAGCGCTTTTCTGCCATCGAAACCGACACCCGCCAGCGCGTGAACCTGGCCGAGGCGGTGCAGCGCGCGCTGCACTGGGTGGGCCAGGCCGCGCCGCACCGCGTGAGCGTGCAGTGCCACGGGCTGGAGAGCGCGCTGTGGGTGACCGGCTCGGCCAACCAGCTGCAGCAGGTGCTGGTAAACCTTATCCAGAACGCCTACGACGCGGTGGAGACGCAAGCAGCCCCCGCCCTCACACTCACCCTGGCCAGCGCCGAGGGCCGGGCGTGCCTGAGCGTGGCCGACAACGGCCCCGGCATTGCTGCGGCCAACCTGGCGCGCATCTTCGACCCGTTCTTTACTACCAAGCCGGTGGGCAAAGGCACCGGCCTGGGCTTGTCGATCAGCTACGGCATTGTGGAACAACACGGCGGCACGCTGGCTGCGGCCAACCTGGCAGACGGCGGCGCCTGCTTTACGCTGACCCTGCCCACCGCAGCAAGCGGCACGCCATAAAACAAAACCCCCTGCGCTGCATGGCTGCAGTCAGGGGGTTTTGCCCATGCTGGCGGTTTATTCGCTAGCCGGCTTTTTCTTGCTGCGCGTGCGTTTGGCCGGTGCTGCCTTCTCTGCCACCTCGGAGGCGGGGGCGGTCGGTTCGGGCTGCAACTCAGGGTGCTGCTCGGCGTCACTAGGCAGCATCAGCTCGGGGTATTCGCCAAACAGGCGCTCAATCAGCTTGCTGCGCGCGTCGATATGGTGGCCCAGACGCCAGTCTTGCAGCAGCTGGATGGCAATCTCGAAAAACGGGTAGTCAATCTCGTACAGGCGGTGCAGCTCGTATGGCTGCTGCAGCTGCAGTGCCAACGCCAGGTGTTTCAGTGTTTCCAGCTGCTGCGGGTCGGCCCCGGCGTCCATCAGTTTCTTGATACGTTTGGCAGCGTTCATACTTACTCCTTTGAGGTGACAAGACAAACCGTGTCAGGCTAACACACTGACAAACCAGCATTTAAGACCTGCATCAAGCCCCCGCATCAAAAAGAAAGCCCGCCGAAGCGGGCCAACCATCCGAAACGGGACAGAAACAAAAGAAGGAGAGACGCGGCAAACCATGCAAAACCCGCGCAGGGCCCAATCTAAGGCAGCAACATGACAGCAGCGTGACAGATATTATTGCCACCATACAGTTGGCCGCGCCGCGCACAGGCAAGCTGCTTGCCAGCCCGGCCACGGCGGTGCAAAGCCGCTTGCCAGCCGCTGTAACGCCAGCCGTTACAGCGCAGCACCTTCCCGTTGAAAAACAGCCACTTGCCCCGCCTGCCCAGCACTGGCCGTAGCTGGCACGCTTCCTGCACTGCCGCCAGCATGCCCGGGCCAAAACGGGCAAGACACGCATCCACCTGGAGACACCGATGACCCCGACCCGCAGCTTGCTGGCTGGCGCCCTGAGCCTGGCCACCCTGCCCGCGCTGGCCCACACCGGCCATAACGATACATTTAACCTGCTATCCGGCATGGCACACCCGGTAGGCGGGCTGGACCACCTGCTGGCCATGGTGGCCGTGGGCCTGTGGGCCGCCGCGCACCAGGGCAAGGTACGCCTGGCCGCGCCAGCCACCTTTGTGCTGGCCATGCTGGGTGGCTGCCTGCTGGGCGCTGCCGGTATGGCACTGCCTGCCGTAGAGCCCGGCATTGCCCTGTCGGTACTGGTACTGGGCCTGATGGTAGCCGCCGGCAGCCGCGTACCCGCCAGCATCGGCCTGCCGCTGATTGCTGCATTTGCTCTGGTACACGGCCATGCCCACGGTGCCGAAGCCCCCGCAGGCAGCCTGGCTGGCTATATGGCCGGCTTTGTCCTGGCAACCGCCGCCCTGCACGCCGCCGGCCTGGTAGCGGGCCACACCCTGCTGGCGCGCGCCAGCCTGTGGGCCCGTGCCACCGGTGCTGCCATTGCCGCCAGCGGTGCCTGGCTACTGGCAGGCAGCCTGTAATACCCCGCGCGCAGCCCTTGCCTGGCGAGGGCTGCACGAGTGGTATTGCCGCTCACACTCCTCCATCCAAACCTGGTTGTTATGCATGACAACAGCCGGGCAGGCCGCCCCCCGCGCCTGCCCGGTATTTTTTTGCCTGCACGGCAGACAGGCGGCCGCACAGTAGACAACCAGTTGGCCGCCCCCACTGCAAAGCGGCTTACCACCCCGCTGCAGGGTGCCGCACAAAATCCATTAAAAACAGCACCTTGCACACCAATGCAAGCTGGCACGCTTCTTGTAACAGGCTGCCACCCATGTTGTAACCACCCCCCTACAAAACAGAATAAGGCAGAGACCACGATGGAGACTTTCTACCAGGCCATGCGGCGCCAGGGTGTTACCCGCCGCAGCTTTCTGAAGTTCTGCAGCCTCACCGCTACCTCGATGGGTTTGGGCTCGGCGTTTGTGCCGCGCATCGCCCAGGCCCTGGAAACCAAACCGCGCACGCCGGTGATCTGGCTGCACGGGCTGGAATGCACCTGCTGTACCGAATCGTTTATCCGCTCGGCGCACCCGCTGGCTAAAGACGCCATCCTGTCGCTGATCTCGCTGGACTACGACGACACCATCATGGCTGCCGCCGGCCACCAGGCTGAGGCCATCCTGGAAGAGATCATGGAAAAGCACAAAGGCGAGTACATCGTGGCCATCGAGGGCAACCCGCCGCTGAACGAAGACGGCATGTTCTGCTTCCCTGGCGGCGAGCCCTTCGTGGAAAAACTCAAGCGTGTCTCGGCCGACGCCAAGGCGCTGATCGCCTGGGGTTCCTGTGCCAGCTGGGGCTGCGTGCAAGCGGCCAAACCCAACCCTACCCGCGCCACGCCGGTACACCAGGTGATTCTGGACAAGCCCATCATCAAGGTGCCGGGCTGCCCGCCCATCCCCGAAGTGATGGCCGCCGTGATTACCTATATGGTCACCTTCGACCGCATCCCCGAGCTGGACCGCCAGGGCCGCCCCAAGATGTTCTACGGCCAGCGTATTCACGATAAATGCTACCGCCGCCCGCACTTCGATGCCGGCCAGTTTGTGGAAACCTGGGACGACGAAGGCGCACGCAAGGGCTACTGCCTGTACAAGGTGGGCTGTAAAGGCCCCACCACCTACAACGCCTGCTCCACTGTGCGCTGGAACGGCGGCGTGAGCTGGCCGGTGCAAAGCGGCCACGGCTGCATAGGCTGCTCGGAAGACGGTTTCTGGGACAAAGGCTCGTTCTACGACCGCGTCACCAGCATTCCGCAGTTTGGCATCGAAGCCAACGCCGACCAGATCGGCATGACCGTGGCCGGTGGCGTAGGGGCGGCCATTGCCGCGCACGCGGCGGTCAGCGCCATCAAGAGCACGGTACTGAAAAAGCAGGACCTGAAGCCGCTGGATGACACCCAGAACAAGAACAAGGAGAACGTGTAATGGCCTACCAGACCCAAGGCTTTACCCTGGATAACAGCGGCCGCCGCGTGGTAGTAGACCCGGTAACGCGCATTGAAGGCCACCTGCGCTGCGAGGTGAACCTGGACAGCAATAACGTGATTACCAATGCCGTGTCCACCGGCACCATGTGGCGCGGGCTGGAGGTGATCCTGAAAGGCCGCGACCCGCGCGATGCCTGGGCGTTTGTGGAGCGCATTTGCGGTGTATGCACCGGCACCCACGCGCTGACGTCGGTACGCGCCGTGGAAGACGCGCTGAAGAT
>JAIXTB010000134.1 GCA_027484385.1 Neisseriaceae bacterium | reverse complement strand
CCGACGTGCGCGAGCTGCTGGGCGTATTGCAGCCGGGCGATATCCTGCTGCGCGCCTACGATGGCTATCTGGATAGCTGGTTTATCCGCAGTAGTTGGCCGCTTGGTACCGGGCAGCGCCGCAAAGGCCGCTTTACCCATGCTGCGCTCTACGTTGGCCACATCGCGCAGCCAGACCGCCAGCACGCCGCCGCCGATATCAGCGGCTACGCCTGGGACCAGGACCGCCGCATCCCCGCCGCCGCACTGCCGGCACACCGCGAGGCCATGCGGGAACGCTTTTTTGATAGCGTGCTGCAGCCGCGCAGCGATGGCAGCTGGCCCGATAACGCCATGGTGATTCACGCCATGGCGGAAGGCGTGCAGATGGAAGACATTCTCAGTTTTTGCCGCTGCGATTACCTGCAGGTGCTGCGCCTGCCCGATACCTTTCAGGGTGTGCCGCACACCGATGTCGCGCCGGCTTTTGCGCTGCAGCCAGGCAGCGCCGAGCAGCGCCTGGCCAGCCAGCTACTGGCCGACCACACCCTGCAGCGCCACGAAGCCACCCGGCTGGCCTGCGCCGCCGCGCTGGGCAAGCTGGGCGCCGAGTACGACTTTGCCTGCAACGACGTGAAAGCCTTCCAGAGCTTTAGCTGCGCCGAGCTGGTGTTCTATTGCTACCGCGGCGTGGCGCAGTGGCTGGACATGCACCCGCGCCGGCACGGCTTTCTGGGCCTGTGGC
The DNA here is from genome assembly GCA_027484385.1 of Neisseriaceae bacterium. Lineage (GTDB taxonomy): Bacteria > Pseudomonadota > Gammaproteobacteria > Burkholderiales > Chromobacteriaceae > Vogesella. The sequence continues at coordinate 13,920 of JAIXTB010000134.1, read as the reverse complement.
CGCGCCGGCTAACAGTGACGCCGGACGACTTTACCGAGACGCGGCTGCAGACGGTATGGCAAAGCAGGTCCTTGCGCGACCTGTGAAGAAAGGGCTAGGCCATTACAATGAAGCCCAACGTTTACCGCGTTTTTAAAAGAGTTGACATGATTTGTAGTAGTGCAGCTCGGTAAACGTTGGGCTTTGCTTCTTGCCAAACGTTTGGCGTCATAGGACCAACACACCATGTCGAATCTCAAGATCTCGGAAATCAAGGCATTCGTCCCGTCGAAGGACTTTGCGCTTTCCAAACAGTTCTACCAGGACCTTGGTTTTACGATGGCTTCCGAGGGTGGCGGTGTGGCTTATTTCCACTTCGGGGGCGTGAGCTTTTTACTGCAGGATTTCTGTGCTGAATCGTTCGCTGAAAACTTCATGATGCACATCCTGGTAGAAGATGTGGGAGCCTGGTGGCAGCAGGTCCACGAAAGTGGTGTCCTTGAAAAGTACGGGGTCAAGGTTACCGAGCTGGAAGATCAGCCTTGGCAGATGCGTGATTTCTGTCTTTACGACCCATCCGGTGTTCTTTGGCGGATTGGCCAGAACATCGATTGAATCGGTACGACAGCAAGTAGGGTGGGCACGCTGCGCTTTGCCCACCCTGTGTGCTGAATGACATGAAGCCCAACGCTTACCCCGTTCTTCAGGCAAGTGACAGGGCTTGCAGCGAGATACTCGGTAAAAGTTGGGCTTCGCTGCGCTCAACCCAAGCGACGTGTTGGCCAAGCTAGACCAGTAGCAATGCTTCTTTCCCGCCACGCCCATTTGCCTGGATCAAAAAACCAGCGAGCCTAGCGGCCCCGCTATTGACGCAGATTCAAACGCGCTTTATCCGTACTAGCCCACCGACAACAGCGCAGCAGCCGGCTTACAGCAGCGGGGTGTTGTCCGGCTCGCTGTCCAGCAGCTGCGGGTCGGCGGCCTGGCGGCGCTGGTAGTGGTCGCACCAGCTCAGGTAGTCGTCTATCGGCATGGGTTTGCTGTAGTAGTAGCCTTGGCCGATATCGCAGCCCAGCAGCCACAGCTGCTGCATGGTTTCCTGGTCTTCTATGCCTTCTGCCACCACGCTCAGGCCCAGGTGGTGCGCCAGGTCGATGGTGGATTCCACAATGGCCATGTCGCCGCGGTCTTCTACCAGGTGGCGGATAAAGCGCTGGTCGATTTTCAGCTCTTGCACTGGCAGCAGCTTGAGGTAGCCCAGCGAGGAAAAGCCGGTGCCGTAGTCGTCTATGGCCAGCCGTATGCCCAGCGCCACGATGTCGCGCAGGATGGCCAGGCCTTTTTCCGGCGCCGCCAGCATCAGGCTTTCGGTGACCTCCAGCCGCACCAGTGCCGGGTTGATGCCGGTTTCCTGCAGCAGCTGGCGCAGCATGGGCAGCAGCTCGGGGTCGAACAGGCTGCGTACCGACAGGTTGACCGATACTGCCACGCCGGGGAAGTCTGCCTGCCATAAGGCGCACTGGCGCAGCGCTTCGCGGATGGTCCAGCGGGTCAGCGGCTTGATCAGGCCGGAGCTTTCGGCAATGGGGATGAATTCCAGCGGCGAGATAAAGCCTTCTTCCGGGTCGAACCAGCGTGCCAGCGCTTCGGCCGCCACCAGCTTGCCGGTGCGGATATTGATCAGCGGCTGAAAGTGCTGGGTCAGCTGGTTTTGCGCCATGGCGTCACGCAGGCGGCCAAAACGGTAGTGGTAGCGTACAAACGCTTCGTCCTGGCTGGCGTCGTACATGGTGGCCGGCACGCCATGTTGCAGGGCTTGCAGCATGGACTGCTCGGCTTTGTGCAGCAGCACCTCGGCGCTGCTGCCGTGGTGCGGGTAGGTGGCAATGCCGGCGGTGTAGTCGATGTGCACCGGGAAGCCGCGTATTTCAAAATCCAGGTTGTAACTGCCCACCAGGCGCGTGGTGTTGTCCAGGTCGAACTGCGGTTTGCGCATGGGGAAAATCAGCAGCATTTCCTCGCGGGCGATGCGCCCCAGTTTGCCGCCTTCGCCCAGCAGCTGCTGCAAGGTGGCGGTAATGGCTTGCATCAGCTCGTTGGTGGCATCGTTGCCGATGATGTTGCTGATTTCGGGCAGGCGGGACAGCCGCATGGCGATGACCAGCAAACCACCCTGGCGGGCCTGGGCCTGGCCGATTTCCTCTTGCAGTACCGGCAGGATGCGGGTGCGGTTGGGCAGCTTGGTTACCGGGTCGTGCAGGGCCAGGAACTGCAGCTGGTCCAGGTAGTGCTGAGCGGTGGCGGTATTGGCCAGTACGCCTTCGTGCAGCTTTTCCTGAAAACGGCTGCGCAGCAGGTTAAAGCAGGCGGCAATCACCGACACAAACAGCAGCGACGACAAATAGTGCGGTATCTGCACCGGGTCGTAGGGGTAGGCCAGTGGGGTGCCACGCAGCGCCAGCAGCAGCACGCCGACCTCCAGCAAAAACAGGCTGCTCCATAGCCAGCCCTTGCGCTGGCCTTTGATGAAAAACGCCATGAAGGGAAAGCTGTAAGCCCAGAACAGCCCGGTGCCGCCCACGCCACCGATCACGACCAGCGCGCCAAACACCAGAAAGCCGCACAGCATCAGCAGGTTTTCTGCCCAGCGCAAATGTTGGCCGCGCCGTGCCAGGCGGATGGCGGGCAGCAAGAGCAGAAAAGCACCGCAGGCCTCGATGATCCCCAGCACCGGGAATGGTGCCAGCAGGGTGTTGAACAGGGCAAAAATGATGGCCACCACAAACCCTATGGGCGCGATGGTCAGGACGTTATCCCTGCGCTCTTGCTGGCCCAGGATTTCCTTGCTGTCTTGCCCCAGCAGGCTGGAAAAAAACGGCCACAGTTTGGTCGTGTGTTGTTCGGGTGTATTGGGCATGGCGGGCTGGGCCTTGGTAGGCAGAGCAGTATGGGCTTGGGTGGAATTTTCTCATGCCATCGGGCATGTGTGTGTTTTATAGACACAGAAATGCATGCATCGTGCATGAGGGTGGCTTGCTGCCGCAGCGATCGCTGCTATTCGATATTAACCATGGGATTTTTATGTTAGTACCTACAATGTTATTTATCGATTTGTAGGAATTGCCCCATGTTGCGCGCTGTATTGCTTCTGTGCTGCCTGTGTCTTGTGCGCCCCGCCTGGGCCATGTCGGTGGTGTTTATCAACCCCGGGCATGCCAACGAAACCTATTGGTTTACGGCGAGCCGCAGCATGCAGGCAGCGGCAGAGGATCTGGGTATTTCACTGCGCATAGAGTACGCCGCGCGCAACGCCAAGCTGGCGCTGGAGCACACGCGTACGCTGGCCAGCCTGCCTGCGGGGCAGCGGCCGGATTATGTGATGCTGAGTAATGAATTCGGTACCGCGGCGGAAATGGTGCACATGCTGAGTGCCGCCGGTATCAAGACGTTTCTGGCCTACAGTGGCCGCGGGGGCGGTGTGGCCGGTGCCGAGCTGGGCAAACCACGGCAAAAGTACCCCCTGTGGCTGGGCTCGCTGGAACCGCGTGCGCAAGATGCCGGCTACCTTACCGGCCAGGCCCTGATTGTCCAGGCACGCCAGGCGCGGGTGCCACGCATGGGCGGCAAGATGCCCATGCTGGTGATTGGTGGCGACCGCAGCACGCCCACGTCGGTTTTTCGCTTGCAGGGTTTGTACCAGGCCGTGCGCGACGCGGGCGATGTGGTGGTGGTGCAGGAAGTGATGGCAGCATGGGACCGCCAGCGCGCGGCGCAGCAGGCCAGCTGGCTGTACCGCCGGCACCCGCAAGCCCGCATGGTGTGGGCCGGTAGCGACCAGATGGCCATGGGAGCGATGGCCCAGTGGCGCGCGCGTGGCGGCGAGCCCGGCCGGGACGCGTTTTTCAGCGGCATCAATACCTCGCCAGAGGCGCTGCAAAACCTGAGCGATGGCAGCCTGACCGCGCTGGCCGGCGGCCATTTTGTGACCGGTGCCTGGGCGCTGGTGATGCTGTACGACTACGAGCACGGCAAGGATTTTGCCAGCGAAGGGCTGGAGCTGCAGCGGCCTCTATTTGTCCGCTTCGATGCTGCCTTGGCCCAGCGCTATCTGAAAGCTTATAGCGATGCCGATTTCAGCCGGGTGGATTTTGCCAGCTACAGCAAGGTGAAGAATCCGTCTATCCGCCGTTACCGTTTCAGCTTCCAAGCCTTATTGCCCTAAGTGTGCCTGCGCCAGGCGGCCAGCCCGGGCACCGGCAGCCGCCGCTAGGCGCTTGGTGTGGCCGGGCTGGGGCTGTCGCTAAAATGACACGCCATCCATTGTTGTATCTCTTCCACAAACAGCCTCACCTTTAGCGCGTTGCGCCGTGCGGCCGGGTATACCGCGTACACGTGGTCGCGGCCAAAGCTCTCGCCCGTGCAGTGGTAGTCGGCAAACACCTGCAGCAGTTTCCCTGCCCTGATGTGGTGCAGTGCGCTCCAGCGCGGGCAGGGCAAGATACCCTGCCCGGCGCAGGCCGCGTCCAGCAGCAAATCGAAATTGTCCGAACGGATACGCCCCTGCGGCTCCACCCGCAGGCTGTGGCCATCGCGGGCAAAAAACCATGCGGGGTTCAATAGCGGGTGGCGGTACACCAGGCAGCGGTGCTGCATCAGGTCGGCCGGGCTGTGCAGAGGTGGGGCGCTGGCCAGGTAGGCCGGCGAGGCGCACACCATCACGCGGTTATCGCCGATGATCTTGGCAATCTGGCCTGGCAGGTCGTGGTGCCCCAGGCGCAGCGCCAGGTCGTAGTTCTCGGCCACCAGGTCTACGTAGCGGTCTGCCAGGCTGATATCCAGCTCCACCTCGGGGTAGCGCTGCATGAACGCGGGGCAAAAGCCCGACAGCACGGCGCGGCCAAACGATAGCGGTGCGGTGATGCGCAGCACCCCGCGTGGCTCGCCATCGAGCTCGCGCAGGCGCTGGCCCACCCGCCCCAGCTGCTGCATGGCTTCGCTGGCGGTTTCCAGATAAATGCGGCCCGCTTCGGTTAGTGCCACCTGGCGCGTGCTGCGCGTCAGCAGCCGCGTACCTAACGATGCCTCCAGCGCGTTCAGCGCTTTGGTCATGGCCGACGGGCTTTTGCCCAGTTTTAGTGCGGCGCGTGACAGGCTGCCGGTTTCTGCCACCGCGATAAAGGCTTGTATCGCCTGAAATGTATCCATCAGTTTTTCCATCCGGGAAAAAAAGAACTGCCTGCCACGTACTTTATCCTGCCGCGCACTTGCGCTCATGATGTTTTCACCGACGCACGCATTTGTGCGTATCACATCAGGGAGAGTGCCATGAAAATCACCATGAAAGCCCTTGCCATCTGTATTGCGGCTGCTTGTGTGCCACCGTTGGCCCAGGCAGCCGGTACCTTGAACATCTACAACTGGGGTGAATACTTCGCCCCCGATACTGTTGCCGGATTCGAAAAAGAAACCGGCATCAAAGTGCGGCTGGATGTGTACGACAGCAACGAAGTGCTCCAGACCAAGCTGCTGGCCGGTGGCAGTGGCTACGACCTGGTGTTTCCGTCCAACGATTTCCTGACGCGCCAGATCCAGAGCGGGGTGTACCAGAAGCTGGACAAGCGCAAGCTGACCAACCTGAAGAACCTGGACCCGGCCTTTGTGCCCAAGGTAGACAGTGTTGATCCGGGCATGCAGTACAGTGTGCCGTATATGTGGGGCACCACGGCCATCGGCTACAACGTGGACAAAGTGAAGAAAGCGCTGGGCGGCCAGCTGCCGGCCAATAGCTACGACTTGTTGTTCAAGCCCGAGGTGCTGGCCAAGCTGCAAGCTTGCAATGTGGCCTATAACGACGCTGGCAGCGTGATGCTGCCCATGGCCATGCGCTACCTGGGGCTGGACCCCAACAGCACCAGCGCCAAAGACTACGAGGCCGCCTACGCCGTGCTGGCCAAAGCTCGCCCCTACGTGAAGCGCCTGATCGCCACCCCGGTGATGAACGACCTGGCGAATGGCGAGGTGTGCGTCAGTACCGGTTACTCTGGCGCGGTACTGGTGGCCAAGCTGCGCGCCAAGCAGAACAAGAACGGCCAGAACATCGCCTACACCATTCCGCAGCAGGGCGCCCCCATGTGGTTTGACAGCATGGTGATCCCCAAGGACGCCAAGAACGTTGATAACGCTCACCTGTTCATTAACTACCTGCTGCGCCCGGACGTGATCGCCAACATCAGCAATGCGGTGATGTACCCCAGCCCCAATGCCCAGGCCACCAAGCTGATGAGTAAAGACCTGACCAGCGACCCGATGATCTACCCCGACGCCACCCGCATGAAATCTTTCTGGGTACAGCGCCCGCTGGAGCCTGCGGTGCAGCGCATCCAGACCCGGCTGTGGCAAAAATTCAAGACCGGCCGCTAGGAGCACACCATGACCACCCCCACCGGTTTTCTGTACGACGAGCTGTTTCTGCAACATAACGCAGGGCGCCAGACTTACCACGGTAGCGCTGGTAGCGCCGACGCCGGCGCCGAGTTCGACTGCCCCGAGCGCCTGGCCTATACCAAGGCGCTGCTGGACGCCACCGGTATGACAGCACGGCTGCAGCCGCTGGCCTACCTGCCGGCTGACGACGCTGCGCTGCTACGGGTGCACACCCCGGCCTACCTGGCGCAGCTGGCGGCCAACTGTGCCGCTGCGGATGGCGATGGTGTCGAGCTAGGCCCCGATGCGCGTGGCGGCCCGGCTACCGAGCGCATTGCTCGCGCCGCCGCAGGTGCGGCCTGCGCCGCGGTAGACGCGGTACTGCAAGGCAAGGTTGGCCGCGCCTACGCGCTGATCCGCCCCTCCGGCCACCATGCCGGGCCCGACTACGCGATGGGCTATTGCTACTACAACAACGTGGCCATCGCCGCGCGCCACGCCCAGGCCCGTTACGGCTTGCAGCGCATCGCTATCATCGACTGGGACGTGCACCACGGCAACGGCACCCAGCACGTGTTCGAGGCCGACCCGCAGGTACTGTTCTGCTCGCTGCACGAGGAAGGCAACTACCCGCTGGAAGGCGGTAGCGAGCGGGACCAAGGCCAGGGTGCGGGCGCCGGCTACACGCTGAACATCCCGCTGCCGGCCGGCAGTGGCTACGCCGCCTACGCACTGGCGTTCGAGCAGGTACTGCTGCCAGTGCTGCGTCGTTTTGCCCCCGAGCTGATTCTGGTGTCGGCCGGGCAGGACGCCAATGCCTACGATCCACTGGGCCGCATGCGCCTTACCCGTCCGGGCTACCGCGCCCTGGCGGCCAGCCTCACCGCTGCGGCGGGTGAGCTGTGCCAGGGCCGCATCGTGATGCTGCAGGAGGGCGGCTACAGCCTGCCGTACCTGCCGATTGCCACGCTCGGTGTCATCGAAGGGCTAAGCGGCCAGCAGGTGGATTTCGACGACCCGCACTGGGTGCCGGACCGGCCACTGACCAGCGGCGAGGCAGCAGCCGTCGCCCGCGCCCGAGACGCCCAGGGTAAGCACTGGGCACTGCAAGGAGAGCAAGATGCGTAACGTGACTGTGGCCACCACCCAGATGGCCTGTAGCTGGGACCGTGCGGCCAACCTGGATCGCGCCGAAGCCCTGGTGCGCGCTGCGGCGGCGCAAGGGGCGCAGGTGATCCTGCTGCAAGAGCTGTTCGAAACGCCGTATTTCTGTATCGATCAGCGCCATCACCACAATGCGCTGGCGGCACCGTTCGACGGCCACCCGTGGCTGGGGCGCTTTGCCGCGCTGGCGCGCGAGCTGCAGGTGGTACTGCCGGTGAGCTTTTTCGAGCAGGCGGGCAATACCCAGTTCAATAGCCTGGCCATGATCGACGCCGACGGCAGCGTGCTGGGGCACTACCGCAAGATGCACATTCCGGACGGCCCCGGTTACAGCGAGAAGTTCTACTTTGCGCCCGGCGATATGGGCTTCAAGGTGTGGGATACCCGCTACGGTCGGCTGGGCGTGGGTATCTGCTGGGACCAGTGGTTCCCCGAAACCGCACGCAGCATGGCACTGATGGGCGCCGAGCTGCTGCTGTTTCCCACCGCCATCGGCAGCGAGCCGCACGACCCGGGCATCCAGTCGCTGCGCCACTGGCAAAACACCCAGCGCGGCCACGCTGCGGCCAACGTGATGCCGCTGCTGGCCAGTAACCGTGTTGGCACCGAGCACGGCGAGGCCGGCACGCACATCACCTTCTACGGTGGCTCGTTCATTGCCGCAGAAGACGGCGAGCTGCGTGCCGAGGCCGGCAACGAGGATGGCACCATCCTCACCGCCACTTTCGACCTGGACGCGCTGGCGGCCAAGCGCCGCGCCTGGGGCGTATTCCGCGACCGCCGCGTAGAGCACTACGGTACCTTGCTGCAGTACGCGGTATAAGCCAGCCCTGTTTATGGATGCCGCCCGCCTTGCCCGCTATCCGGCCTGGCGGGCTGCGTTTTGCTGCTTGTTCCATCCGGCAGGTCTGGCCGCAAGGGTGCGGACGCAGGCGATGGTGCAGCCACTGTGGTTTGCCGCGCCAGCTCCGGCAGCTCGGCCAAGGTGGCCCTGAAGCGCCTTGCGGCCAACCTTAGCGCATGAAGCAGGCGTCTTCGTCACCCCTGGCCGCGTAGCCTGCCTGAAGGTTGGAAAAATCCAAGTCGCCAAAGCTTTCAGTGAGGAAGTCCAGCAGGCTGCGTACCGAAAGTGGCATGCCCTGGCGCGAGGGAAAGAGCGCAAACACGATCGCTTCCGGTGGCTGCCAGCCGTCCAGCGCCGGCAGCAGCAAGCCTTGCTGCAGGTCCTTGAAGCACACCAGCAAAGGCAGCTGCGCCATGCCACCGTGTTCCAGTGCGCAGCGGCGGATGGTGATGACGTCGTCGGTGACCAGCCGCGGCTGATGGCTGATGCTGGCACTTTGTCCCCCTGGCCCTTGCAGTTGCCACTGGTAGTGGCGTGCTTGTGGCCCCCAGTGCAGGCTGGGCAAGCCCGCCAGATCGTCTACGCTGCCCGGGTGACCGTAACGTGCCAGCAGTGCCGGGCTGGCCACCAGCGCCTGCGGGCTGCGCGATAGCCGCTTCATCACCAGATTACTGTCTTCTATGGGCGGGGTTTTGGCCACCAGCGCGATGTCCAGCCCCTCGCGCACCACATCGACCTCGCGGTTGGTGCTTTCTATCTGCACCTTGACCAGCGGGTAACGCACCATGTAGCGCGAGATCATGCCGCCCACCACAAAATTGAGCAGGGCAGTGGGGCAGCTGAGCCGTATCGTGCCTTGCGGCTCGATGTGCTGCTGCGCTATGGCTGCCTGCGCAGCATCGCTGGCGAGCATGACTTGCTGGCAGTGGGTGTAGAACGCCTGCCCGGCCTCGGTCAGTGCAAAGTGGCGCGGGCTGCGGTTGATCAGGCGGGCGGACAGGTGGGTTTCCAGCTGGCGGATGCTGCGGCTAAGCCGCGAGGTGGGTACCCCGGTGGCACGGCTGGCGGCGTGGTAGCCGCCGTGGTCGACCACCTGCACAAAGTAATACAGCGCATTCAGATCCAGCATGGTGTTGGTAACGACGTGTCGGGGAAGGGCCTTAACTTACCTTATCTGCTAGCCGGGTGTCAGGTGCCGCCGCTGTTGCACCAGTGAAACGCTACATTGCAATTTTTAACTATTATTGCAAGCAGTGTGCGGTGTAGCTTATTTATGCCGCCCAGCCGGCGGGCAGGGCACCCGCTTGCCATGGCTGCTGTGCGCGGCATGGCGCAGATCAATCCAACACAAAGGGCCTGACATGACAACTGTAGTCAACGAACTGAGCAAAGCACCCGCACCCGACCATGCAGAGGAGAATGCCTTCTTTCCGTCGCCGTATTCGCTCAGCCTGTATACCGCCCCCAAAACCGACTTTGACGGCACGGTTTACCCGCAGCCTTACACCGGCAAAAAGTGGAAAGTGCTGATGGTGGCTACTGACGAACGCTACGTGCTGATGCAGAACGGCACCATGTTTTCTACCGGTAACCACCCGGTAGAAACCCTGCTGCCGATGTACCACCTGGACAGCGCCGGTTTCGATATCGAGGTAGCCACCCTGTCCGGCAACCCGGTGAAGTTCGAGATGTGGGCCATGCCGGCAGAAGACGAGACGGTGAAAGCCACGTACCAGAAGTACCGCGCCCAGTTCAAGCAGCCGCGCAAGCTGTCTGATGTGATGGCAGAAAACCTGCACGACGATTCGCCGTATATCGCGGTGTTTGTGCCCGGTGGCCACGGCTCGCTGGTGGGCATTCCGGACAGCCTGGAAGTGAAAGCACTGCTGCAGTGGGCGATGGCCAAAGACAAGTACGTCATTACGCTGTGCCATGGCCCTGCCTGTATGCTGGCACCGGCGCTGGGCGAAAGCGCCGACAACTATATTTATAAAGGCTACAAGATCTGCGTATTCCCCGACGCGCTGGACCAAGGTGCCAACGTGGATATCGGCTATATGCCTGGCCAACTGCGCTGGCCATTGGCGGCGCGCCTGGCGGCGCTGGGTGTGGAGGTGCTGAATGAAGGCATTAGCGGCCAGTGCTATCAGGACCGCAAGCTGATTACCGGTGACAGCCCGCTGGCGGCCAATAATCTGGGCAAGCTGGCGGCGCAAGCGCTACTGGCCGAGGTGGCCGGGCAGTAAGCCCTGTTTACTGATGGTGATTGCCAATGAAGGATGCGGCCAACCTTGTCACGCAAGGTTGGCCGCATGGTTTTTCAGGTGGGCGGAATCAGAACGTATCGCCCGGTACCCGTACCCAGCCTTCCATCAGGATGCGGGCACTGCGGCTCATGATGGCCTTGGTGACCTTCCACTGGCCGTTGTCCTGCACCGCTTCGGCGCCCACGCGCAGCGTGCCGGACGGGTGGCCAAAGCGCACTGCCTCGCGCGCGCCGCCACCGGCCGCTTGGTTCACTAGCGTGCCGGGGATGGCCGCGGCGGTGCCGATGGCTACCGCGCAGGTGCCCATCATCGCGTGGTGCAGCTTGCCCATCGACAGCGCCCGCACCAGCAGGTCCACATCGCCGGCGGCAATGGTTTTGCCGCTGGATGCGGTGTAGTCCTGCGGCGGTGCCACAAAGGCAATCTTGGGCGTGTGCTGGCGGGTGGCGGCTTCTTCCGGTGTCTTGATCAGCCCCATGCGTAGCGCGCCGGCCACGCGAATGGCTTCGAAGCGCTGCAACGCGGCGGTGTCGCTGTTGATGTGCTCGCGCAGCTCGGTGCCGCTATAGCCGATATCTGCCGCGTTGACGAACACGGTGGGGATGCCGGCGCTGATCAGCGTAGCGGGCAGGGTGCCGATGCCGGGTACGTCCAGCTGGTCGACAAGGTTGCCGGTGGGGAACATGGCGCCGTCGTCGCCGTCATCAGATGGCTCGAGGAACTCCAGCACGATTTCGGCGGCCGGGAAGGTCACGCCGTCCAGCTCGAAATCGCCGGTTTCCTGCACCTGGCCGTGGCTTACCGGTACGTGGGCAATAATGGTTTTGCGGATGTTGGCCTGCCAGATGCGTACGGTGCAGACGCCGTCTTGCGGCACGCGCTCGGGGGCCACCAGGCCAGCGTGGATGGCAAAGGCGCCAGCGGCGGTGGACAGGTTGCCGCAGTTGCCGCTCCAGTCCACAAACGGTTTGTCGATGGATACCTGGCCGTACAGGTAGTCCACGTCGTGTCCGGGCACGCTGCTTTTGCTCAGGATCACGCACTTACTGGTGCTGGAGGTGGCCCCACCCATGCCGTCGATATGGGCGCTGTACGGGTCGGGGCTGCCGATGACGCGCATGAACAGCGCATCGCGTGCTGCACCAGGTTGCTGGCAGGCTGCGGGCAGGTCTTGCAGGCGGAAAAACACGCCCTTGCTGGTGCCGCCGCGAATATAGGTGGCGGGGATGCGGATTTGTGCCGGGTGACTCATGCGGATGCGTCCTTTCTGGTCTGGTCTGGCAGCGCCTGCCAGATGGCGGCCAGTGCGGTATCGGGTTGCTGCAGTATGTCGTTGTTCCAGAAGCGCAGCACACGGTAGCCCTGTGCCTGCAGCCAGGCATCGCGTTGCTGGTCGTGCGCGTTGCCCAGGTGCTGCCCGCCGTCTGCTTCGATAACCAGCCGGGCTTGCAGGTGGACGAAGTCCACGATGTAAGGCCCGATCGGGTGTTGCCGGCGAAATTTGTGGCCATCCAGCCGGCGGTTGAGCAGGTGGTGCCACAGCAGCTGCTCGGCGTTGGTCATGCGCTGGCGTAGCTGCCGAGCGTGCTGATTGGCCGCCATGCGCTGCTCCCTTCGTTTGTTACCTTGTGCTGTTTGCCCCTCACCCCAACCCCTCTCCCCGGTGGGGCGAGGGGCTTTGGTGGCGTCGGATACGATGTTGGCCGCAGGATCATGTCTGGTTCCGATGCTGCTACGGCTTGTAGTGCAGGGCGCGGCAAACTTCGGGGCCGTTTTGCCCCTCACCCTAACCCCTTTCCCCGCTGGGGCGAGGGGCTTGGTGGTGTAGGTGCGGTGTTGGCCGCAGGATCATGTCTGGTTCCGATGCTGCTACGGCTTGTAGTGCAAGGCGCGGCAAACTTCGGGGCCGTTTTGCCCCTCACCCTAACCCCTCTCTCCGCTGGGGCGAGAGGCTTTGGTGGTGTAGGTGCGGTGTTGGTCTTAGCCAATGCTGTGCATGACGATTGCGGCCAACCTTGCGCCCAGTCACCCCTCACCCGCGGGCGGGAGAGGGGCCGGGGGTGAGGGTGCGTTAGGCTGCGCCCGCCAGGAAGTCCTGGGCAAAGCGCTGCAGTACGCCGCCGGCCTGGTAGACACGCACTTCGGCGGCGGTATCGAGGCGGCAGGTTACCGCTACCTCTACGCAGCTGCCGTCGCGGCGCTGTACCACCAGCGTCAAGTCGCAGCGTGGTGCCAGCTCGCCCTGGATGTCGTAGGTTTCCGTGCCGTCCAGGCCCAGCGTCAGCCTTGTGGTGCCGGGCTTGAACTCCACCGGCAACACGCCCATGCCGATCAGGTTGGTGCGGTGGATACGCTCGAAGCCTTCGGCCACGATCACTTCCACCCCCGCCAGGCGCACGCCTTTGGCGGCCCAGTCGCGCGAGCTACCCTGGCCGTAGTCCGCACCGGCCACGATGATCAGTGGTTGTTTGCGTGCCATATAGGTTTCGATGGCTTCCCACATGCGCATCACTTTGCCTTCCGGCTCGACGCGGGCCAGCGAGCCCTTTTTCACTGCGCCGTCTACCACGGCCATTTCGTTTACCAGCTGCGGGTTGGCAAAGGTGGCGCGCATGGCGGTGAGGTGGTCGCCGCGGTGGGTGGCGTAGCTGTTGAAGTCCTCTTCCGGCAGGCCCATCTTGGCCAGGTATTCGCCGGCGGCAGAGCTGGCCAGAATGGCGTTGGACGGCGACAGGTGGTCGGTGGTGATGTTGTCCGGCAGCACCGCCAGCGGGCGCATGCCTTTCAGCGTGCGCGGGTTGGCCGCCAGTGCGCCCATGCCTTCGGTGTCCCAGTACGGCGGGCGTCGGATGTAGGTGGACATCGGGCGCCACTGGTACAGCGGGCTGTCGGCCTGCTGTGCTTCGCCCAGGTCGAACATCGGGATGTACACCTGTTTGAACTGCTCGGGCTTCACGCTGGCCGCGACGATAGCGTCGATCTCCTCGTCCGACGGCCACAGGTCTTGCAGGCGGATCTCGCGGCCGTCTACCACGGCCAGCACGTCCTGCTCGATATCAAAGCGCACGGTGCCGGCCAGCGCGTAGGCCACTACCAGCGGCGGCGACGCCAGGAAGGCTTGTTTGGCATAGGGGTGGATGCGGCCGTCAAAGTTGCGGTTGCCGGACAGCACGGCGGTGGCGTACAGGTCGCGCTCGATAATCTCTTGCTGGATGGCCGGGTCCAGCGCGCCGGACATGCCGT
>JAIXTB010000298.1 GCA_027484385.1 Neisseriaceae bacterium | reverse complement strand
CTTTGCTGCCGGCTGGGCCAGCTTTACGGTGCATGGCAGTTACTGCCCGCTGATGCCTGGCCTGATGGGGGATAGCCACGCCACTGCGGCCAACCTCGAGTGTTCGCCCGATGGCGGTCGTAGCTGGTTCCAGCTGCAATACCGGCGTATCAATTGGGTAGGGGGCGAGTCGGCCTGGTTGTGCATGTTGCTGGATATTACCGATGCCCGTGCCCGTGCCGAGCGCGAGCTGGCGCAGGAGGAGCGCTTCCAGACCACCTCGCGCCTGATCGCCATGGGTGAAATGGCCTCGTCGCTGGCGCACGAGCTGAACCAGCCGCTGACTGCCATTTCCACTTACGCCTCGGGCCTGGCGCGCAAACTGCCCGCCGAGCTGGCACAAACGCGTGGCGTGGGTGAGGCGGTGCAGGCCATTGCCGACCAGGCGCGCCGCGCCGGGCAAATCGTCAACAGTATTCGTGCCTTCGTGAAAAAGCACGCACCACAGCTGGAGCTGAGCGACCCGGACCTGGCAGTGCGGCGCGTACTGGCACTGGCACAGCCCATGGCCGACAAGTACGGCGTGCGCTTGCTGCTGGAGCCTGCCCGCGGCGGCTTGCGGGTGGAAATGGACCCGGTGCTGATCGAGCAGGTGCTACTGAATCTCATCAAAAACGCGATAGAAGCCATGCGTGAAGCCGGCAGTGTGCGGCCAACCATTCATCTGCGCAGCACCACGGGCAAGCAGTTCTGGCGTGTTGAAGTGAGCGATAACGGGCCAGGGCTACAAGATGGCGTGAAAGAGAACCTGTTCACGCCGTTCTACTCCACCAAAACAGACGGCATGGGTATTGGCTTGAATATCTGCCGCTCGATTGTGGAATTCCACCGCGGCGAGTTTGGTGTCAGTACACCGCTGGCGGGGGGCTGCGTGTTCTGGTTCACCTTGCCGGTGTTTGTGGCGCAGGGTTGAGGCGGGGAGGGCAGGTTGGCCGCAGTGTGCGGCCAACCCTTGTTACGGCTTACTTCTGTGGCGTCAGGATGGTATCGCTGCTTTGCGGCAAGGTGTCCGGGTAGTCGCGGCTAAAGTGCAGGCCGCGGCTTTCTTTGCGCGCCAGGGCAGAGCGCACGATCAGCTCGGCGGTTTGCACCAAGTTGCGCAGCTCCACCAGGTCGTTGGTAATGTGGAAGTTGCTGTAATACTCGTCAATTTCCTCATTCAGCAGCTTGATGCGGTTCAGCGCGCGTTCCAGGCGCTTGTTGGTGCGCACAATGCCCACGTAATCCCACATCGCGCGGCGCAGCTCGTCCCAGTTGTGCGAGATCACCACTTCTTCGTCGGTGTCGGTTACGCGGCTGTCGTCCCAGTCCGGAATCGTGGGCTGTTTTACGGGCGCTGCCGCGTTGATGTCGGCTGCCGCCGCCTTGCCGATCACCATGCATTCCAGTAGCGAGTTACTGGCCAGGCGGTTGGCACCGTGTAGGCCGGTGCAGGCCACCTCGCCTACAGCGTACAGGCCTTCCACGTCGGTGCGCCCTTTCAGGTCGGTAATCAGGCCGCCGCAGGTGTAGTGCGCTGCCGGTACCACCGGGATGGGCTGCTGGGTAATGTCGATACCCAGCTCCAGGCAGTGCGCGTAAATATTGGGGAAATGCTCCTGTATGAAGCTGGCCGGCTTGTACGAGATATCCAGATACACGCAGTCCAGACCGTGTTTCTTCATCTCGAAGTCGATAGCGCGTGCGACTACGTCACGCGGTGCCAGCTCGGCACGCTCATCGTGGTGGGGCATAAAACGGGTGCCATCCGGCAGGCGCAGAATGCCGCCTTCGCCACGCACCGCTTCGGAAATCAGGAAAGATTTGCTGTGCGGGTGGTACAGGCAGGTGGGGTGAAACTGGATGAACTCCATGTTCCCCACGCGGCAGCCCGCACGCCAGCCCATGGCAATGCCGTCGCCGGTAGCGGTATCCGGGTTGGTGGTATACAGGTAGACCTTGCCGGCGCCGCCGGAAGCCAGAATGGTATGGTTGGCCGCAATGGTCACCACCTGGTCCGCCAGCTTGTCCAGTGCGTACACGCCGTAGCAGCGTTTGCCCTCTAGCCCCAGCTTGCTGCTGGTAATCAGGTCTACCGCGATAAAGTCTTCCAGCACCGTAATCTGCGGGTGGGCTTTGATCTTCTGCCCCAGTGTACTGGTCACGGCTGCGCCGGTTGCATCGGCAGCGTGAATGATGCGACGGTGGCTGTGACCACCTTCACGTGTCAGGTGAAAGCCGGTCTGGTGGCTGTCGTCGCGCGTAAACGGCACGCCCAGGTCCACCAGCCAGTCGATGGCCTCTTTCGAGTTTTCTACGATAAAGCGCGTCGTGGCCTCATTGCACAGGCCCGCGCCGGCTATCAGCGTATCGCTGATATGCTGTTCTACCGAATCCCCGGTATCCAGCACGGCGGCAATGCCACCTTGCGCATAGCTAGAGCTGCCCTCCAGCAAGTCGCGTTTGGTAATCAGGCCTACCTTGCGGGTTTCAGCCAAATGTAGCGCCAGCGTCATGCCCGCCAGGCCGCTGCCAATAATCAGCACATCAAACTTGAGAGTGGTCATTACCTTGGGTGCGATCGTCGCATACAGTCGATAAACAAGGCCTAAAGGGTAGCAGAGCGCAGCCTCGCTGTCTTTTGTGGCGCCAGGGCCGCCTGCGGCCAACTTTTTTGCTTTTTGGTGCCGTTGCAAATCAACACCTTAAGCAAATACTTGCAGTTTATTGCG
>JAIXTB010000022.1 GCA_027484385.1 Neisseriaceae bacterium | reverse complement strand
TTGAAGTCGCCTTCCAGTCCGTGGCCGATGGCCTCGTGCAGCAGCACGCCGGGCCAGCCCGCACCCAGCACCACTGTCATCTGGCCGGCGGGTGCCGGGCGCGCTTCCAGGTTGACCAGCGCCTGTTTCACCGCTTTTTGTACATGATGGGCGATTTGCGCGTCGCCAAAGCGGGTCAGGTCGTAGCGGCCACCGCCGCCACTGCTGCCCACTTCGCGGCGGCCGTTCTGCTCGGCAATCACGGTAACGGACAGGCGCACCAGCGGGCGCACGTCGGCGGCACGCACGCCGTCGTGGCGCGCGATATACACCACGTCGTACTCTGCGGCCAACCCTGCCATCACCTGGATGATGCGCGGGTCGGCGGCGCGGGCCAGCTTTTCTACCTGCTGCAAAATGGCCACCTTGGCCTCGGCCGGCAGGCTGTCCAGCGGGTCTTGCGCTACATACAGGCCGCTACCTTGACGCAGGGCGACGGCACCGGCGTTGCCATGGCCACCGGCTGCGCCAATGGCGCGCACGGCGTCGGCAGCTTTGCCCAAAGCAAACGGGCTGATGTCATCCGAGTAGGCAAAGGCGGTTTTGTCGCCTGCGACGGCGCGCACGCCCACGCCCTGGTCGATACTGAAACTGCCCGCTTTGACAATGCCTTCTTCCAGGCTCCAGCCTTCGCTGCGGGTGTACTGGAAATACAGGTCGGCGTAGTCCACCTGGTGGCCCAGCATGCGGCCCAGGGTGGCGTCGATCACGCCTTCATTCACACCGTAAGGTGCCAGCAGCAGCTGCTCGGCAATGGCTATTTGGCTCATGTCTTGTTCTTTCAGGAAAACACGCGGTGGTCTAGCGCCGGCAGGCGGCTGCGTACCGAGTGTAGGGTATTCGGGTCGATGTCGCCCACTACCACGCCTTCGCCTTTGCCAATCTGGGCCACAATCTTGCCCCAGGGGTCGATCAGCAGGCTCTGGCCATGCGTGTGGCGGCCGTTTTCGTGTTCGCCACCCTGCGCCGAGGCCAGCACGTAGCACTGGTTTTCGATGGCACGGGCGCGCAGCAGCACTTCCCAGTGCGCAGCACCGGTGGTGGCGGTAAAGGCTGCGGGCAAAACCAGCAGGTCAAACGGCGTCATGCGGCGAAACAGCTCTGGAAAGCGCAGATCGTAGCAGATACCAAACGCAATATCGGCCAACGGTGTGCTGGCACGCAGCGGCTGGGTACCCGCCAGGATGCTGTCGGATTCGCAATAACGCTCGCCCTGCCCGGTAAAGCCGAACAGGTGAATCTTGTCGTAGCGGCTGTGTACGCTGCCATCCGGCGCGTACAGCAGCAGGGTGTTATAGACGCGGCCATCGTCCGGGCAGGCCAGCGGAATCGTACCACCCACCAGCCACACGCCGTGATCACGCGCCATGGCCGCCAGCGCAGCCTGCAGCGGGCCGCTGCCGTAGGCTTCGCGGATGGCGACCTTGTCGCCATCGTGCCGGCCCATCAGGCAGAAGTACTCGGGCAGCACCACCAGCTGCGCGCCCTGGGCGGCGGCCTCGGCCACCAGCTGTGCGGCACGGGCCAGGTTGTGCTGTGGCTCGGTGCCCGACACCATTTGCACGGCGGCAACTTTAAACGCTTTATCCATGAAGATACTCCAGCATCAAGGGGCAGCCGGGGCTGCCGCCGGTTTGTTTTCCACCCGTTGCCCTACCTTGCGCACCTGGGGGTCGGTAAGGCTGCCGGTGACATCGTAATCAAATGACAGTATCTGGCTGACCGGGTCTTTCAGCAGTTTTTGCGCGGCAAAGGTAATGGCGCCCAGCACCGGGTTCAATAACGAGGCGCCAGTCAGCACCGCCACACCTTCCGACAAAGTGGGGGTAATACGCACCGCCACCTGCTGACGGTTATTGGCCAGGTCGGCCTCTCCCTGCAAGGTAACTTTGGCGGCTGGCCCCTGCAATAGCACATTGCTGGAACGGAACACCCCGGCGTCGATGTCGGCGCTACCGGCGAGGCTGTCAAAAGCGAAGCCGCTGCTGAAGACATCGGTGAAATCCAGGCGGATGCGGCGCGATAGCGACTGCAGGCTCAGCACCCCCAGCAGACGCGCTGCGCCAGGGTCGATCTGGGCAAAGCGGCCCTTGCGCAGGTCCAGCTTGACGCTGCCGCTCATGCGTGCCAGATCAAATGCCGCTGCATGACCCAGCCAGTTTACCCGCCCATTCAGCTCGCCCTCGCCGCCCACCAGCGCGTCGGGCACCCCCAGCCGCGCCAGCAGTGCACCGGCGTTCTGGCTGTTGGCCGCAAAGCTGATTTCCGTACGGCGGGCGCCGCTGCTTTTGCCTTCCGGCGCGGCGCCGCTCATGGTGAGCTTGCCTTCCGGTGTTTGCAGCAGCACTTCGTCCAGCAGCCACAGCTGCGGCTGGTGCTGTGCTTTCAGGCTCAGGCTGCCCAACACTTTGTCTTTCCATTGCAGCGCCGCAATATCCACATCCAGCCCGGGGATGCTGATCTCCGGCTCGGATTCGCTGGCGGCCGGCAGCCCGTCGTCGTCCAGCGGCAGCGCCAGGTGGGCCAGCCGCGCCTGCAGCCTGCCCTTGCCGTGCGGCATGTACTGCAATGTGCCGCTGACCTCACGCGATTTCACGTTCAACTGTAGCGGGCTGTCGCCGCCACGCCAGCCCAGCGCTGCCTGCACATTGCTCAGCACCTTGCCCTGCGCCATGAAGCGCGGCGTGCTGATACCCAGCGATAGCGGCAGCGGCCATGTGCCGTTGTCTGCCGCCCCGGCCGGCAGCGCTGCCAGCCACGGGCCCAGCTGCAGCGCCGGTGCGTCTACCTTGATGGCAATGCGGCCTTGCGGGTCGGGCGCATCGGCCCCCACGCCCACGCCAGCGCCCAGCAGCTGGCCATCATGACCCAGCGCTACCAGCCCCTGCGCGTGCTGCGGTATCTGCCAATCGACCTGCCAGCCCGCCTGGGTGGCAAACACCCCCAGCTGAAGCGGCCAGCTTTGCTCTGCTGTTTTGGCCAGCGGGGCGGGCACCGTAGTGCGCACGCCTTGCAGGCTGGACTGTACGGTCAGCGCGTCCAGCGTGTTGCTGACGGTAAAGTCAGCCCGATAGCCGGTTTGACCCAGCGCATAAGGGGCGAGAAATGGCACGTACTGCTGTAATACCTGCGGTACGTCTACCTGGCCCTGGCTGGTGAACTGCATGTGCCCGCGCGCATCCAGGCTAGCCTGCAGGCGGCTACGCCCACCAAAGGCACTGTAGTCTATGCCGGGGCTGGCAATGCCGTGTTCGTTGAAATGCAATACGCCGTCTATGCCGGTGAGCAGCGGTAGCGGCAAGCTACGCAGCTGCAGGGTATTCCCTGCCAGATACACGTCACCACTGACACGGGTTTTCTCGGCGTTATCCAGCGGTATGGCCAGGCCCAGCTTGAGTTTGCCCTGGCCCGTGCTGTCCAGCGTGGACAAAAAGCCGCCCAGCCAGCCATCCACCGGGCTCAGGCGGGTGTAGCCCAGCATGGCAGATAGCTCGCCCTGTGCCAGGCCATCTATCTGCAAGGTTTGCGTGTCTTGCATGGTGTCCGGCAAACGCACCGCAACCTGCTGCAGGCTGATACCCGCCGTGCTGGCACGCGTAGCGGCCACTTCGATGGCGTCGTTACGCATGCGGTACTGGCCTTCTATACCATCGATCAGCGGCCAGGCCGGGTCAAAGCGCAGCTTGCCGCCAGCCACCTGGGCATCCACGGTGAAGCGCCCGCCACGGCCACCGGCAAAGGGGAACTGCAGCACATCGCCCTGTAAGGTGGCACGCACCTGGCGCGCCTGGCCGCCTTGCAGTGCGCTCTCCAGCCACGTCAGCGTGTCGCTGCCGATAAGCTGCGGCAGGTAAGCCGGCACACGGTTAATGGCCACACGGTCGATCGCCAGCTGCAAGTCACTCTGGCTGGCGCCTTGCGCGGGCAGGCGCACCTGGCCCTGCAGGCGGGCGCTGAAATCCGGGGTGGCCACGGCCATGGCCGGGATGGCCAGCTGCCAGCCTGTGCCCTGGCGCTGCCAGCGCAGCTCGCCCTCGCCGCCCAGGATACGCAGCGGCTGCTTCAGCTGGCCAGGCAGTGCCAGCTGCATGGGGCTAGCCACCAGGCTGAGCCTGCCCTGCTGGCTACCGGCCACCAGCTCGCCAGACAAGCCGCCCGACAGCGTCATGTTGGCCGCATCGGTGAGCGGTGCCACTGCTGAAAAGCGGGTTTTGAACAAGTATTGCCGCGGCTGCTGTAGCGGGCCCTGCCACTGCCAGCGCATGCCCTGCAGCTGGCCGGCCAGCTGGCGCACCGGGCTGTCGGCCAGGGCTGCCACGTGCGGCTGCAGCAGTGGCAATACAGGGGCCAGCTGCAAGCCGCTGGCCTCCACAAAGCCGCCT
The DNA here is from genome assembly GCA_027484385.1 of Neisseriaceae bacterium. GTDB lineage: Bacteria > Pseudomonadota > Gammaproteobacteria > Burkholderiales > Chromobacteriaceae > Vogesella. The sequence goes on along the minus strand of JAIXTB010000022.1, from coordinate 12,697 downwards.
TGCACATCGTGCCAGCGCGCGTTGACAGCTGCGTCCTGCAGCAGGCTGCCAAAACGGGTTTGCAGGTAGAGGTGCTTGGCAGACAGCTGGTGCTGGCCGGCGGCCGGGCTGCGGTAATCCACCTCGCCTGCCAGGCGTGGCACGGCGGTGGCTGTTTCACCCGGCAGGCCCAGTGCGGCATTTTCCAGCTGCCATTTGCCTTGCAGGGCGGTCAGGCGGCCCGCCTCGAACGACAGCTGCACCCGGGAAGACGCCGCGCCACGGCCAGACAGCGGCGACCCGGGCCAATAGCGTTGCAGCCAGTTCAGCTGCGGGGCATCGGCCTGCAGGGTGGCGCTGCCCTGCCATTGCTCCCAGTCACGCAGGCGCCCGCCCTGCCAGCTGGCTTCGAAATCCACATGCGAAAGCTGGCTGGCCGCCGGCAAGGCCTGCACCTTCAGCTGGTGGCCCAGCAGGGTGTTGTTCAAGGTGGCGGTAAGCTGGCGCGCGGTAAACGCGGGCAAACCCAGCAAGTGGTCCTGCCAGGAAAAGCGCTGCAAGCTGATGCTGACTTCGCCCTGGCGCAGCAGCCAGTCCACCCCGGCGCCATCGCCTTTACCGGCAGACAAATCCACGCCATTCAGGTAGAGGTGGCCGTTAGTACGTCGTTCCAGGTCCAGGCTCAGGCCGTCCAGCCGCAGCAGCGCCAGACGGGGCTCCAGGTACAGCAGGCTCTGCCAGGAAGGCTGCAGCAGCGCGCTGCGCACGGTCACAGCCGGGCTGGCCGGGTCCGGGCGCACTTGCAGCTGGCTGATGGTAAAACGCGGGCCCAGCCACTGCCACTGGCCCTGCAGCTGGCCCAGCGACACCGGCATGCCCACCGCCGCGCTGGCCTGGCTGGCCAACCACGGGCGCCAGCTATCCAGATTGGGCAGCACATAAAAGCGGAACAGCAAGAAAGCCAGCGCCAGCAGCAGCACGACGCCCGACAACAGCCAGCCCAGCCAGCGGCAGACACGGCGCAGCCAGAAAATCACCCGCAAACTTTGATCTGTGGGTGCTGCTGCGGGGGCGGGAGTGGGGGTAGAATGTTCTGTCACGATTTCGTCATTGCGTGGAAAGCGCATTATGCCAGCAAATACCGCCGCCATCGCCTGTGCCCGTACATTCAGTTACTACCTGGACCGCCAGCTGGCGGCTCGCCCGGACGAGGCCGACAGGTTGGCCGCACGGCTGGATCACCCGTTTGATGCCAGCGAAATGGCCAGCTTTGCCCCCTGGCACAGCTACGACAGCATCGACGCGCTCACCCCTGCCCTGCGCAAGCTGCGCATCGCCGTGATGGCACGCCTGATTACCCGCGACCACGCCGGGCTGGCCGACCTGCACGAAGTGGTGACCACCATCAGCCTGCTGGCCGACTTTGCCGTGCAAACCACGCTGCCGGTGGCACGCCGCGCGCTGGCCAACCTGGGCGACCCCATCGGCGAGGAAAGCGGCGAGCTGCAAGAGCTGATCGTGATCGGCATGGGCAAGCTGGGCGGCCACGAGCTGAATGTTTCCAGCGACATCGACCTGATCTTCATCTACCCCGAAGACGGCGACACCAGCGGCCCGCGCCGGTTGTCCAACCACGAATACTTCACCCGACTGGGCAAGCTGCTGATCAGCGCCATCAACGACGTCACCTACGACGGCCAGGTATTCCGTGTCGACATGCGCCTGCGCCCCTACGGCGACAGCGGCCCGCTGGTGATGAGCCTGGCGGCGCTGGAAAACTACCTGCTAACCCAGGGGCGCGAATGGGAGCGCTACGCCTGGATCAAGGCTCGCGTGATGAGCGGCGACGCCAGCCAGCTCGAACCGCTGGTTCGCCCCTTTGTGTACCGCAAATACCTGGACTACGGCGCCTACGGTGCCATGCGCGAGCTGCACGCACAGATCCGCCGCGAGGTCGCCCGCCGCGACATGGCCGACAACATCAAGCTGGGGCCTGGCGGCATTCGCGAGGTAGAGTTCATTGCCCAGGTGTTCCAGCTGATCCGCGGCGGCCGCGAACGCCGCCTGCAGCTGAAAAGCACACGTGACACCTACGCCGTACTGGCCGAGCTGCGCCTGCTGGAACCGGACACCGTCACCGAGCTACTGGCCGCCTACACCTTCCTGCGCAATCTCGAACACCGCCTGCAATACCTGGACGACCAGCAAACGCAAAGCCTGCCCGCCAGCGACGACAACCGCCAGCGCATTGCCGCCAGCATGGGCTTTAGTGGCTGGCAAGCCTTTCTGGACGAGCTGAACCAGCACCGCCGCCGCGTTACCCGCCACTTCGAACAAGTATTCTTCTTGCCCACCGAAGGCGCCGCCGCGCACCCGCTGGAGTCCGACTGGCGCGATATTGCCAATGCCGACATCTCGGCCAAGCTGGCCACACTGGGCTACCACGACGCCGCAGACATGCAGCGCCAGCTGCGCAGCCTGGCCTGCGGCCAACGTTACCAGCAGCTACCGGACGCCAGCCGCAAAAAGCTGGACGCCCTGATGGGCCCGCTGATGGAGGTATCGGCCAGCTTCGATAACCCGGACACCACGCTGCAGCGCATCCTGCAGCTGATCGAAGCCATCAGCCGCCGTGCCGCCTACCTGTCGCTGCTGCTGGAATACCCGCAAACCCTGCAACGCCTGGCCTCGCTGTACTCGTCCAGCGCCTGGGTGTCCGACTACCTGTCGCGCCACCCCATCCTGCTGGACGAGCTACTGGATGCCCGCGTGCTGTACGCCACGCCGGACTGGCCGCAGTTGGCCGCACAGCTGGAACAACAGCTGGCCGAGTGCCATGGCGATGTCGAAGCACAAATGGACGCCTTGCGCCATTTCCAGCACGCGCAGACCTTCCGCCTGGTAGCGCAAGACCTGGCCGGCATGTGGACGCTGGAAGCCCTCAGCGACGAGCTGTCGCGCCTGGCCGACCTGGTGCTGGATGTCACCGTGCGCCACGCCTGGCGGGACATCCCCAAACGCCACCGCGACACGCCACAGTTTGCCGTGGTGGGCTACGGCAAACTGGGCGGCAAGGAACTGGGCTACGCCTCGGACCTGGACGTGATCTTTCTGTACGACGACGACCACCCGGACGCCGCGGACCTGTACTCGCGCCTGGCGCGCAAAATCATCACCTGGCTCACCAGCACCACCTCGGCCGGCGTGCTGTACGACATCGATATCCGCCTGCGCCCCGATGGCGCCAGCGGCCTGCTGGTCAGCAGCGTGGAAGCGTTCGAGCACTACCAGCACCACAAAGCCTGGCTGTGGGAACACCAGGCCCTGACCCGCGCCCGCTATGTGTGCGGCAGCCACAGCATAGGCGCCCGCTTCGACACCATCCGCCAGCAAGTGCTGGCACTACCGCGCGACAGCGCCGCCTTGGGGGCCGAAGTGGTCGCCATGCGCAACAAGATGCTGGAAAGCCATGCGGCCAACGTAGACGACGTAAAGCACGCGCGCGGTGGCATTATCGACGTGGAGTTCATCGTGCAATTCCTGATTCTGGCCCACGCCGGCCAGCACCCGGCATTGCTGGCCAATAGTGGCAACATCGCCCTGCTGGCCGCTGCGGCCGATGCCGGTCTGATCCCCGCGCAGCTAGCCGAAGAAGCGCGCAAAGCCTACCGCTTGTACCGCCGCCTGCAACACGCCAGCCGCCTGGATGGCAACGATAAATGCAGCCACCCGCCGCTGGAAGCCTATGCGCAGGTACAGACACTGTGGCAAAGCGTGCTGGGCGCAGTGGCGGGCACGGCGGAAAAGCCGGTTCACTTTCAGTAGGGCAACTGTATAATCGCAACACACTAAAAACAGGACTCGGAGAATTCACCATGTCGATGGCAGACCGCGACGGTTTCATCTGGTACAACGGCGAACTGGTCGAGTGGCGCAACGCCACCACCCACGTACTGACCCACACCTTGCACTACGGCATGGGCGTATTCGAGGGCGTACGCGCCTACGAAACGGCGCGTGGCCCGGCTATCTTCCGCCTGCAAGACCACACCGACCGCCTGTTCCGCTCTGCCAAAATCCTGGGCATGGATCTGCCATTCAGCAAACAGCAGGTCAACCAGGCCCACCTCGACGTGGTGAAAGCCAACCAGCTCAAGTCGTGCTATTTCCGCCCCATGGCGTTTTATGGCTCCGGCAAGCTGGGCGTGGCCCCGAAAAAAGACGATGTACAACTGATCGTGGCCGCCTGGCCGTGGGGCGCCTACTTGGGCGAAGAAGGCCTGGAAAAAGGCATCCGCGTGAAGACCAGCTCCTTCACCCGCCACCACGTGAACATCACCATGTGCAAGGCCAAGGCCAACGGCAACTACATGAACTCCATCCTGGCCAACAACGAAGCCACCGCAGACGGCTACGATGAAGCCCTGCTGCTGGACGTAGACGGCTTTGTGGCTGAAGGCTCGGGCGAAAACATCTTTATCGTACGCAAGGGCAAGCTATACACTCCCGACCTCACCAGCGCACTGGAAGGCATTACCCGCGACACCGTGGTGCAGATTGCCGACGAAATGGGCCTGGAGCTGGTAGAAAAACGCATTACCCGTGACGAAGTCTACAGCGCCGACGAAGCCTTCTTCACCGGCACCGCCGCCGAAGTCACCCCGATCCGCGAGCTGGACCGTCGCGCCATCGGCGAGGGCAAACGCGGCCCGATTACCGCCGAAATCCAGAAACGCTACTTTGACTGCGTCAAAGGCCTGGACGAAAGCAAGCAACACTGGCTGACCTACGTCGCCTGATTACAGCAAGACGGCCCGCACTGCGGGCCCCAACCGGAAGCTAACAGCATGGCCGAACTGAAAGAAAACACCGCACGCATCATCGAAGTCACCGCCAAGGACCTGCCGCTGCACTGTCCTACCCCGGACATGGTGGCCTGGAACTCGCACCCGCGCGTCTTCCTGCCGGTAGCCAAAAATGGCGGCGAAGCCCTGTGCCCTTACTGTGGCACCCGCTACAAGCTGACCGGCCCGCTGCCGCACGGCCACCACTAAGCCTCTTTAATGACAGCCTGAACAAAGGTGTGGCCTGGCTACACCTTTTTTGCTTGTATACATGATCAAAAAAATACTGGTAATCGGCCCGTCCTGGGTAGGCGACAGCGTCATGGCCCAGCCCCTGTACCGCCGCCTGCACGAACGCCACCCGGGCCTGGAGCTGCACGTCTTTGCCCCGGCATGGACCCTGCCCCTGCTGTCGCGCATGCCGGAGGTGGCCAAGGCACACCTGAACCCCTTCGGCCACGGCCAGCTGCGCCTGGGCGAACGCTGGCGGGTAGCCCGCGCTCTGCGCCGCGAGCATTTCGACCAGGTTGTAGTGCTGCCCAACTCGCTCAAAGCGGCGCTGATACCGTTCCTGGCCCGCATACCGCTGCGCACCGGTTTTACCGGCGAGCTGCGCTACGGCCTGCTGAACGACACCCGCGAGCTGGACGAGCATGCGCTGCCTACCATGGTGGAGCGCTTCTGCGCACTGGGCGAGCCCCCGCGCCAGGCCCTGCACCGGCCCATTGCCCACCCGCAGCTGCGCTCTACCCCGGCCGCGCAGGAGAACACTGCCCGCAAGCTGGGCCTGTCACTGGCGCAGCCCATCGTGGCCATGTGCCCCGGCGCAGAATACGGCCCGGCCAAACGCTGGCCGGCACGCCACTTTGCCGAGCTGGCACGGCAATACCACGCCGAAGGTTATCAGGTATGGCTATTCGGCTCGGGCAAGGACAAGGACATCGGCGACGACATCGCCCGCTTGGCGGATGGCTGTGCGCTGAACCTGTGCGGCAAAACCGGCCTGGAAGAAGCCATCGACCTGATGGGCCTGGCCAAGCTGGCCGTATGCAATGACTCGGGCCTGATGCACGTTGCCGCGGCACTGGGCGTGCCGCTGGTAGGCGTCTACGGCTCCTCCAGCCCGGACTTCACCCCGCCGCTGAGCCACAACGCCAGCATTGTCTCGCTGAACATGGACTGCAGCCCCTGCTTTGAACGCACCTGCCCGTACAAACACACGCACTGCCTGGAAAACCTGACACCAGGACAGGTACGCAGCGCGGCGGACAGTCTATTGAAACACGCTGCCAACCCCAGCGAACCCACCACCACGAGCAAAGCATGAGCCGCAACGATCTGAACAACCCCCAGGAAGCCAACAGCCGCCGCATGGAGCTGATTCGCGCCGCTGCCAAGCTGTTTCGCGACCAGGGCTACGAACGCACCACCGTGCGCGACCTGGGCAATGCCGTAGGCCTGCAATCGGGCAGCCTGTTTTATCACTTCCGCACCAAAGAAGAGATCCTGGTGGCCGTGATGGCCCTGGGCATTACCGCCACCACCGAACAGCTGGCGCTGACCCTGGCTGCGGCCAACGATATCCGCAGCAAGTTGGCCGCACTGTTCCACGTACACCTGCACTCGCTACTGGGCGACAACCAGGCCGCGCTGGAAGTGATGCTGTACGAGTGGCGCAGTGTTTCCGACAGTGCCAAACCCGGCCTGATCGTGCTGCGCGACCGTTACGAAGCCCTGTGGCAAGGCGTGCTGGACGAAGCCGCCGCAGAAGGCCTCATCAAACAGGACACCCACCTGCTGCGCCGCACCCTGCTGGGCAGCCTGCATTGGACCGTACAGTGGTACCGCAACGACGGCGAGCTGTCGGTAGCCCAGCTGGCCGAACGCATGCTGGCACTGACCCTGCAAACGCGCTAGCCGTATGACAAGGCAGGCACTAAGCTGCTAGTAAAGACTCGGCAAGCGGGGGAAATATGGCGATACACACTGCGCGCAAACACCTGTGGGCCGCACTGGGCTGGCTAAACCTGGCGCTGGGCATCATCGGTGCCGTTACCCCCTTGCTGCCCACCACGGTATTCATCCTGATGGCTGCAGCATGTTTTTCCCGCAGCCACCCGGCACTGGAACAAAAGCTGCTGAGCCACCCGCGCTTTGGCCCCGCCATCCGCGACTGGCGAACTTATCGCGGCATGCGCAGACAAACCAAGCGTATCGCCCTGCTGGCCATGGCCGTATCGTTTGGCACCAGTCTGGCGATGCTGGGCAGCCAGCCACTGCTACAAGCCGTGCTGGCCGCACTGTGGCTAGGCTTGTCGGCCTGGATACTGCACCTGCCCACGATTACCGCCAGCAGCGCAGCGCAGCCCTTACCGCAATGCGCACTGCGGCAAGGCATGCACAAGGAGGAGTCTCATGGACATCAGCAGCACTAACCCGCTCAGCCCCAGCCCGCTATACCGTGACAGCGTCTCCACCCGGCAGCGCGAGTTGCCGCAAACCGGCAGCCTTGAGTCCGCCGGGCAACAGGCGCTGGAAGCCGGCACGGCACGCGAAGCCCAGTTGCAAGCCGCCACCCAGCAGGTAGCCGGCAAGCCACAAAATGCCGCCGCGCAGCTGAACAACCGCGCTACCGACCTGCAGTTCAGCCTGCAAGCGCAACTGCTCAGCACCCAAGCCATACGTGTGCAGCAACAGCAGCAGGCTGATACCACCGCAGCGGCAACCGGCTTGCCTGCGGCCAACCTTGAGGGCAATGGCAATAGCAGCCAAACCGATGTCGCTGCGCAGGGCCCGACGCCACCGGCAGCACCCCAGCAAACGTCAGCCCCGCGTAGCACCCCACAGCCTGCCGCCCGCGTAGAAGACAGTAACCGCGCCGAGCTGAATGCCAGCGCCCAGCAACAGGCGGTCGCACAATACCAGGCGTCACAATCGCTACTGCAAAGCAGCAGCGGCATGAAGTTCAGCGCCTAAGCGGCCAGCCATGAAAAAACCCGCCTGTCACGGCGGGTTTTTTCATGGCTGGCGGGCAAATCAGGCCTTCACATCCACATTCTGCCCCAGGTGGGCAGGGTTATTGGTTTTAGGCGCGCTTTGCTCTACAGATGCCATCAGCGTCTGCATGGTGTCACTGGACACCTCCATGGCTTTTTTCAACACAAACGTTTCGGTAGCCTGCTTCACGTTTGAGCTGGCGTTGGCACCAATCTCCATAGCATCACTCCTTCCGGTAGCCATAAACTATTTGGCAAGTAGAAACACTTTATCGGCCAGATTCCCGATTACTGATAAAATAATACGAATCCGTTCGCACTAACAGGAAAACCCACATGAGCCAAACTCGTCACTGCCCCCTGCTGATCCTCGGTTCCGGCCCGGCTGGCTACACCGCCGCCGTCTACGCTGCACGCGCCAACCTGAAACCCGTGCTGATCACCGGCATGGCGCAAGGTGGCCAGCTGATGACCACGACCGAAGTGGACAACTGGCCAGCCGACGTAGCTGGCGTACAGGGCCCGGAACTGATGCAGCGCTTCCAGCAGCACGCCGAGCGCTTCGGTACCGAAATGATCTTCGACCACATCCACACCACCAAGCTGGATGAAAAACCGATCCGCCTGATTGGCGATAGCGGCGAGTACACCTGCGATGCGCTGATCATTGCCACCGGGGCCTCGGCCAAATACCTGGGCCTGCCGTCCGAGCAAGCGTTCTCCGGCAAGGGCGTATCGGCCTGCGCCACTTGCGACGGTTTCTTCTACCGCAACCAGGATGTTGCCGTAGTAGGCGGTGGCGACACTGCCGTGGAAGAGGCGCTATACCTGGCCAATATCGCCAAGCACGTTACCCTGATTCACCGCCGCGACACCTTCCGTGCGGAAAAAATCATGATCGACAAGCTGATGGCCCGTGTTGCCGAAGGCAAGGTCACCCTGAAGCTGAACGCCAACCTGGACGAAGTGCTGGGTGACGACAGCGGTGTGACCGGCGCCCGCCTGAAGTTCAACGACGGCAGCACCGAAGACATCAAGCTGATGGGCGTGTTCATTGCCATTGGCCACAAGCCGAACACCGACATTTTCAAAGGCCAGCTGGAGCTGGATGAAACCGGCTATATCGTCACCCGCGGCGGCCGCGAAGGTAACGCCACCGCCACCAGCGTACCCGGCGTATTTGCAGCGGGCGATGTGCAAGACCACATCTACCGCCAGGCCATCACCAGCGCCGCGTCGGGCTGCCAGGCCGCACTGGATGCCGAGCGCTACCTGGACCACGGCTAAGCCACGTTGAAGTCGCTCAAAGAGCAGCTCAAGCCGATCAAACCACAGGCAAGGCCCGCAAGGGTCTTGCCTGTGGTCGTTGCGGCGCCGCCGGAGCCGGACTTCCCCAGCCTGATGCGTGATGTGCGTCCGCTCAAGCCGGACGGCCGGGTACAACACCCGCTGCCCCGCCCCCGGCCGCGGCCGCTGCACCACGCAGCGCACCGCATCCACCACCCGGGCGAGAACGAACACGGCCTGTTTGCGCAGATGCTGGGCTGGTTCGAACCAGCGCACATCGATATCGAGCATCGCAGCCCCGGCATGCCATCCCACACGCTGAAAAAGCTGAAGGCCGGCCACTGGCCGGTGTGTGCCGAGCTGGACCTGCACGGCCTGGATCGTTTCGAGGCGCACGAACAGCTGGCGCTGTTCCTGCACCGCGCCCGACACCAGGGCCAGTGTGTGCGCATCATCCACGGCAAGGGCTTAAGCTCGCGCGGCGAACCCGTGTTACCCAAAATGGTCCGCAGCTGGCTGACCCACCACCCCGAAGTACTGGCCTTTTGTGAAACCCGCACCCAGCATGGCGGCAGCGGTGCCGTATTGGCACTACTCAAACGCCCCGGCTGAAACAAGGAAACAAGATGGAACACTGCCCAAGCTTTACCGCCCCTGCCACCTCCGGCCAGAGCATCACCCTGCCAGGCAGCGGCCTGACCGTACTGTACTTCTACCCCAAGGACAGCACGCCGGGCTGCACCACCCAGGCTATCGGCTTTCGTGACCACCACGCTGCCTTTGCTGCGGCCAACGTGACCATTGTGGGCGTATCGCGCGACAGCCTGAAATCGCATGAAAACTTCAAGGCCAAATACGAATTGCCATTTGAATTGATCAGCGATCCGGAGGAAACTGTATGTAATCTGTTCGCTGTCATGAAGCTGAAAAATATGTACGGCAAACAGGTAAGAGGAATCGAACGCAGCACTTTCGTCATCGACAGCGCGGGCAATATCCTCAAAGCCTGGCGCGGCCTGAAGGTCCCCGGCCATGTCGAAGAAGTGCTGGCATTCGTGAATACCATTTAAGCGACGGGCCTGGCATACCGCGAGGCCCCGCTCATCAAGGGGCCTCACATCATGGCAAGCCGCAAAAAGACCAAAACCGTCAAGCTGTTTGTTCTCGATACCAACGTGCTGCTGCACGACCCTACCTGCCTGTTCCGCTTCGAGGAACACGACGTTTTCATCCCCATCATCACCCTGGAAGAGCTGGACACCCACAAAAAGGGCATGACCGAAGTGGCCCGTAACGCGCGCCAGGCCAGCCGCTTTCTGGACGAAATCGTCAGCCAGGCCGCCGGCAATATCGACAACGGCATTCCGCTCAAAAGTGCCAGCCGCGATGCCGCCACCGGCAAGCTGCGCCTGCAAACCCAGGCCATCCACGCCGTACTGCCCGCCAGCATGCCGGTAGGCAAAGCCGACAACCAGATCCTGGGCATCGTGGTGGCCCTGAAAGAGCGCGAACCGGAGCGCAGCGTGATTCTGGTGTCCAAAGACATCAATATGCGCATCAAGGCCAGCGCGCTGGGGCTGGAGGCAGAAGACTACTTCAACGACAAGGTGCTGGAAGACACCGACCTGCTGTACACCGGTACGCGTGAAATCGACGCCACCTTCTGGGAACGCAACGGCAAAGACCTGAAATCGTGGCAGGAACACGGCCGTACTTACTACCAGATCAAAGGCCCCGACGTGACCAGCCTGCACCTGAACCAGCTGCTGTGGCAGCAAGGCGAGCAGCTGCTGCAGTGTCGCGTCACCCAGATCGACGGCAAAAGCGCCGTACTGGAAACGCTGAAAGACTACAGCCACCAGAAGAACAATGTGTGGGGCATTACCGCGCGCAACCGCGAGCAGAACTTTGCCCTGAACCTGCTAATGAACCCCGAGGTAGACTTTGTCACCCTGCTGGGCCAGGCTGGCACCGGCAAGACCCTGCTTACGTTGGCCGCAGGCTTGGCCATGACGCTGGAACAAAAACTGTACAGCGAAATCATCATGACCCGTGTTACCGTGCCGGTGGGCGAGGACATTGGCTTTCTGCCCGGCACCGAGGAAGAAAAAATGCTGCCGTGGATGGGCGCGCTGGAAGACAACCTGGACGTACTCAACCGCAATGAAGACGACGGCGGGGACTGGGGCCGCGCGGCCACGCGCGACCTGATCCGCAGCCGCATCAAGGTCAAATCGCTGAACTTCATGCGTGGCCGCACCTTCCTCAACAAATACCTGATCATCGACGAAGCGCAGAACCTGACACCCAAGCAGATGAAAACCCTGATCACCCGCGCCGGCCCCGGCACCAAGGTCGTCTGCCTGGGCAACATCAGCCAGATCGATACTCCGTATCTGACCGAGGGCAGCTCAGGCCTGACCTACGTGGTAGACCGTTTCAAAGGCTGGGACCATTCCGGCCATATCACCCTGCAGCGCGGCGAACGCTCGCGCCTGGCAGACCACGCCGCCGAGGTATTGTGAGTTCCCTACATCTAGAATTGATACACCAAGCCGCAGCAGGGGTAGCGCACAGCGCGCCACCCCTGCTTTTTATTCACGGCGCCTATAGCAGCGCCAGCTGCTGGCAGGTCAACTTCCTGCCGTGGTTTGCCGCACAAGGCTACGACTGCTGGGCACTTAGCCTGGAAGGCCACGGCCACAGCGACGGCAAAGCCTGGCTGGCCGCCGTGAGCATAGACGACTACGTAGCCAACGTAGGCCAGGCTATCCGCCAGATCGGCACCCTGCCGGTACTGATCGGCCACTCCATGGGCGGCTTCGTCGCGCAGCAATACCTGCAACAGCAGCACGCTGCAGGGCTGGTACTGCTGGCGTCGGTGCCGCACACCGGGCTGGCCGCCTCCACCTGGCGGCTGTTCCAGCAGGCGCCAGACGTGCTGATCGGGCTGAACATGTTCCAGAGTGGCCGCCAGTCCCCTGCCGTAGGTGACCTGCGCCACATGCTGTTTTCGGATGACGCGCCGGCCAGCACCGTGGCCTGGATGGCGGCTAACAGCCAGGTAGAAAGCCTGCGCGCCATTATGGACATGTCCATGGTACCGCCGTTTAACCGCACTCAACTGCGGCTGCCCACCCTGCTGCTGGGTGGCGAGCACGACCACTTGGTCAGCGCCGCCGAAGTACGCCAGATGGGTACTGCCCTGAACCTGCCCGTCGAGATCCTGCCCGATATGGCACACATGATGATGCTGGACACGCGCTGGCAGCAGGTGGCACAGCGCATTGATCAATGGCTGCAACAACACTTGATGACATAATCACGCTTTGCTACCGTGTACACCCCCGCCCGGCCATCGCCGGGTTTTGCATGTATGCCAGGCTTTGCTGGCAGCGTTTTTTTACCGACAGGAAACAAATCATGGCTGGTAGTAGCCTGCTGATGCTGATTGATGACATTGCCACCATCCTGGACGATGTCGCCGTAATGACCAAGGTTGCCGCCAAGAAAACCGCCGGCGTGCTGGGTGACGACCTGGCACTGAACGCACAACAAGTCGCAGGCGTACAGGCCGACCGCGAGCTGCCG
>JAIXTB010000162.1 GCA_027484385.1 Neisseriaceae bacterium | reverse complement strand
GGCAATGGTGCTGCTGGTGCTAAGGCGAACTTCGAATGTCAGATCGTTGCCTTCGGTTGCACTGCTCTCACCAGGGGTGGTGCTGGCGCCCACATAGTCAATGACTGCTGTGTTGATTTGTGCACTGTCCTTGCCTTCCGGGGAAACATTACCAGCCGGGTCGGTCAGGGTAGCGGTAACAGTCAGCTGGCTACCTTCTGCTGGCGGGTCCAGCGTGATGGCAACGGTGCCGGTACTGATATCGCTGGCAGTCAGCGTAATGGTCTGGGTGGTGGTGCCAGTACTGATTGTGAGCACATCGCCAGCATTGGTACCTGCTGGCAGCGTGATGCTGACATCAACCTTGCCAGAGAGCTCGCCATTGGCAATCACACCGTCGTTATTGCTGTCTTCGGTAATTACCACTACCGGTGCCAATGGTGCGGTGGTGTCGATTTGCGCAGTGCCGGTGTTGCTTGCCGTGTTACCCAGCGGGTCGGTAGCCGTAACTGTCAAATTGTTGCCACCTTCAGGCAGCGGGCTGCTGGACTCTACCGACCAGCGGCCGTCGGTACCCACAGTAGCGGTACCAATGACATTACCGTCTTTATCGCTGACTACGATCGTGGCACCTGCTTCGCCAGTGCCGCTGAGTAGTGGCGTGGTATCACGCGTGGGGCCGACATTTTCGATGGTGACGGTGGTGGTGGTATCAATCACTGCAGTCGCGGTGCTGCTAGCGGTGTTGCCGCTGGTATCGGTGGCTACGGCAGTCAAGCCGGTGCTGCCATCCGGCAATGCCACAGTAGACTCTACCGACCAGGTGCCATCACTGGCCACCACGGTGGTAGCAATCACCTGCCCTGCCGCGTTGCTGATAACTACCGTTGCGCCGGCTTCACCGGTACCTGTCAACAGCGGGGTATTGTCGCGGCTAGGGCCAACATTGTTAATGGTAACGGTCGTACTGTCGTCCACCAGAACGGTAGTGGTATCTGCAGTCTGGGTAGTCTGGGTAGTGGTGAGATCAATCTGGTTATCCAGTGTCAGCGGCTCGATCGCTTCAGCGACACGGCTAATCACCACAAACGAGTTACCGCCATCTTCACCACCACCTGCGGCCAGACCGGCTGCGGTGTCTTCCAGACCCTGCAGTGGGTCCTGCCCGCTTTCCAGTGCGGCCAACACTTGTTGTGCGTCGGCGTTCAACGGGGCGATAGCCGCATCCGTAGCGTCGGCAGTTTGCAGACCAAATACATCATCCGTAATGGTAAGGTCGCGTGCTTCGGCAATCTTGACGGTATGGCCATTACTGCCCTGCAGTTCGATCTCGCCATCTGCTGGTACAACCAGGCGCTCCCCTGCGGCCACAATGTCGCCCAGCTTCAAAACACGCTGGGAACCGTCTGCTGCAATGGCAATAACTTTGCCAGTGAGAGACACAACTTTACCTTGAGCAACATTGACAGCGGCAGCCATGGTCGAACTCCAGAGACTATTTGCGATGAGAAATTATAGATATACCTATAGAAGGCAATCTATTGTACTGATGGGCAAACCTAGCCCATCAGCATTCCGCCAAAGCAAACCGCAAAACCAATGTAAAGTATTGATAGAAAATACAAAAAGCATAACCCACCGCCTCTCGCTGCAACATTTATCGATACCGCATCGCAACAAATTGAACGGTGCATAAAAGAAAAGGCCCGCCGAAGCGGGCCTTGCTGCAAAACACGGTCTGACTTAATCGGTAATCAGCTTGTTCTTGGTCAGCAGGTCCTGGATCACCTGCTGGTCCGAAGTAAAGCCACCGATGATGTCGATGCCAGAGAGCTTGAGGTTGAAGTCCGTTACACCATTGCCCTGGCTAGACACGGCAATATTGGTGCCGGTGCTGTCATGGCTAAAGTGCAGGTACTGCGCCAGAGAGCCGCTGTTCTCACCTTGCAGCAAATCGCGGAAGTCCAGCACATCCCCACCCTGCTGGCGTGGTGCGGTGTCAAAGTTCGTCAGCGTCTTGCTGGTACCCACATCTGCCAGGGTGTAGCGGAAGATGTCGGTTTCTGGCGCCAGGGTGAAGTTCATCGAAGCCGACGTACTGGCCCCGCTACTAGACACCACGTCGTAACTTAGCTTCAGTGCACCGTTATAGTTGGCCTCTGGCGTAATCAGGTAGCTGCCATCCGCTTGCTGAGTCACAGTGCCATGGTCTGCTGTTACGTTGGCCGCATTCAAAGTGCCAGTAGTGCCCGTCCAGCCTTGTAGCAGATAGCCTTTACTGATGACATAAGGCACATCTTCCTGGCCCATGCCTAGCTCCACATAGCCTTGGGCTTGGGAGTTCTTATCAGTCGGGTCAGTCCTGATGTCTTTCAGCAAGGACACCGCGCCCTCTGTACTCTGCCCGGCGGCATTGAGTGTGCTCCAGGTATTGAAGTCAAACACCCTTGGCTCGGAGCTATGCACATCATCGTATGCGGTAAAGATGGCCTTGCCACCACCCAGACTAATGATATCGGCGATCATCGAGCTGCCATAGGTGTCCCCACCATTCAGTTTATTGATATCCGCCACCATCCAGGTTGTGCTGCCATCCGTCAGCCACAGCTCTTTGCCATACGTGGTGGTCGCCCCGGCAAACAAGGCATAGCCATTACCCAACGCAGTAAACATATAAGGGCTGGTTGGGCGGAAGCCCACACTGTCTGTCCCGTTTTCCCATGGCCCCGGGCCAAGGTCTGCCAACAGCTTGGTGCCTGCCCCCGTGCCATCGGTAACCCATACTGCGGCAGAACCACCGACAGACTGGGTAGCACTGAACAGGTATTTGCCATTGCCGATCGCCATCAGGTCGTTCATATCGTACGTCGTCGTTGATTGCGAGCTATCGGCACCGGATGTGATGTTTTTCACGATGGTGGTACCCGCATCGGTGCCGTCGGTTATCCACAGCTCTCGGCCGTACAGCTCCGTCGTTGCCATGAACAGGGCTTTGCCATTACCCATCGACGTAAAGCTATACGGGTTGCTGCTATCGCCTGGGAAAATATCTTTCACCATCTTGGTGCCCGCAGCGGTACCGTCTGTTATCCATAGCTCGTTACCGTTTGTGCCATTGTCTGCGTAGAACAGGGTCTTGCCATTACCCAGGTTGGTGAAACCACCTGCGTTGGAGGACGCCGTGCCTGGTGCAATATCTTTAAGCAAAACCGTTCCAACCGCGGTACCGTCGGTGATCCACAGCTCCACCCCATTTGCGTTGGTTTTTGCCTGGAAAATTACCTTGCCATTACCGATATTGGTGAAATCTGCCCCAATGGTTGGCGCGTAGTAATTCCACTCGGCGCTACGCGCACTGTTGCCATAAAAAGAGGGCGTGGTACTACCGGGGTTAAGGTCTTTCAGCTGAACCGTACCCGCTACCGTGCCATCGGTTACCCACAATTCACCACCATTCGGGGCAAACACCACTTTGCCATTACCCAAGCGGGCCATACCGTTAATGGTAGGGTCGGAAGAGCCGGACGCCACCAGATCTTTCAGTAGCTTGGTACCAGCCTCGGAACCATCGGTTACCCATAGCTCACGACCTGTTGTACCGTTATCCGCCTGGAACAGTGCCTTGCCGTTGCCCATATCAAAGAAATTAGCCCCGCCAGTATGCCCCACGTTCACGGCCATATTGCCAACGGAGCCAATCTGTTTCAGCAGCTTGGTGCCCGTACCAGTCAGGTCTGTTACCCATGGCTGGATGTTATTCCCGCCACTGTCATCTTTGGCTTGGAACAGCACAGGGCCGTTATTCGGGTCGTAGGCTTTGCCCGTTAATTCGGGCGGTGCTTCGCTGAGCGTGGCTATATCGCTGTACGGTGTACGGCCGCCTGTCACACTGACACTGCCACGGCTACCCAATGCACCAAACTGTGTATCGGTATTGTCCACGGCCACCATGCTCAGTGCCGCATTGGCCGTGCTACCTTCCCAACGCACCAAGGTATTAGCTTGCAAGAATACGGCGCTGGTCTGGCTAGCGTTCTTGGCACTCAGATTAACCCAGCTTGCACCATCAAAATACTCCCAGTGGCCAGTAGCAGACTGATCTGCCTTCACCACTGCATAGCCTTTCACTGAGGCGGCCGCATCAACATCAGACACACTCAGCATGCTAGAAAGCGGCACACCTGGGGCACTCATAGGCGCAAGGTCTTTCAACTGTGCTGCATTCAGTGCATCAAACACGACTGTCCCCCAACCCGCATCTACTTCGCCAAACCCTGTAACACCACGAACACTGAGGGTAGTCTGATTGGCTGTAGCGACAAACGTTAGCGTAGCCAGCTTCCAGTCATCCTTATCGTAAGCCAGCGTTTCAGTGAAGATCGCTTGGTCACCCGCAGAAGTGCTGATTTTTATGCCACCACCTTGCCTAGGGTAGAGCGTCCCCTCTTCCAGCCATGCCTCTTGCCACTGAATGCCTACTGTATATTTCTGACCAACCGTTAGGCCATTTAATACGGCAGAGATACCTTCTTCATAATCTCGTTCAATTACAAAAAGGACTACATTACCCCCTGCCGCCGATGGGGTAGTCAAACCCTTGGTAACCGCGAAGCCTATAGGATGAACAACGCCATCTTCCCAACTAACTGTATCCGGGGTGGTTGTGCCCACCTTGGTCCACCCTGCCGGTGCACGGCCCAGCGTAGGATAGTCAGAATCGGTAGCAGGCAAAGACAAGAGCTCACCATACGTAGCACTGATGCTAGGCACTAAACCCGCTGGTGCAACGAGTTTGCTGCTTTGTAATACCGGCGCATCATTCGTACCTGTCACCGTTACATCCAGCTTGCTAGTAGATGTGGCATCCGCTCCATCCTTCATCACATAGTTGAATGTGTCTGTCGCGCTACTGCCCGCTGCCAGTGAATTGACAGCGGCTTTGCTGTTATCCAGCGCATAACTGTAGCTGCCATCCGCTTTGATGGTGAGCGTGCCGTAGGTGCCCGCTACCACGGTATCACCGCTGGCATTTACCGTACTGCCGTTAACCGACACCATGGTTTTGCTATCACCTGCATCGGCATCGGTATCGTTTGCCAGCAGGTTGCCCACGGCGCTGGTGGTACCAGCAAAGTAGGCACTTTCACCCACATTGCCTCCGGACTCCACCACCGTTGCCTTATCGGCAACGGCTACCGGGATCGCATTAGGGCTAACGGTGTAACTGTCGCTGGCAGTGGCGCTACCTGGGTTACCCGCTGCGTCAGTGGTG
>JAIXTB010000291.1 GCA_027484385.1 Neisseriaceae bacterium | reverse complement strand
TGCGGATGTCGAAGTTACGGCCCTCTACTTTGCGCTGGGCGTTTTCGATGGAGCGCGATACCCATGGGTGCTCGATGGCTTCGCCATCCGGCATTTTCAGCTTGTCCATGATCATGGCCACGCGGTCGCCGGCAAAAATGCGCAGCAGCGGGTCTTCCAGGCTCAGGTAGAAGCGGCTGGCACCGGCGTCGCCCTGGCGGCCGGAGCGGCCACGCAGCTGGTTGTCGATACGGCGCGATTCGTGACGCTCGGTACCGATGATGTACAGGCCGCCAGCGGCCAGTACGGCGTCGTGGCGCACTTGCCATTCGGCACGGCTGGCAGCGATACGGCTGTCTTTTTCGGCGTCGCTCAGGCTGTCGTCGTTCTGGATGGCCTTGATTTCCGGTTCCGGGTTACCACCCAACACGATATCGGTACCCCGGCCGGCCATGTTGGTGGCCACGGTCACGATGCCGGGGCGGCCGGCTTGTACCACGATCTCGGCTTCGCGCGCGTGTTCCTTGGCGTTCAGCACATTGTGGGCAATGTTGGCTTGGGTCAGCAGCTGCGATACCAGCTCGGAGTTTTCAATGCTGGTGGTGCCCACCAGCACAGGTTGGCCGCGGCTGACGCAGTCTTTGATATCGCTGATGATGGCGTTGTATTTCTCGCGCGCCGAGCGGTAGATCTTGTCCTGGTGGTCCTGGCGGATCATCGGGCGGTTGGTCGGGATCACCACGGTTTCCAGCGCGTAGATGTTCTGGAATTCGTAGGCCTCGGTATCGGCGGTACCGGTCATGCCGGCCAGCTTGCCGTACAGGCGGAAGTAGTTCTGGAAGGTGATGGACGCCAGGGTCTGGTTTTCGCGGTTGACCTGTACGCCTTCCTTGGCTTCCACGGCCTGGTGCAGGCCGTCGGACCAGCGGCGGCCAGCCATCAGGCGGCCGGTGAATTCGTCCACGATCACCACTTCGCCTTCCTGTACCACGTAGTGCTGGTCCAGGTGGAACAGGGCGTGGGCTTTCAGCGCGGCGTTCAGGTGGTGCATCAGGGTAATGTTGGCCGCAGAGTACAGGCTATCGCCTTCGCCCAGCAGACCCATCTGGGTAAGGATGGCTTCGGCGTGCTCGTGGCCGGCTTCGGACAGCAGCACGCTGTGGGCTTTTTCATCTACCCAGTAATCGCCTTCGCCCTCTTCGGTTTCCTGCTTTTTCAGCAGTGGCGGCACGGCGTTCATGGCGCGGTACATGTCCACGTTGTCTTCGGCCGGGCCGGAGATGATCAGCGGGGTACGCGCTTCGTCGATCAGGATGGAATCCACTTCGTCCACCACGGCAAAGTTCAGCTCGCGCTGCACTTTCTCGTGCAGGCTGAACACCATGTTGTCGCGCAGGTAGTCGAAGCCGAATTCGTTGTTGGTGCCGTAGGTGATGTCGCAGGCGTAGGCCATTTTTTTATGGTCGTGCTGCATTTGCGACAGGTTCACGCCAACGGTCAGGCCCAGGAAGTTGTACAGCTTTTGCATGATGCCGGCGTCGCGGCTGGCCAGGTAGTCGTTCACGGTAATCACGTGTACGCCCTTGCCGGCGATGGCATTCAGGTACACCGGCAGGGTGCCCACCAGGGTTTTGCCTTCGCCGGTACGCATTTCGGCAATCTTGCCGTGGTGCAGCACCATGCCGCCAATCAGCTGTACGTCGAAGTGGCGCATGTTCAGCACGCGGCGCGAGGCTTCGCGGCATACGGCAAACGCTTCGGGCAGCAGGGCATCCAGGCTTTCGCCTTTGGCGTGACGCTCTTTGAATTCGGTGGTTTTGGCCGCCAGCTGCTCGTCCGACAGTGCCTTCATGGCGTCTTCCATACCGTTGATACGGTTGGCGACCTGGCGATATTGCTTGAGCAGTCGTTCATTGCGGCTGCCGAATACTTTCTTGAGAAGCGTCGAAATCATCGTGTGGACATCCAGCGGCCAGCGGGCCGATAAAAATGGCTAAAAGTGTAGCACAGGCAAACCTTCTTTTAATGGGGGCATTGCTGACCGGTATCAAGTGCCTGTGCATTGGAACAGTGTTGACGCCTGAATTGCCTTGTTAGGTTATTTGCTCTAAACAAACGTATGAGCGTAAACGCCGTGTCATGCAGCAAGGGTAGCCTGTTTGGCATTGCCCTGTTGTAACGACAGATAACAAGACACACGAGGAGAAACACATGGATCGCAGACAATTCCTGAAAGCGGGCAGTTTCCTGACAGCTTCTGCCGCGACACTGGGGCTCACCGGCTGTTTTGGCAGCGGTGGTGGCAGCGAGCCCGCCCGCAGCCATACCTTCCCGCAGGGCGTGGCCTCGGGCGACCCGCAACCGGCTAGCCTGGTGCTGTGGACGCGCCTGGGCGATGCGGTGGCCGATACCCCGGTTACCATCGAAATTGCCACCAGCCAGAACTTTGCCAGCATTCTGCACAGTGTCACCGTGACCGCCCAGGCGCAGTGGGACTATACCGTGCGCCACAAGGTGACCGCGCTGCAGCCCGGCACCACCTACTACTACCGCTTCCGCGCGGGCAGCAGCGTAAGCCAGGTTGGCCGCAGCAAAACTGCACCGGCAGCCGGTACACCGGTGTCGCAGCTGAAATTTGCCTTTATCTCCTGCCAGGACTGGAGCGTGAACCATTGGGCAGCGTTTGACGAGCTGCTGCAGCAGGACCTGGATTTTGTCGTGCACCTGGGGGACTACATTTACGAAACCGTGGGCGCGGCTTTCCAGACCGGCAAGGTGGAAACCCGTCACAGCCAGATCCAGCTGCCGGACGGCATCAAGCGCAGCGATGGCGCCACCTACGCCAACACCCTGGCCGATTACCGCACCCTGTACAAAACCTACCGCAGCGACAGCCGCCTGCAGGCGCTGCACGCGGCCTTTCCCATGATTGCGGTATGGGATGACCACGAATTCAGCGACGACGCCTGGCAAGACCACCAGAACTACACGACCGGCGAAGATGCTGCCAAAGTGACCAGCCGCCGTCGCAACGCCAATCAGGCCTGGTTCGAGTACATGCCCGCCGATGTGAGCCTGGATGCGGCCAACCCGTCGTTCCAGAATATCCAGATCTACCGCCAGTTCAGCTTCGGCAACCTGGCTACGCTGGTGATGACCGACCAGCGCCTGTACCGCGCCGACCACGTTATCCCCGAGCTGGGTGCCGGCAGCGAGATCGGCAGCCGCTACTTTGTCCCCAAATCCACGCTGGCCGCGGTAGAAAGCCAGAAGATGAGCGTGGCCAGTGGCAGCCTGGACCCGGTGTCCATCCTGGGCAGTACCCAGCGCCAGTGGTGGAAAGACCAGATGAGCGCGGCCAACACCACCTGGAAGCTATGGGGTAACGAAGTGTCGCTGCTGCGCATGCAGGTAGACGGTACCCAGGCCGTGGCCGGCCTGATGGTGCAAGGGCTGATTGCGGCCAACGCCGGGCTGGCAGCACTGCAAAGCCAGCTGATGTCTGCCCTGGTGACCGACCTCTCCACCGCTGCGGCAGCGGTACCCAGCGCCAGCAAGGCGACCCAGGC
>JAIXTB010000301.1 GCA_027484385.1 Neisseriaceae bacterium | reverse complement strand
CTGGCCGGCCAGCTGCGCGAGCGCGGCCTGCGGCTGTACGTGGCGGTGGGTGAGATCGCAGAGGTGCTGACGCAGCTGTACGCGCAAGCGCCGTTCGACGCGCTGTTTGCCCACGAGGAAACCGGTAACGACTGGACCTACCGCCGCGACATCGCCGTGGCGCGCTGGTGTGCGGCCAACCGTGTGCACTGGCGCGAGTGGCCGCAGTTCGGCGTGGTGCGTGGCGGCCTGAACCGCGACCACTGGCAGCCGCAGTGGGAGTCGTTGATGGCCGCCCCGCTGCTGCCGGTACCGCCGCTGCAGCAAGTGGCGCTCAGTTGGCCACCCGTGCACCTGCCAGGTGCGGCGGCACTGGGCTTGGGCGATGGCGACGCCCCGGCGCGGCAGCCCGGTGGCCGCCAGGCGGCGCTGGCCGTGCTGGATGATTTCCTGCTGGACCGGGCGGCGCGCTACCGTGGCGGTATCTCGTCGCCGCTGTCCGCGCCCACGGCCTGTTCGCGTTTGTCGCCGTACCTGGCGCTGGGCTGTTTGTCGATGCGTGAGGTGGTACAAGCCAGCCGCGCCATGCTGGCGCAGCTGCACGGTGACGCCAGTGCCAGCCGCCGCGTGGCGGGCATCCGTGCCTTTATCAGCCGCCTGTACTGGCACTGCCATTTCATCCAGAAGCTGGAAAGCGAGCCCGCGCTGGAATGGCGCAACCTGCACCGCGGCTACGACGGCCTGCGTGAAAACGACTGGGACGAGGCGCGCTTTGCCGCCTGGCGCGACGGGCGCACCGGTTGGCCGCTGGTGGACGCCTGCATCGCCATGTTGCGCCACACCGGCTGGCTGAACTTTCGCATGCGCGCCATGCTGGTGTCGGTGGCGGCCTACCCGCTGTGGCTGCACTGGCGGCCGGTGGGGCTATGGCTGGCGCAGCAGTTTGTCGATTACGAACCGGGCATTCACTGGAGCCAGCTGCAGATGCAGTCCGGCACCACCGGCATCAATGTGCCGCGCATCTACAACCCGCTGAAGCAGGCGCGCGAGCACGACCCGCACGGCCGTTTTGTGCGGCAATGGCTGCCGCCGCTGCGCCGCGTGCCCGATGTGTGGCTGTTCGAGCCGTGGCGCATGCCGCCCGATATCCAGGCGCGCTGTGGCGTGCAGCTTGGCCGCGATATTCCGCAGCCGCTGGTGGACGTGGAAGCTGCCACCCGCGAGGCCAAGGCGCGGCTGTTTGCGCTGCGTGCCCGGCCCGAGGTGCGCGCCGGCAAAGCCGCCATCGTGACACGGCACGGCTCGCGCAAGCGCGGTGCAGCCGGTGGCCGCCGCCAGCCGCCGGCCACGCCCGGCCAGCTCAGCCTGGACTGGTAGCGTGCGTGCCGCCCGGTTGGCCGCCCGCACCAAACAACACGGCCGCACCCTGTTGCCAGGGGCGGCCGTGTCGGTCAGCGCAAAATGCTTAAGCGGCGGCGATGGCGGCTTCGGCAGCAGCCAGGGCGGCAGCCTTGGCGTCCGGGCCCATCGCCACGCCTTCAGCGCGCACAAAGGACACGTCGGTGATGCCCAGGAAGCCCAGCACGGTCTTCAGGTAGTCTTCCTGGAAGTCCATTTGCTGGCCTTGCTCGTTGCTGTACACGCCGCCACGGGCCGACACCACGTACACCTTTTTGCCACCGGCCAGGCCGACCGGGCCGGTTTCGGTGTACTTGAAGGTGCGGCCGGCCACGGCCACGCGGTCGATCCACGCTTTCAGCTGCGACGGCACGCCAAAGTTGTACATCGGGGCGCCGATCACCAGTACGTCGGCGGCCAGGAATTCGGCGATCAGCGCGTCGCTGCGGGCGGCTTCGGCTTGTTGCAGTGCGCTCCAGTCGGCTTTGTCGGTAAAGGCAGCACCCAGGATTTCGCCGGACAGGTGCGGAATCTCGTTGGCGGCCAGGTCGTGGTAGGTCACCTGCGCGCCGGCGTGGCGGGCGGTCAGGGTGCTGACCAGCGCCTGGGTCAGGCCGCGGGATACCGAGTTGGTGGCGAGGATGCTGGAATCGAGGTGCAGGATGTTCATGGTGCGGCTCCGTTGGGGGTGTGTGCCGCACGCTGCGGCGATGGGTGTACTGTAAATCTGCTACCAATCGCGCACTAGACAGCTAGAATCGGATTCATTGTTCCACTGGCGAGACAATGTGATGCAAGACCTGAACGATTTGCTGTTTTTTGCCAAGGTGGTCGAGCACGGTGGTTTTAACGCCGCCAGCCGCCAGCTGGGCGTGCCCAAGTCGCGGCTGTCGCGCCGCGTGGCCGAGCTGGAAGCGCGCATCGGCGTGCGCCTGCTACAGCGCACCACGCGGCGGCTGGCGCTGACCGACGTGGGCGCGCAGTACTACCGCCACTGCCAAGCCATGCTGGCCGAGGCCGAGGCGGCCGAAGAAACCATCGCCCGCCACACTGCCGAGCCGCGCGGCCTGGTGCGTGTGAGTTGCCCGGAGTTGCTGGCCAAGACGCTGCTGGCGCCGCTGCTGCCAGCTTTCATGGCGCGCTACCCGCAGGTGCGCATCGTGCTGGAAGTAACCGGCCGCCGCGTGGACCTGATCAACGACGGCATCGACGTGGCACTGCGTGTACGGCAGCGGCTGGATGACAGCGCCAGCATCGTGGCGCGGCCGCTGGCGCAAAGCGAAAGCGCGCTGGTAGCCAGCCCGGCGCTGATTGCGGCGCAGGGTTGGCCGCAACACCCGGCCGCCCTCACCGCCTGGCCGGCGCTGGTGATGAGCCGCCCCGACGGCCGTGGCGAATGGCCGCTACTGGACGAAGTGGGTCAGCTATACCGGCTGGACATCGCCGAACCGCGGCTGATGACCGACGACCTGCTGGTGCTGCGCGAAGCCGCCATCGCCGGCTGCGGCGTGGCGCTACTGCCGCTGATGGTGTGCCACGACGCGCTGGCCGACGGCCGCCTGCAGCGCGTGCTGCCCGGCTACCGCACGCCGGACGGCATCCTGCACGCCGCGTTTCCCGGGCGCCGCCACCTGATACCGGCGGTGCGTTGTTTTATCGATTTTCTGGTGGAGGCGCTGCCGCCGCAGCTGGCGCGCTGCGAAGGGCACGGCCTGCCGCTGCCCGGCTGAGGTCGCGATCACGGCGCCACCACCGTTGCAAGGAGAGCAAGCATGAAAATGCGCAAGAAAGCCGACCTGCCCAGCAAGGTGTGCGCCGCCTGTGGCCGCCCGTTCAGCTGGCGCAAGAAATGGCAGGCGGTGTGGGACGAGGTGAAGTACTGCTCCGACCGCTGCCGCCACACGCGGCGGAGCGCGTCATGAGCGCCGTACTGTACTGGTTCCGTCACGATCTGCGCTTGGGCGACAACCCGGCGCTGTGCCAGGCGCTGGCGCAGGCCGACACCCTGCTGCCGGTGGTATGCCTCGACGACAGCTGGCAGCCGCACTCACCGTGGCCGTTTGCCCGCCTGTCACCGGCGCGGCAACGGGTGCGCGCCGACGCCATCGCCGCGCTGGACGCTGCCTTGCAAGCACGCGGCAGCCGCCTGCTGGTGCTGCACGGCGCGCCGCAACAGGTGTTGCCGCCGCTATTGGCGCGCCATGGCGTGCAGCACATCGTGGCCGAGGACATCGCCGCGCCCGAGGAGCAAGCGCAGGTGGCCGCCTTGCGCCAGGCCGGGCTAACGGTAGACACCGTGTGGCAGAGCACGCTGCTGGACCCGGCCCGCCTGCCGTTTGCCCCCGCCGCGCTGCCGGCCAGCTTTACCGCCTTCCGCCAGCGGGTAGAGGCCGCCGCGGTCCTCCCGCCTGCCCCGTTGGCCGCACCGGCCCAGCTACCGCCGCCACCGGCCGGCGTGGACTGGCAGCCGCTGCCGTACGTTGCCGCCGAGCCCGACCCGCGCAGCAGCCTGCCCTGGCACCAGCCCGCAGCGCACGCTGGCGAGGCGGCTGGTCTGGCGCATCTGCAGCAATACCTGGCGCGGGATCTGCCGCGCACTTACAAAGCCACCCGCAACGGCCTTGTCGGGCAGGATTACTCCAGCAAGTGGTCGTTGTGGCTGGCCCTGGGCAGTGTGTCGGCGCGCACGCTGTACGCCGCGCTGCAGGGCTACGAGGCGCAGCACGGGGCTAGCGACGGCAGCTACTGGCTGTGGTTCGAGCTGCTGTGGCGCGATTACTTCCGCCTGCTGCACCGGCAGTACGGCGCCCGGCTGTACCGGGGTGGCGGCCTGCACGGCCAGCCGCCCGCGCCGATGGCGGACGAGGCGTTTGCGCGTTGGTGCGAAGGCCGCACCGGCCATGCTTTTATCGATGCCGGCATGCGCGAGCTGGCCACAACCGGCTATCTGTCCAACCGCCTGCGCCAGAACGTGGCCAGTTATCTGATTCATGACCTGCGCGGCGACTGGCGCGCTGGCGCAGCATGGTTCGAAGCGCAGCTGGTGGATTACGACGTGTACAGCAACCAGGGCAACTGGCTGTACCTGGCCGGGCGCGGCACCGACCCGCGCGGCAGCCGCCGCTTCAACCCCGACAAGCAGGCCGCCGACTACGACGCCGACGGTGGCTATCGCCGGCTGTGGGGCACGCGCTAGCCGCTGCGGCCAACCTTGGGCGCTGGCAATAAAACCACAGCCCGTCAGCGGGCCGCTTGCGGTGCTGAAGGGCTGAAAGTAATGTATCAAAACGATACGTTACTTAAGGGGCTGTTATGCACAACCGCTTTGACCAGTTCCGCCAGACCGCGCTGGGCCGCCAGCTGGAAGCGCTCATCGACCAGCCGCAGCGCTACACCGAATACGCCGCGCTGTCGCGTGCCGGCCTGCCGGCGGTCACCGCCATCGTGCACACGCTGCAGCGCTGCTTTCCCGAGCTGGACGCGGACCAGAGCGCGCGCCAGTTTTGCGGCGCTATGGTGGGCGAGGTGATGCGCCGCTACGGCCATGCGCTGCTGCGGCCGCGTGGCCGCGTGCCGGGCGGCTACTTTAGCTACGGCGCGGTGTGGTCGCCGCTGCCGGTGGCGCGCGATTTTGCCACCTTGCTGGCCGAGCTGGCTGCCATGCCGCAGCGCGTGGCCGACAAGCTAGCCACCATCCCGGCAGCGCGGCGCGGCGAGCGCCCCGCCGGCACCGCCTTTAGCGCGCTGGAGCACGCCTGCCACCTGCGCGACCTGGACCGCGACGCCTTTCTGCCGCGCATCAGCGCCATGCTGGCCAGCCCGCTGGCCGAGCTGCACGGTGTGAATGGTAGCGAATGGGCGCAGCAGCGCGGCTATCAGCAACAGGACTTTGCCGCCGCGCTGGCCGGCTTTGCCCAGGCACGGGCAGCGCTGCTGGCGCAGCTGCACACCTGCAGCGAAGCGGAGCAGGCACGGGTGGCGGTGTGGGAAGGCCAGCGCCGGTTGACGCTGGCCGAGCTGGTGGCCGACATGGCCGACCACGACGCGACGCACTTGCTGGAAATCGACGAGCTGCTGCTGGTGCTGGACGGCGTGGCGGTGTGAGGCGTGCGGCCAACGTTGGCCGCACCCGTTCAGGCGTACAGCGCGGCCAGCGTAGCGGCGCGTTCGGCGATGCCGTCGCCGTCGAACAGGCCGCCGATCACGGCAATGGCGTCGGCACCGGCCGCCACCACCTGGCCGGCGTTGTCGGTGGTGATGCCGCCGATGGCCACGCGCGGTACGCCCAGGCTGGCGGCGTCGGCAAACAGCGAGAGCGGCGCGTGCACGGCACCGGGCTTGGTGCCCGATGCAAACACGGCACCGAAAGCCACGTAGTTGGCACCGGCGGCCACGGCGCTGCGTGCCAGGTCCAGGCTGTTGTAGCAGCTGGCGCCGATGATGGCACCGTCGCCCAGCCGCGCGCGGGCGGCGGCAATGGCGTCGTCGTCGCGCCCCAGGTGCACGCCGTCGGCGCGGATGGCTTCGGCCAGGGCGACGTCGTCGTTCACGATAAACAGTGCGCCACGGCTTTGCGCCAGGCTTTTCAGGATGTTGGCTTGCCACAGGCGGCGCACGGCGTCGCTGCCTTTATTACGGTACTGCAGGATGCGTGCGCCGCCGTCCAGCGCGGCGCTGACTTGCTCGATCAGCTGTTCGCTGTTGTCGGTATCGGGGGTAATGGCGTACAGGCCGCGGATCATGGTGTCTCGGTGTCCTTGTTATCGTCTTCGCTGGCGTCGTCGTTGGCCCAGAACAGGCGGTCTGGAATGTACTGGCCCATGCCGGGGCGAAAGCCGTAGCGCAGCGCCTGCCAGGTGAAGTCCTGTGCTTCTTTTACCGCCTCGGGCACGGCCAGGCCGCGTGCCACCAGGCCGGCAATGGCCGACGCCAGCGTGCAGCCAGAGCCGTGGAAGCTGCCGTTCAGCCGTGGCCAGGTGTCGGCGCGAATCTCGCCGGCCAGGTCGTACAGGCGGTTTTCCACGTCGCGCGTGGCTTCGTGGGTGCCGGTGATGAACACGTAGTCGCAGCCCAGCCGCGTCAGGCGCTTGGCGCAATCGGCCAGGCTGAGGCTTTCTTCGTCTTCGTCATCGTTGGCCGCCAGCCGGCGGGCTTCCACGCTATTGGGCGTGAGCACGGTAACTTGCGGCAGCAGCACGTCGCGCAGGACGTGGATCAGCTCCTCGCGCGATAGCTCGTCGCCACGGCCGCTGGCCAGTACCGGGTCGTAGATCAGCGGGATGTCGGGGTAGTCGCTGGCCAGCTCGGCAATGGCCACAGCGTTGTCGATGCTGCCTATCATGCCCACCTTGAACGCCGCTACCGGCATGTCTTCCAGCACGGCGCGGGCCTGGTCCAGCACCCATTCGTCGTCGATGACCATGAAATCCTGCACTCCGCGCGTATCCTGCACGGTAATGGCGGTAATCACCGATAAAGGGTGGCAGCCCATGCTGGCCAGGGTAAGGATATCGGCCTGGATGCCGGCGCCACCGGTAGGGTCAGACCCGGCCAGGGTCAGCACGATGGGGGGGAGCGGGTTGTCAGGGCTCAAGGCTTGACCTCTTTTCTCGCAGCTGGATTTACAATAGGGGCAATGCGGTGTGCCGCGCGGCGATTGTAACGCGCCCCCATGACTTCATATTACTCTTTCAAAGGCTAACGCTATGCAAACCTGGATGTGTCTGATCTGCGGCTTTATCTACGACGAAGCGGCAGGCCGCCCCGAAGACGGTATCGCGCCGGGTACCAAGTGGGAAGACGTGCCCATGAACTGGACCTGCCCCGATTGTGATGCCCGCAAGGACGACTTTGAAATGATGGCTTTCTGAGCCCTCTGCAAGCTGAAAGGCAAACCACCATGAACAAGCTGGCTACCCGCACTGCTACCGCCCTGCTTCTGGCTGCCACGCTGGCAGGCTGTGTCAACACTACCTCCAGCGGCGAGGTTGGCGTCAAGCGCAAACAGTTCGTGCTGCTGTCGTCGCAAGAGGTAGACCAGCAGTCTGCCCTGGCCTATAGCCAGGAGCTGGCCAAGGCCAAACAGGCTGGTGCACTGAACGCCAATGCGGCTACCACGCGCCGTGTGCGCGCCATTTCCGACCGTCTGATCCGCCAGGTAGGTGCCTTCCGCCTGGACGCCATGAAATGGCAGTGGGAGGTAAACGTGGCCAGCGTGGACGAGCTGAACGCCTACTGCATGGCCGGCGGCAAGATCATGGTGTACACCGGCCTCATCGATAAGCTGAAAACCACTGACGACGAGCTGGCCACGGTGATTGGTCACGAGATTGCCCACGCCCTGCGCGAACACAGCCGCGAAGGCATGAGCGAGGCCTACGCCAAGCAGGCCGGCCTGAATATCGTGGGCCAGCTGGCCGGGCTGTCGCAGACGTCCATGCAGTTGGCCGCACTGGCGACCGACGTGGCGCTGTCCAAGCCGCATAGCCGCGTGATGGAAACCGAAGCCGACACCATTGGCCTGGAGCTGATGGCGCGTGCCGGCTATAACCCGCAGGCCTCGGTCTCGCTGTGGCAAAAAATGAAGCAAGCCGGTGGCGACAGCGGCCCGAGCTTCATGTCGACCCACCCGTCGGGCGACGCGCGTATTGGCGAGCTGCAACGCCTGATCCCCAAAGTCATGCCGCTGTACCAGGCCGCCAAGCGTTAATAAAGCGTTTCACGTGAAACTTACCCCCGCCCGGCTGGCCGAACTGCAAGCGTGTGCGCTGGCGCTACCCGGTGCCCGCCGCGAGCTGCTGTGGGACGGCGTGACGGTACTGAAGGTGGAAGGCAAGATGTTTGCCACCTTCGTGGCCGACGCGCTGGCCTACAAGGTGGCCGATGCTGATTTTCTGGCGCTGTCCGGCCTGCCCGGCGTGCGCCCGGCCCCCTATCTGGCGCGGGCGCACTGGATCAGCGTGGGCGATACCGCCGCGCTGAGTCTGGCCGATTTGCAGGCAGGGTTGGCCGCATCGCACCGGCTGGTGCTTTCCAAACTCCCCAAGAAAGTACGCACCGCGTACGGACTGTGACCATGGCCTACTTGTATATCAAGGCGTTTCACCTGTTTTTTGTCATCTCGTGGTTTGCCGGCCTGTTTTACCTGCCGCGGCTGTTTGTGAACCTGGCCATGGCCGCGCCAGGTGCCGAGTACGACCGCCTGCTGCTGATGTCGCACAAGCTGCTGCGTTTCATGACGCCGCTGGGCGTGCTGGCCATGGCGCTGGGCCTGGTACTGTGGCTGGGCTACGGCGTAAGCGGCGGCTGGCTGCACGCCAAGCTCACACTGGTGGTCGGCCTGATTGCCTATCACGGCTACTGCTTCAAGCTGCAGCGCGATTTTATCGCCCGGCAAAACACGCGCAGCCACGTGTGGTTCCGCTTCTTTAACGAGCTGCCGGTGCTGGTGCTGCTGGCGGTGCTGATTCTTGTGATCGTGAAACCGTTCTGATGAAACTGCTGCTTCCCGTAATACTGGCCACCCTGCTGGCCGGCTGCCAGCGCGACGACTGTACCGACGGCGTGTTTGTGCTGTCCGGCACTGACTGGGGCGATACCCCGGCGGCTACCACCGCTGCCCTGCCGGGCAAGCTGTTACCCGGCCAGGTACCACCCGGCCTGCAGCGCGCCAGCGATGGCCACTACCCCGGCACCAAGGCGTACTGCAGCGTGATTGCTGCGCGCAGCGACTACAGCGATGCGCTCAAAGGCGGCCGCCTGCAGCCAGGCCAGCCCTGGCATGTGTACCGGCTGGACGCCCGTTGGCCGCAAGACGTCTACCCATACCGCGAGGCCGACTGGCGCCTGAAAGCCCCGGCCCGCCCTATCAAGAAAGAGGAATCCCATGGCAGTGGAAATTGAACGCCGTTACCGTGTGAACGGTGAGGCCTGGCGTGGCCTGGCCGAAGGCGTGCGCTACCGGCAGGGTTACCTGTCGGTAGAAAAAGAACGCACCGTGCGCGTGCGCGTGGTGGGCGATCAGGCCTGGCTCACGCTGAAAGGCCAGATCAGCGAGATCAGCCGCCACGAGTTCGAATACCCCATTCCGGTGGCCGAGGCACAAACCATCATGGACGCCATGTGCCCGATGGTGGTGGACAAGCTGCGCTACCGCATCGACATGGGTGGCTTTGTATGGGAAGTGGACGAGTTCTTCGGTGAAAACGCCGGTCTGGTGCTGGCCGAGATCGAGCTGCCGTCGGAAGACACCGCATTCGACAAACCGGCCTGGCTGGGCGAAGAAGTCACCTTCGACGGCCGCTTTACCAACGCCTACCTGTCAAAGAATCCGTTTAGCCGCTGGTAAGCGGCTTTGGCAAACAGGCCGCCACCCCTGTGGGCTGGCGGCTTTTTCATGCCTGCTGTTCAGGCACAGGTTGGCCGATGGCGGCCAAGGCGCGGCCAAACAGCGTGGCCAGCGCGCGCGCCTGCGGGTGCTGGCTGCCCGGCGGCCGGTACACCGCCAGCGGCACGGTACCCAGCGCGGGCAGGCGCGGGTGGCGCAGTACGATGCTGTCTGGCGGCGCGGTATCCGGCAGCAGGCCGGCCACGCCCAGGCCCGCGCGTACCGCCGCCTGTACCGCCGGCAGGCTGGCGCTTTCAAACACGATGCGCCACGGCTGGCCGGCCTGGTCCAGCGCCGCCAGCATGCGGTCGCGCCAGCTGCACGGCGGCGCAAACATCACCAGCGGTAGCGCGCCGTCCGGCAGCGTGAAATAGCGGTCGGCGTACCAGTGCAGCGGGCAGCCGTGGGTTTCGTCGGCCACCATCGCCGCCGGCTGTGGCGGCCTGGGGGTGCACACCATGATGTCCAGCTCGCCTTGCGCCAGCGCCGGGAACAGCCCGTCGCTCAGCCCCAGCTGCACCGATAGCCGCAGGCCGGGCTGATGGGCGGCGAAATCTGCCAACACCTGCGGCAGGCAGCTGCCGGCCAGGTCTTCCAGCAAGCCGATGCGCAGCGGCGCGCTGTCGGCGTCGGCGCTGGCGTACTGGCCGGTCATGCCGTCGGTCAGTGCCAGCAGGCGGCGGGCGTGCGGCAGCAGGCGCTCGCCAGCGGCAGTCAGCACCACGCCGCGCGTGCTGCGCTGTAGCAGGCTATTGCCCAGCAACTGCTCCAGCTTGCGCAGCTGCAGGCTCAGCGCCGGTTGGGTCTTGTTGAGCTGTTGTGCCGCGCGGTTGATGCTGCCGTGGTTCACGATGCTGACAAAGCTGCGCAGCAGGCTGGTGTCGAGGTCCATGGTTATAAGCCTTGCTTATGATTGTGCTCGAAAATGGCAGTCTACCTATAGCCAGGGTTGGCCGCTAGCATGGGCTATCTTCCCCTTTACCGGAGTGCAC
Source organism: Neisseriaceae bacterium (assembly GCA_027484385.1). GTDB lineage: Bacteria > Pseudomonadota > Gammaproteobacteria > Burkholderiales > Chromobacteriaceae > Vogesella. The sequence continues at coordinate 1,347 of JAIXTB010000301.1, read as the reverse complement.
CATGTATCTGGCTGCCCTGTTGCTGGCCGTTGCCGGCTCGATTGTTTATCACCTGTCCATCAAGCAGATCCCGGCCGGGATCAACCCCTTCCTGACGTTGGCCATCAGCTACGGCCTGGCCATGCTGGTGTGCCTGGTGGCGCTGCCCTTTGTGGCTGGCAGCCGCCAGCTGGGCGCACTGGACTGGAGCAGCGCCGGCGTGGCGCTGGGCATTCTCGGTATCGAGCTGGGTTTCCTGCTGGCTTACCGTGCGGGCGGCAGTATGGGCGTGGCCGGGCTGAGCAGCACGGCGCTGAGTACCCTGCTATTGCTGCCGCTGGGTTACTGGCTGTTCCGTGAAACCCTGTCCTGGCCACGGCTGGCGGGCGCCGGGCTGAGCCTGACGGGGCTGTGGCTGATGCTGCAGAAGTAGGTTGCAGCCTTTCAGGCGGGTTGGCCGCAGGGTGTGCAGGCGTGCATTGCCGCTGCCTCTGCGCTACCTTGTGGCCTGTACTGTTTGCGGAGCCCTCCATGCCCTACCTCGCTAGCTATTCCCCCGACGCCCCCGACCGCGCCGCGCTGGATGCCCTTCCCGGCCCTGTTTTGCTGGAGTTTGGCGCGGGCTGGTGCCCGCATTGCCAGGCGGCACAGCCGGCTATCGAACAGCTGCTGCAACAGGCGCCGCAGTGGCAACACATCAAGGTGGAAGACGGTGCCGGGCGGCGGCTGGGGCGTACTTTTCGTGTGAAGTTGTGGCCCACGCTGATCCTGCTGCACGGTGGTGTAGAGCTGGGCCGCGTGGTGCGGCCAACCTCCAGCGCCGAGCTGGTGCCGCTGCTGGCCTTGCTGCCCGCCGCGGGCTAGGCCGCTAGCGCACCGAACGCTGCGTTTCTGCCCGGTGGTGGCCTTGCGCGCCGATTTGCCGGACAATCCTGCCCTTGATAACAGACGCCCGTTGCAGGGCGCGGCGCCGCCATGGCCAGGACTGTGCTGCGGCGGCTGGATACAGGTCAACGTCTGCGCCGCGATGTTGCCGTATCCTGACCGACAGGATTTTGCCGGGTAGCGTGCGCTGCCCGATGCCCCATTAGCCCGTGCGGCGTGTGACGCCGCCAGAAAGGAATACGATGTCCCGCAATCTCGAGCTGTTTGAACGTGGCAAGCAGGTAATCCCCGGAGGCGTGAATTCGCCGGTGCGTGCCTTTGGTCAGGTAGGCGGTACCCCGCGCTTCGTGAAGCGCGCCGAAGGGGCCTACTTCTGGGACGCCGACGACAAGCAGTACCTGGACTACGTAGGCAGCTGGGGCCCGGCCATCCTGGGCCACGCCCACCCCGAGGTGGTGAAGGCGGTACAGGATGCGGCCGTGG
>JAIXTB010000328.1 GCA_027484385.1 Neisseriaceae bacterium | reverse complement strand
GTGGCCGTCGTAGCCGGCCATGGCGCTGGCCACCAGCCGGCCATCCGCCTCACCCACCAGAAACAGCTCGCGCTGCACGGTGAGCTTGCGCTGGATGTCGCGTAGCGGGTCGTTCCACGGCCGTGTCAGGCCGCAGGCCTGCCACAGGGCGATGACGGCGTCGGTATCGGTGTCGGTAAACGGGCGAATCTGCATGGCGGTATCCCTGCGCTATGGATACGGCATCATGGCATGTGGGGTGGCGTGCGGCCAACCTTAGCCGATAGGCGCATCAAAGCGGCGGGCAAAGGTAAACGCGGTCGGGCTGGGGCCGTGTTGTGCCAGCTGCGCCAGCCGGGCGGCGGCCTCTGCCAGCGTGGGGCGGTGGCCGTGCGGCACCCACCACAGCACCTGGGCGGGGGTGTCCATGCGGGCAAACCACTCGCGGCGGCGGCGGAAGAAATCCACGTGTTCGCTGCGGTAGGCAAAGTCGGCCAGCGTATCGATGCTGTCCCACACCGACATGTTCACGATGACCTCGTCGCCAAACGGGCGGAAGGCAGTAGCGTCGCCGCCCTCGTCTTTTAGCCGCCACACAAAACCGGGCGAGGCCTCGCCCAGCGCATTGATGCGCTCAAGGTTGGCCACAAAGTCGTGCAGCGGCGGTGAGTCGAGCGGTGCCAGCAAGGTGGCGATATTGAGCTGGGCGAGCTGGTAGGCAGACATGGCAATCTCCGGTGGGGGATGCCATGCAGATGCTGCCGGGCAGGCAGGTTTCAAGTGCATCAGGCCAGCAAAATCAATGACCTGTACTGGATTGCCGCATCAGCCCGGCGCTTTGCTGCAGGTTGCCGCGGTGGCTTAGTCGTCGCGCGTCAGCACGCTGAGCAGCTCGATTTCGAACAGCAGGTTGCTGTTGGGCGGGATCATGTCGCCCACCTGGCGCTCGCCGTAGGCCAGCGCTGCCGGTACCCACAGCTTGCGCTTGCCGCCCACGCGCATGCCGGCCAGGCCGAGGATCCAGCCCTGGATCACGCGCTTGTTGCTGAGAATGCACTCGAACGGCTGCCCCTTGTGCTGCGAGCTGTCGAACTCGGTGCCGTCTTCCAGCCAGCCGGTGTAGTGCGCGGTAATCAGCGCGCCGCGCTCGGCGGCTTTGCCCTCGCCCACGATGATGTCTTCGATTGTTACGCTGTCGCTCATGGCGGCCTCCCGCTAAGTGAAGGCGGCATTTTAGGCGCAGTTGGCCGCGCTTTCACCTGCGGCGTGCCCGCTGCCGTGTTTCGCCACGCGCCTCGCGCTCGAACGGGTTATCCACGTATGGCCGCCGCCCGCGCAGCCACAGCCACAGGCTGGCCGCCGGGTAGGCCAATAGCAGCAGGCTGCCCCAGCGCTCGTACTGGCGCACATGGATATGCTCGTGTTGCCGCCAGTGCGCCAGCACCGCCGGGCTGATGCCCACGACCACATGGCCCAGGGTGATGGCGCAAAACGGCAGCCGGGCGAGCGGGCACCACGGCGGGGCGGCCACCTCCAGCACGCCGTTTACCCGCTGTGCGCGGCCACCGGCCAGCCATAGCGGCAGCGCCAGCAGCAGGCCGACGGCGCTGGCGGGGGCGGCCCACAGGTAGCGTGCAAGGCAGCGCATGCTTAGTAGCGTTCCACTGCCACCCGCCGCGCGGGCGGGCTGTAGTTTTCCGGCCACCAGTCTTCTATGCGCCAGATCAGACCGTCTTTCAGCGTAAAAAAGGCGATGCCGGTCAGCGTGTGCTGTTCCACGTGGAACGCGGTGGAGGTCACGGCGCTGTCGCCGTCGGCGATCAGCCGCGTGATGGCCACCGTCCAGCTGCCCGGGTAGGTGGCGTAAAAGGCGACGAAGGCGTCGATGCCGCGAATCAGCTCGCGCGTTTGCGGCACGCGGTATTCGATGCCGGGGTGCAGTGTGCTGGCAAACGCCGCCCAGTCGCGGGCATTGGCCAGCGCCCAGTGGCGGGTGATCAGGTCTGCTGTGGATGACATGGTTTTTCTGTACAAGGTTGGCCGCAGCGGGCGCTGCACCTTTGCGGCTTAATCGACAATAAACAGCGTGGCGCCCACCGGCGTGGACGAGCGGTGCGGCTCGGCGTGGTCGGCTACCTGGTAGCTGGTGCCGGGTGTCAGCACAAAGCGGCGGCCGTCTGCCAGCTCGGTATGCAGCTCGCCGCTCAGGCACAGCAAGATGTGGCCTTTGTGGCACCAGTGGTCGGCCAGATAGCCGGGGCTGTACTCCACCATGCGTACCCGGATGGCGCCGAACTGTGCCGTGCGCCACCAGGCGGTGCCGCTTTCGCCGGGGTGTTCGGTACGCGGGATGGTGGCCCAGTCGGTGGTGCCGAAGGGGATGTTGTCTAGTTGCATGTGGGCTCCTGGCTGGCTTGCGCGGCGTGGTTTTCGCGCAGGTGGAAGATATTGCCCTCCGGGTCGTGGCCGTTGCACACGGTAAAGCCAGGCCCCTGGTAGCGTTCGCGGTACAGCGCCCCGCCCTGTGTTGCGGCCAACTGTGCGGCGTCGGCCAGGCTGGCCACGGTAAAGAACAGCTTGATGGCTTGTTCGCTACGCGGTTGCGGCGGAGTGTCGATGTGCACCTTGGCCGCAATCTGCGGCGGCATGGCGTGCACGATGAGCTGGAAGTCGGCGTTGGCCAGCACCTGGTGCTCGGCATCGCCGTGCAGCAGCTGCATCCCCAGTAGCTGCTGGTAGAAGGCGGCCAACTGTGGCAGATGGCGGGCGTAGATCAGCGCGCCGGCGCGGGCGGGACCTGGCATGGCAAGCTCCTGTCATGGGCAAGCCTGTACCCTACCCCAGTTGCACCGGCTTTGTCCTCTGCCGCGCAGGCCTAGGTGGCCACGCTGCCGGCGGTGGGTAGCGGCTGCTGGTAGCCCACCGGGGCGTCCAGCTCGAACAGCCACACCACCAGCATCAGCAGTAGCAGCACCAACAGCATTTGCAGTGGCCAGCGGGTGGCCGGGTCGCGCCACAGGCGTTGCCAAAGCTTGCGCATGATCGTGCCTATTTCAGCGGTGGCAGGCCACGTACCAGCCCGGTGGGCAGGCGCGGCAGCAAGGCGCGGCGGCAGTGTTGCCAAAAAGCAGACAAGGTGAGCAGGCCGCCACCGATCAGCAGGCCGGCCACGGCAAAGCCATCGGCCGCCAGGCCCGCGGTTTGCAGCAGGTGGCTAAAGGCGTACAGCACGTAGGCCAGCGCCGACACCATCAGCGCGCGGCGGTCGATGGCCAGCGATACCAGGGCAAACAGCCCGTACAGCCCCAGCACCACCACCAGTGCCGGCAGCCCGGCGGTGCCTTGCAAAATGCCCAGCATGTCAAAGAAAGAATGCACCATCAGCGGCGCAGCCAGCAGGTGCAGCCAGAAGGCTACGTCGGACTGGCGCTGCAGGCGCGCCGGGTCTTGTCGGTCCCAGTACATGGCCAGCGCAAAGGTGGCCACGCCACCGGCCAGTATCATGGGTGCGGCGTACAGCCGCAGGCCCGGCATGGCGCTGATCAGCAGGCCAATGACCATCACCAGTAGTGCGCAGGTACCGGCGGCCACGGTGAGCGGTACGCGAAAGCGTCGCCAGTGCAGCCAGGCCGCCAGCGCGGCACTGCTGCCGCCGGCCAGCACCATCAGCTCGTCCGGCCGGTTTGCCTGCCCCAGCAGCGCGAGGATGGCCACCGGGCAGGCCGCCACAAACGCGCCCAGCAGGGCAATGGCTGGCAGCGCCATGCGGCGGCGGCGGACAAAGTACTCGGCCAGCCCCCACTCCACGGCGGCTACCGCCACGGCACCGGCGGCGGGTGCCAGCAGGCTGCCCAGCCAGGCGACCGAGCCCAGCAGCAGGATGCAGGCGATCACCACAAAAATATCGTTAAAGCCGGACAGCAGGCGGAAGTGTTCTTCATCCGCCAGCACGGTGTGCTGGCGCTGTGCTACCAGGCTGCGGAAGTCGCGCACGGCATCCTGGCTGAAGATGCCGGCATTTACGGCGGCGTTCAGGTCGTCATCGCTATACATGGAGGGGCCCGGGCGGCGTGGCCGCGTGATGGTGGGCACCCATTATTTGGCCAGCATGGCCTGGCGGCAAGCCTGTGTGCCGGTTCGATAGTGGCAGCTTGTCATGGCAGGCCTGGCTGGCAACGGTTGGCCGCGGGTGCGGCTTAGCCCACCCCGGGCAGCCCGCCGGCCAGCTCCAGCAGGATGGCGATGCTTACCAGGCCAAACAGCAGCGCCGTCACCGCATTGACTGCCCGCTGGCTGCGCGCCAGCAAAGCCTGCGCGCGCGGGGTGGACAAACACAGTGCCAGCACGCCAAACCACAGCAGCGACAGCAGGCAAAGCTCGGCCGCCAGCAGCGCCCGGCTGCCCATGCCGACCTGTGGCGACACCATGGCCGCCAGCAAGCCCATGAAATACACCAGGGCTTTGGGGTTCAGCAGGTTGGTCGCCAGCCCCATGCGTACCCCCTGCCCCAGGCTGCCCTGGCCACGGCGGCCGCCGTGCTGGCCGCCACCCGCGCCCGCCCGTACCGCCTGCAGCGCCCCCCAGGCCAGCCAGCCCAGATACAGCGCGCCCGCCAGTTTGATGGCATTGAATAGCCACGGCGCACTGGCCACCAGCAGGCTGATGCCGGTGAGGCTCAGCAAGCTGTGCAGCAGGATCGCCAGCGCAATGCCTACTGCCGCGCCCAGCGCCAGCGCGCGATCGTGGCAGGTGCGCAGCATCAGCGCAAAGTCGGGGCCGGGGCTGGCCAGCATCACCAGGTGCAGCGCACCCAGGGTAAAAAACAGTTCGGCAGGCATGGTGTGTTCCACGGTTCAGTCAAGGTACCCAGTGTGCAAGCCGCGTGGTGCCCTTGGCTTGTAAACCATTGCACGCTGGCCGCGGGCTTGTGTAGCCGCATGTTTCCGGTTGTATGCCAGGCAGACAAACTGCCGATACACCGGCGCTGCACACTGTCTGGCTGGCGATGCCGCAGGAGACACATCATGAACGCCGTTTTACCCATGCTCTGGCCGGTAGCGCTGCTGGCTGCCTGCACTGCCACGGTACCGCCGCCCGCACGGGTACCCACGGTGAGCGTGATGCCGGGCAAGCGCCAAAGCTTCGAACAATTCTTGCTGGATGAACCACGCTGCCGCCGCCACGCCGCGGCCCAGGGTGGCCAGGCTGGCGCGCCCGTATTGGCCGGCAGCGCCGTAGCCGGCACGCTGATCGGTGCCGCAACCGGTGCGCTGCTAGGCGGTCACCGGCAAGCTGCGGCCAACGGTGCGGTGGCGGGTTTGCTGGCGGGTGTGGTGTCCGGGCAGCGCGCCAGCCAGGATGACGAGGCACGCCAGCAATACCAGTACAACCTGGCGTACCAGCAGTGCATGGTGGCCAAGGGCCATACCGTGGAAACCGCCTCGTCGGCGGCCTGGCGCAGCGGCCATGCCCCGCCGTGGTATGTGCAGCCAGCCGCCGCGCCAGCGCAACAGGGCTGGTATGTGTTACCTGTGGCGCCGGCCAACACCCCGCCGCCGGAGCCGGGCTGGGTCGTGGTACCGGTGCGCCCGCGTGCCCCGTTGCCGGGGTCGCATTAGGGCCGGCTGCCCGTCATCTGCTGGCGGAACTGTGCCGGGGTCAGGCCGTAGGCCAGGCGAAAGCCATGGTGAAAATGGCTCTGGTCAAAAAAGCCCACCGCCAGCGCCACCTCGCTGACCGCCAGGCCGCTGGCCAGCAGCTTTTTGCCCTGCTCCAGCCGCAGGCGTTTGAGCCAGGCATACGGGGTAATGCCGGTACGCTGTTTGAACTGGCGCAAGAAGGCAAAGCGGCTTAGCCCCAGCTGGGTGGCGAGGTCTTCCAGCGTGTGACGGGCGTCCAGCTGCGCCATCAGGTAGTCGCGCAGCTGTTGCAGCTGTGGCGTAGACAAGCGGTGTGGCTGGCCTGGCAGGCTGAACAGTGTGGCCAGCAGGCGCAGTGCTTCTTCTTCGGCTTGCAGCGGGTCGGTGGCGGGCTGCTCCAGCCAGGTGTGCAGGCGGGCAAAGCCGGCATACAGGTCGGGCCGGGCCAGTAGCGGTGTGGCAAAAAAACGGTTTTCCGCCTGCGGCAGCAGCGCGGCCAGCTGGGCTGGCGGCAGCGAAAACACGCGTACCTCGTAGCCTTCCGGCAGCAGGCTCAGGCCGTCGTGCACCTCGTCCGGGTTCACGGTGGACAACGTGCCGGCCACCAGCGCGTGGCTATTGCCCTTGTGGATAAAGCGCTGGCCGCCGAACTGCACCAGGCCGATGTGGTAGTCTAGGTGCACGTGGCGGCCGTAGCTGAAATCCAGATGGCGCGCGCGGCATAGCTCCACCCCGGGCAGCAGCGGGGTTTGCCAGTAGCGGATGGTGGAGGCGGCGGTAGTCATGCCTTACTGATAGCGCAAATCACCGCCGTGCGCTTGTAGATTATTGCGGCCAACCCTGTGCCGGACCTTGCCCGCGCGCTTACAGCGGGGGGATCAGCATCAGCATGCGGATCAGGTCGGGCAGGCGGCTTTCCCCCGTTTTCTCCAGCACCTGGCGCAGCTGGGTGCGCACGGTATTCACCGAGACGCAGTTGGCCGCAGCGTAGTGTTCTACTGTTTGGCCGCTGCCCAGCGCGTGCGCCAGCCGGGCCTCGGCGGGGCTGAGGCCAAACAGCTCGCGCAGCTGGCTGGCCGGGGCCACCCGTTGCTGGCGGGTATGGTTGAGGATAAGCAGATAGCGGGTGTGACAGCTTTCCCAGTCGGTTTCCGGTAGCCACATGACGCTGCGGCTCACCGGCAACAGCAGGCAGTGCAGTGCGCCACTGGCTTGCGGCTGACGGTAGCTCACGGCATGGCCCAGTAGCCGGCATTGTTGTAGCAGCCGGTACAGCTGCCCATCGCGCTGCAGGCCGCTGGGCCTGACGTCGTCTGCCAGCTGCGGTAGCAGGGCCTCGGCCTGGCGGTTGGCATAGCGCAGCTCGCCCTCTTCGCCCAGCCCGGCCACGCCGTATTGCAGGTGCTCCAGGGCGTGCAGGCCGATGGCAGCACGCTCGCGTAGCGCCTGGGTTTGTTCGCGCAGCTGCAGCATT